>JAFCDY010000047.1 GCA_017609445.1 Candidatus Aenigmatarchaeota archaeon | reverse complement strand
GCTGCTCTGCAAGGATCTAATAATGAAAGACGAGAAAAAACTAGGACAGATGACCAGAATAAATAGTAAGAAACTAAAGACTTTAATAAATGAAGCTGAAAGAATCCTAAGCTAAATATCAACCAATTTTTTGTTTGGGTAGTTGTTTCTGCGTGTCTCATATCAGGAACAGTTATATAAATTATTCAAACAATGGTCTGAGTAATAGTGCTAAATCTAAATGAGGACATGTATTATTTCTTGAAGACTCTAAAAACAAAATTATATATTTGGATATATTCAAAGGTGTTATTATGAAAGAGGTAATTGTTATCGGCGGCGGAGTAGGCGGACTGACAGCAGCACTGTTTTCAAAATGGTTCGGGCTAGAGACCATGGTCTTTAATGATTCAGAGAAACCGTCCCAGCTTGCTCTGGCCACAGAAATAGACAACTTCCCGACTTATGAAAAGATATCTGGTTCTGAGTTTCTAGATAAGCTGAAGAAACAGGTAGAAAACCACGGCATCGAGATAAAGCAGGACAATGTGGTCGGGATAAAGAAAGAATCAGACAAGATAATTGTTTATACCAACAAAGGAGAGGAAGAATGCAAGATTCTTATAATCTCATCGGGAGCCGAACATAGGAAAGGTGGGTTGCCTGGAGAGCAGGAATTTCTTGGCAAAGGCGTCAGCTACTGTGCAACATGTGACGGACCGTTCTTTAAAGGCAAGGATGTTGTTGTTTGGGGCGGAGGAGATACTGCATTGACTTATGCTACTTATTTACAAAACATTAACTGTAAGGTGACTCTGGTCCATCGGAGAAAAGAGTTCAGGGGATCTGAATTCAATCAGGAGAAAGCCAAAGAGGCTGGCGCTAAGTTTGTTTTAGGGAAAACTCTAAAGGAGATAAAAGGAGAAAAGTTTGTTGAGAAAGTTATTCTTGATGACGGCTCTGAGATAAAATGCTCGGCTGTTTTTGTCGCAATCGGCGAGGTTCCTTCGACAGCTGTCTTTAAACAAGTTGGTATCGAGATGAACAAATCAGGATTTATTATTATCAGGGACAGAACACAAAAGACAAATATTGAGAGTATATACGCTATCGGCGATGCAACAACAACCCCGCTGCGTCAGGCTATCGTAACCTGTGGTGAGGCAGCTGTTGCTGCGCAGGAAGCCTACAAAAAGTTGAGGTTGGAAAAATGAAACTTAAAAACTTCTTCGGGCCCACCCACAAGAAAGTTGCATTATTTTTTGTTTTGGTAGTTGTTTCTGCATTCATCGGAACACTATCGTTTGGCAACACTACATACTACTCTGGTTCTAAAATGGTATATCTTAATAAAACTGAACCAGAATACACACCAACCCCATTCATCGTGCCTTATACCTATGACTTAGTACATCCTATTTTTTATGGACCATGGTATTGTGTCTCAACAACCGAGGGAGAGGAGCTGCCTCCAAACTGGTCTTGTGGCTTAGCATGGACGAGACCTCTTGCCAAAAATATGATTTTAGTTTGGATAGTTGAAACTTTGATTCTATATTCACTTACATGCCTAGTCATGTCGACCTATAACGAACATAGGAAGGTGAAAAAATGAAATGCGATAAATGTAATAAAGACATTCCAGACAAGAAGGAATTCCTCCTGGAGATGGGAGTCATATCAGAAGAGCAGACAGAGTTTAACGTTCATCTCTGCGAGGACTGCGGTGAGGAAGCTAAGGAGAAAATAAATGAGTGGTTAGAGGAATGAAAAGAATATTCGGATATATGGAACATCTCTTCTTTTATTTAATTTTAATTTTTCTAGCAATATACCTTTATAACAAACTCGAGATATTTGTCTACTGGGCAATAGTCTGTTGGTTAATATCAATAGTATCCCATATGATAGAGTCTAGAGCTGAAAAGCGAAACTGGGTAAAAATAGTTTTTGGGTGATTAAATGGTTGTAATCGAGATATTCACAAACGATTTGGATCCTTTTAGAAAAGATGCCAAGGAGTTGTGTGGCAAGATCGCGAAAGAATTCGAAGGTGTTGAAGTTAAGGAGATTGACATCAACAGTGAGAGAGGAAAGGAAAAAGCAGAGTTCATAGAGGTATTCGAACCGCCGGTTATCCTGATAAATAACGACGCTGAATTTACTGGCCTGCCCAGAGAGGAAGTCCTGAGGTCTGCTGTTAAAAAGGAATTGGAGAAGGAGAGAAATGAATGAATTTCAAAATATTGTTAAAGATTTCGTAGAAAAAAATAAACTAGAGATGACAATAGAGCACAATTTTCTAGATTTGTCCTCAGAGTTAGGAGAGTTAGCAAAAGAGATATTGAAACTGAGACATATGGGAGTCAACGACGCAGAATCACAGAGGAAAATGATTCTCGAGTTTGGTGATGTGTTTTATTCCCTTGTCAATATAGCGAATCAAATGGGTATTGACCTGGAGAGAGCACTGAACTTCTCTCTGGAAAAGTATGAAGACAGAATAAAGGAAACTGGGAGCCCCGGTTCTCGATGAAGATAATTTTTCTGGGTACTGGGTCCGCGAGCGGCATTCCGACCTGGTCTTGTAATTGTTCAACATGCAGGTTAGCCAAGAAAGGCGGAAAAAACAACCGGTCCAGACCATCACTGATGGTTGAAACCGGAGGCAAGAGGCTTGTTATTGATACAGGGCCTGATTTCAGAGAACAGATGCTGAGAGAGGACACCAGAAAAATTAATTATGCTTTAATAACACACAAACACGCGGACCATACAGCTTCTTTGTACGAACTGAAGATTGGCGGAAAAATGGAACTCATGATACCAAAGAAAGTTATGGCCATCTACAAAAAAGATTTTTACAGCAAAGGAGTTTTCTCATTTATTAAAAAAAGAAATCCAAAGATTATAATCAAAAATTTCAAACCATTTAAGTTTGGAAAGTTTAAGGTAGATTCTGTAGAGCTAAAACACGAAAAAGACCAGAAAGTCAGATCATTCCCATGTTTTGGATATGTTTTTGAAGGAAAAACCTTTAAGTTTGCATACTTGTCTGACTTCAACAAAATACTGGAAGAAGATAAAGTCAGGAATCTCGATTTGTTAATTTGCGACGGAAACACCATGAAGCAGAAAAAAGGACATATAGGAATTATTAATGCTATCAAACTATACAAGAGAATTAAACCAAAGAGGATGCTGTTCACACACATAAATCATGATCTGCCGCAGCACCAAAAACTTGAAGAGTATGTAAAGAAATACGGAAATATAGGAATTGCTTACGACGGAATGAAAATAGAGGTGATAGAATGATTAAGTTTGAAGACGTGAAAGTTTTAGTTGAAGGAAGTCGCGAAAAAGTAGACGACGGTTTTGAGATGTCATCTTCTGTTATACTAGTCAAAGGAGATAAAAACATCCTAATAGATACCGGAACATTTGCAGATAGTGATGAATTACTTAACGCCTTTAAGGAAGAAGGACTAACACCAGACGACATCAACATTATTCTACTAACACATCCACACATTGATCATGTTGCGAACATAAGTCTATTTAGAAAAGCTGAGGTTTATTATCGTCACAAACTACCACCGGCAATTGTTAGACTCAAGACAGACAGCCACCTCATAAGCGTGTTCAAGGAAGACGAACTAGATTTTGGCGGCGTTAAGTTTATTTCAACACCCG
>JAFCDY010000046.1 GCA_017609445.1 Candidatus Aenigmatarchaeota archaeon | reverse complement strand
TAGACAAGCGATTTAGCTGCGTTTCCTGTGGATGGAAGTGCGATGCTTTTCTTCTCCATGTAGATTGCATCAGAAACTAGGAGTGGCATCCCCCTGTCCTTGAAACTCCCTGTTGGATTTTTACCTTCATCTTTTAGCAAGACCTGGAATTTATCGTTTTTTAATTCAACAAGTGGTGTAGAACATTCATAGTCAACTGTTTCTTTTTTGATTCTAGGTAGATAATTTTTGAATTTTAATATTCCGTGTTCTTCAAGAACAGACAGTCGGCCTTTCGGGAGGTTATAATTTGGAGTCCATATATTCATCGGAACTCCACCGATATCAAGCTCATTATGCTTGTGGGTAGTTATTCCATCTGGGTAAGAGAACTCTCCTCTACAAACATCACAAGTCACTGATTCTATATGCATACATCAAACACCTAGAGCACATATTATCCTTTCCGGAATACTCCGATGATCTTCTTCCTTTAAAGCATCTTTCCATGAATCATAACAATTTCCACAAGGTTCTTGGTTTTTTAAGAGCTCTACGTCATAAGTTTCATTGAAAGCTTTTATAGCATCTATTACCCTATCACTGCAATCTTGACAGTTTCCAGAAGTCATTAACGGGAAGATTTCATTTCTTTCCGCACCAGGACCAACACCCTGGCTACCACTTAGAACCTTTTCGCCAAAGTACCCACCTATCCTCAGGTCCATTTTTTTATCGTCGAAATGCCTGACAACCCTTTCGACAGTTTCAATTACGCTCCATAACCAAGGCACCCTGTACATATTTGTTTTATGCAAATGTTCAGTAAGTGTATGCGGTTGTATTGATGTGGGTTCGATTGAGACTGCATCAGCACCCCTTTCAAACGCATAGATAGTTGTCATGACTGCGTCATCTATAGATTCTCTTTCTGTGAGGAAAGGCGGTTTTTGATTAACATAAACCAATGACTTGAAACCATTGTCTCTGAGTGTTGAGATTGATTCTTCAAAAACAGACAGGTCTGGCATGCTTTTATGATGGCATAATTCTCTTACTTCATAATTCACAGATTCAAGCCCGACACCAACTTCAATTATTCCGGAATAAACCCTTGATATCTTCTCCAATATATCACTTTCAACATGTTCTGCTCTGGATTCAATTATTACTTTCTTGATTCCTGGAAATTCTGATATGGAACTAAATACCTTTTCTACAGCTTCCGGAGGCATCTCTTCTGGATTTAGAAAACTTCCCAAGTTGTAGAGACATAATACTGGGTATTTGTTAATATCAAAACTTGATTCTTGGTTCTCTATACAAGACCCACTTACAACATTTTTCCACTGTTCAAAGTATTGTTCAGCTGTTATTGGTTTTTCGCACGTTCCATCATAATGACCACACATTGAACACCCTTTTTTAGAATTATAGTGATTGCATCCATTACTTCTCAACACGACCATGATTCTATCAACTGTATTTCCTTCAAAATAGAATTTATTTACTTCTACTTCTGCTGGTTTTGTCGGATCAAAATCTCTGTATGGAACTCTTTCTCTTATTGTTCCTAAATTATCTTCCACTAATCCAAGCGCTATGTCGAAATTTGTATTCATTATATCACTTATTACATCTTGATAATACAGGCCTATGTTTTGTGGTTTCGACAGGAACATGGTCTACTGTGTGTATATTTACCGACATATAACTTGGAACCAAAGTGTACAAGCTTTTTCTAATCATGCCGGAGTTTTCTTCTGTAAATTCATAACTTCCCGGTACCACATAAACATCAATCTCATCTTCCTTTTCTTGAATTATCTGATATCTTAAACCATGGATAGGTATACCCATTTCTAGATACCAGTTATAAGCAAGATCCATAAATGATCCAGAAGGTATCCTATCTCCCTTGGATGTAACTACGCAGTCCATCTTTCTTCCTTTTGGTTGACTAAGTATTCTAAAGTTGCTTCCACACCCACAATAAGATGTCTCCTGTATGGAAGCTATGTCTCCCTGATGATATCTTATTATTGGTGTTGCCTCATTCAGTAAATTTGTTCCAACAACCAAGCCCTCTTCACTTAAACCCAGACTTTCTTCAGGCCTGTCAGGATTAACAATTTCTACGTAACAAGCATCCTCTTCCAGATGATAGTTCCTGTTTGGACACTCTAATGCTATTCTTGTTAATTCCTCACTACTAAACTCGTCAAGTACAGGTATGCCGAACTGTTTTGATAAAGAGTCTCTTTCTCTTTTGGCAGACTGTTCAGAATGGACAATTATTAGTTCTATATTGTTTCCTTTCAGGTCCGCATCTGCTTCAGCCAACCTCTTCAGGTAGCTCGGATATAGCGACAACACTTTTGGTCTGACATCTCTTATTTTTTCAATAGCTTTCTGGACTGGTGAAGTTGTGGTTATGTATTCTGATTTATATTTTCCATCTATTGATGATACCCACCACGGACCAGTGTAGATGAATAGTGTTACATCTTCTGGGCCGACCATTCCTCCGCTCTGGGAGAAAAGCTGTCTTGCTCCCTGTATGGTATCCTTGTACACTGCTTGAGGAGATACTGCTATTGTAACAAACTGGCCAGAGGAACCAGAGCTCCTCGTTGTGAATTCAGTTCTATGTGAACTACTTATAGATTTGTCTGGAAAAGCACCTATCAACTCCTTTTTTTCTAAAATAGGAAGAGATTCAAAATCACTCCATGTTTTAAGATCATCTGGGTGGAATCCGACAGCAGAATATTTTTCTCTGTACAACGGAACGGTTTCAAACGCATGGGAGACTAGTTGTCTTATCCTTTTGAGTTGCCAATTTTTTATGTCCTGATAAGATTTCTTTGGGAAGTCTCTTACCAATTCCCATTCCCTTCTCATCATTTCTGACAATATCCTATGATCTTCTTTTGTTTCTTTTCTTTTGTTTGGTGTTCCTAATTTTGAATAGTCGGACATACTAATCACTACTTTTCATTGCCTCTGTGAAAGTTCTTAAACCATACTTCCAAAGTTCAAAGATATCATTAGATTCCAAAGATTCTGTGCCCATAACAGATTCTGCATCTTCTCTGAACTGCGAGAAATCTTTACTCTTTACTTTTACATTATACTGTTCTGGTCTTTGGTACAGATCTGTGCCAGGATATGGAACACATATGTAATAGTCAACCCTGTCTGTCAGACCATCTTTTATCAGAGATTCAGCATATTTGATTGTCCTGATAGCAGAGTCCCTACTCTCGCCAGCTAGACCAACGAGCCAATTGGTGCACACAGACATGCCAGATGATTTGACTGCTTCACATGCCTTCCTAATGGCAGGAACTTTTATTTTTTTGTTGTTTATATCAAGAACATTTTGGTCAGCACTCTCGGCACCGAAAAATACATTTCTGCAACCGTTTTCTGCCATAAGTTTTGTTTTTTCTTCATTAATAAAGTCCGCCCTCGTCTGACATGACCACGATAATCCCGAATTTGGTATTTCTCTACAAAATTCCTGAAGGAATGCGTTGTTGGTTGTAAATGTCTCGTCATTAAGAAACAAGAATTTTATGTTTAGTTTTTCTTTCATTAGTTCTATCTCTTCCATAACTCTATCTACAGTTTTGTATCTTGGATAATTCTTGCTCCAGAGTGCTTCCGCACAAAAAGAACATTTCATGGGACATCCCCTAGAAGCAAATTGTCGTC
>JAFCDY010000045.1 GCA_017609445.1 Candidatus Aenigmatarchaeota archaeon | reverse complement strand
AAACATTTTTATTGCTTCTGGAATCTTATCTTGATATCTTAACGCTAAGCCCAGATTATTCAAGTTTCTCCCTCTATTCTTATCACCTTCCTTCTCTAACAACGCCCTAAAGATACACTCAGCATCTTTAAATCTCCAATTCCTTATAAGTCCAAGACCAAATGAATTATATCTTTCAGAAACCGGATTATTATAGTGTCCTTTCTTTATATCGTTTAAAACAAGACCTATAGAATGATCAAGACCAGTAAACCCTGAAGGTCTTGTTGTATGTGTAACAGTGGTCTTATCTGATATCTTCTTTTTTGCCATGATAAAACTTATTTTTAGTAGAATTTAAATGGCGATTCTTTGCCTTTTCTATCAATTTTTCGAGGATTAAAAGCCACTCTGGCAGTTCTTCTAGTTTTCCATCTGACATCTTTGGTGTTACGGCCGTGGGCTAATAAAGGACGTCCATAAAGAAATAAATTCAGTTATACAGAGTTCTAATAAGAGAGGTGATTTAATGAGTGTGGAGATGGTTTGTCCTTTTTGTAGAAAACGCAGTAAGAAAAGTCTTAGAAAGGTAGATGGTAATGATAAGAAGCAAGAAATATGGTGTGATTCATGTGAAAAATGTCTCGGATCAATAACAGATGTCGATGACTACGCTGTGTTGGAAGCAAAGGTGATGGAAATTCCAGAAGGAAAGAGTCTCAATATCTTATTTGAATAGTTTTGTTAGGGCACCGCACTAACAGCATAGTGCCCTGTGGGGACATCAACCCCCTAGAAAGAACAAGCTCTTTTAGAAGTTCTTTGGTCCGATTCCAACGTTTTAGGTCAGAAAGAAAAAATGGTGTCGGAGGAGGGCTTTGAACCCTCGACCTTCGCGTTTCTCTATCATCTTTGAATCAATGCTCATAAAATGACTTATGAGCGCGACGCGCTACCAGGCTACGCCACTCCCTGATGACCAACTATATTGGTTGACATCGAGCGTTCCCCGACATCAAATAATTGTCATGTAGTTCTTTTAAAATAAATTGTTGACGGATTCTGGCTATTTTTTTATTTGATTCCATCCTAATCCCTGGTGGCAACAATCTGTAGGCAATATCTAACCATTCATCAGGGTAATGCTCGCCATCAGTAAATTCACAGTCACGTATTGCTTTGTTTATTTCTTCAGACCAGGTTACATATTCAGATCTAGAGACAATTTCCTTGTTAATAGGACATTCTCCGTCATATTCCCCACAGGAGATGCAACAACTATTCTCACCGTCATAAGAACTAATTCTTGATTTACAATATCCTGCCAGAGCTCTCTCTTTGATCACCCTGATCGGTGCATTGAGACTCCTTAGTAAGGATGCTGAAAATGTAACTGTGCTCATGGTTAGAAGTGGTAAGAAAACTATTAAAATACAGATGGTGGGTCCAACGGGATTCGAACCCGCGACCCTTCGGTTAAGAGCCGAATGCTCTACCAGACTGAGCTATGGACCCGTAATTTCTATTTAGAGCAAGAACTTATAAAACTATTCACAAGGAACATCTACTGTGGCCGCTTGGCTGGACTCTATTTCAACCTTATAACAGCTGCATTCGAGGCAGGCCCCATAACAACTGAATTCTTCATAACCGACCATGCCTGATCCCAGCTTCAGGCCCAAACAATTACAGTCTTTGTAGACAGTATCTATTGCGGTTCCTGTGTCGCCGCACTCTTTGGGGTAAAGAAATATCAGAATTATAACAATCAACGCAAGAATACCTAACCTACTATCAGTCATTTCTTTCTCTCCTTAGTGAGAGTCTTCTTCCACTGCCAGTTGTATTTTCTTATCTTAGGATTAGGATATCCGCAAGCAGCGCATTTTTCCTTCTTTTTATGATAGGCATGCTTGCCACATCTTCTACATCTCAAATGAAGAACTATATTTTTCTTTCCAAAAGATGGTGTTCCCTTACTCATTCAATCACCTTATTCTGAAGAAGGCGATACTAGGACTATTGTATCTCCTCGAACTAGTACTGAACCAAGTTTTATCTGAGAGTCGTTCTTTCTTTCCTCTGCTTCTTCTAACCATGTGTTCAAGTGCAGATCAAATGCCTGCAACACTCCGGTTATTTCTGCCCCGTTTTTCAATTTAACGATGACTCTTTTTTCTTTTTTTTTGTCCAATACATCCAATGGTCTTGCTGTCATATTCATATCACTTTATTAATTGATTAATCATATATAAATACGAACTAATATTTAAAGCAAATATTTATAAGCATTAAATATCAGTAGTGATGTTATGGCAATTACACAATTCAAAAGTAAGCTGAAGACAACCGGCGGGAAATACAACAAGCTTAGAAAGAAAAAGAAGAAAGATTTTGGTAATGACTTTATTCCAATCAAAATAGACAAAAATAAAGTAAAGGAAGTGAGAACTTACGGCGGGAATAAAAAAAGAAGAATTCTCAGGGCTAATAAGATGAATTTAGTTGACACTAAAACAGGAAAAGGTGAGATAGTCAAGATTATTTCTGTCAAGGAGAATACAGCTAATCCCCACTTTGTCAGGATGAACATAATGACAAAGGGTGCGGTCGTTGAGACTGAAAAAGGCCTCGCAAAAATAGTTTCAAGACCCGGACAGCACGGAATAATCAACGGCGTCTTAATAGAGAAAAAATAATTTTAAATACTCATTCTAGTTAAGTAATCACAGGTGAAAGAATGAAATTAATAAACCCAAAAGAACTTTTGTTCAGACCAGGAAAATTCTTGGATAAAAAAACTGTGAAAACAAAGGAATTAGCAAAATACATCTTCGCAATATCTTTGGTTCCAGCCATAGTCTTTGCGATAGCAGCATATACAGGGATTACATACATACAGGGAATACCAATAATGTCTCTTTTGTCTCTAGGTAATTTCAGTTTCTATACAGGAGCTGCTCTCTCAGGACTGGTCTTCGTATTTGTGATTATAGGTTCTCTTCTCTCATTCTTCATAGGAGGAGCTATACTACACTTATTCGTCAAGTTGTTGGAAGGAAAGAAGAAATATGAAGACACGTTGAACGCAGTCGCAACCAGCATGACACCGTCACTTCTGTTGGGATGGATACCGTTTGTTAATGTTTGGACAATAATCCAGGCAGTAGTGACTATGGTATTGGGAATATCAAAGAAGCACAAGCTGAATATTTTCAGGTCAGCTCTAGTGGTCGCGGTTCCGATAATCATCCTGTCAGCAATAGTACCTTTGCTGATAATGGAGAGCGGGGCAGCTGTTCCTTGGATAATAACACAGTTGATTCCAATAACACTCGCGGGTTAGTTTTCTAACCCATTTTTTTTAAATTTATAGCCTAATTTTTCAAAAATCCTTTTCATCTTTAAAGAATCCCTGTCAGTAACAGGCGTCTCAGAGATTATTGTTATGTCTGTTTTTCTTTTTATCAGTTCTTTGGCAAGTGGCATGAAATCTGGCGCGTGATCTAATACCATATGTATGTCAGCGTATGTCCCCTTCTTTGTCTTTTTCATGTTGGAGAAGTGAGAATGAATGTGTTTGTATTTTTTTACCTTATCCAGGACCTCCTTATAATCAACAACGCCCCCCTGTTTTGCAAACAGATGTGCAAAGTCAACAACAGGAGAGCAGTGTTTCACTTTTTTACAAATATCCAGTATCTCGTCCAGGGTTCCATATTGTTTTTGTTTCCCAGTTGTCTCTAATCCCAAGAGCGGTTT
>JAFCDY010000044.1 GCA_017609445.1 Candidatus Aenigmatarchaeota archaeon | reverse complement strand
AGGCAACTGATCTTGTTGTTGTCTGTAATAGGTTAAGGACTCCAGACGGTTTGCATACTTTCAGGAGACTGATGGAAATTACTGAGGTCAGGAAGCACTGGAAAGATGACCCTGTAGAAGAGGGGGGGTTTGTGAATCTTATGGAATATTCTTCAAAAGAAGACACACTGAAACCGACAGACACACTTCTGAATGGCGAAAGCTATATTCTCAACGAAATTTCAAAAAGAGTCAAAGAATGGTCAGGAAACTGGTCAGCTGTCTGGGATAACATTAACCTAAGGAGCAAAATAATGAAAACCATAACTGATCTTTCTGCTAATAATAGGAATCTACTAGAAGCTAATTGGGTAGTCAGATCAAATCAAATGTTCCATCTAATTTCAGATAAATGTAGAACTGAAACAGGAGCAATAGCTAATAACAGAGTTTACGATGAGTGGTTGCAGTGGTTCAAGAAAGAAATAAAGAGTGTCTAATATGGGTTTCTTTAAGAAAGACCAAGAGAAAACAGAAGAAGAAAAAAGAAAAGAAGAAATTGGAAGAATAGTCCGGATGTCTGAAGTAGAATTACCGGGGACAGAAAAGTTTACTCCGCTTCCGACAGAGTATAAGGATTTTCTGAGGGAGATAAAAACTAAACCTGAAACTCTTTATGAGAAAGCCTGTTCTTTTTCTGAGAGATTTTTTTCAATCAAGCCGACAGCTAACATGGAGAGAAATATAAATAATTCTCTCGGACAAGCTTTCATAAACGCCACTCCCACCGGGGTAGTTTCTCTCACAATGTTGATTGTTACGTTCCTCTCTGTTTTGTTAGCTATTTCAATCATTCTTGGAATAGGAACAATGTTCGCTTTTTTCTGTCTCATAATTGTAGGCGTTTTAGGATATTATTTCTACAACTACCCCTCCATGAAATCAAATGTCATTAGTTTGAGAATGTCTTCAGACACAGTTCTCGCTATATTATATATGGTCATCTACATGAAGACAAGTCCCAATCTTGAAGGTGCATTACGGTTCACATCAGAGAATCTCAAGGGGCCGTTAGCTTGGGATCTTAAAAAACTTTTATGGGATATTGAAGTCGGTAGACATGCAAGTGCAGACGTAGCATTTTTGCATTATATAGAGAGGTGGAAAGAGAGGAACAAGGAATTTGCAGAATCTCTCCACTTATTGAGAAATGTTTCAGTTGAGCCTTCCAGAAGGGAAAAAATATTTTCTGAGGCAATAAAGGTCATACTGGAGGGGACCAAAGAAAAAGCAAAACACTACACGAGTAGCTTGAGAATGCCTATGATGTTGATCAATGCGATGGGAGTCATGTTGCCTGTTATGGGGTTGGTTCTGTTTCCTGTCGTCATGATATTCATGTCTGATGTTGTCAAACCAGTTATGATAGCTTTAGGTTATAATGTGATATTGCCGCTTGCATTGTTTTTGCTCATGAATCATTTGTTACAGATGCGGCCGCCAACATTTTCACAGCCCGATATCTCTAAAACCAAAGGTGTGCCACCTATAGGAAGTTTTAAATTCAGAAACAAAATAATCCCCATATGGCCAGTATCGCTTGTACTATCCTTACCCTTCTTTCTCCTTGGTTTATATGGTCTATTTTCAAGTGATGTCTCTGCAGCCGTGAATTACTCTATGTTGATTATAGTCTCTGTAACAATTGGAATATCATCTTTTTGTATTTTAGATGTCTGGCAGAAAAAGAAAATCAGAAAGTCGATAGAAAAAATAGAAGATGAATTTTCAGTTGCTTTGTTCCAACTAGGCAATCAGATAGCTTCGGGAACTCCAATAGAGCTTGCAATTGATAAAGCAATAGAGAATCTGAAGGACTTGGAAATAGTTGAGATGTTTAAGTTGATTAGTTCTAACATGAAGAAATTAGGTTATACTTTTGAACAAGCTCTCTTTGATAAGAATGTGGGCGCTTTAAGATACTATCCCTCAGGATTGATAGAATCCATAATGAGAACCGTTACTGAATCTTCTAAGAAAGGAGTTATCTTCGCTTCCAAAAGCATGATAACGATATCCCAATATCTTAAGAATGTCCACACCATCAAGGAGGACATAAAGGAATTGTTGGGTGAGACTATTTCCAGTATGAAGTTTTTGGCAGCTTTTCTCGCGCCAATGGTCGCAGGCGTCACAGTAACTATGGCTATCATCATAATACAGATATTGACAAATTTGGGTGGGGTCTTCACAAATTTACTGGAAGGTGCATCTACCAGCGCTGCCCAAAGTTTGTTACTCACCCCATGGGCATTGGGCGGTGAACCTCCAATAACACCACAGACATTCCAGTTGGTTGTTGGTTTCTATATGTTGGAAGTTGCTGTTTTGATATCATTATTCGTGAATAGAGTAGAATATGGTGACGATATAATCGGAGAAAGATCAACTCTTTACAAAATTATAATAGGAGCAACATTTATCTATATAGCAAGTTGGTTTACTGTCTTCACTTTATTCGGTGGACCAATGTCATCGATATTATCGGCGGGTCTTTAGTCATGAAAGGAGGAGTCGTTATAATTGTGGTGTTTTTTGTAATAGCGTTCATCTTAGGATATTTTCTGATAGATCGCTTTCTTTCTACCGCAGAAGATGTTTATGTAGAAAGAACGCCTGAAGTGTTGAAACACTTAGCTGAAGACACTTTCTATGACTTTGATGAAGAGCTTCTTTTGGAAGATGTCAGCAATTCAGAGGAATTTTTCAGAAGTGAATTATGTGATTCAGTCAAGAGGTGTATAGTTTCTAATATGAACAATGAGGAGCCATGTACTGTTGCAGATTTTAACATATCATTCGACAGTTACGATGATCCGGATGCAGACTACATCTTATCTTCTCTTCGAAACTGTGTTTCTGGAGACTTGTATACGGAAGTTGGCGAGGCTGAACAAAAGGTTTGTTACTTTGATGCTAATAGCATAATTGGTTATAGTTCTTTGGACGAAAGTTCTGCAAATTACACCACCGTAAGAACGTATAACAATCCATTTGTCTTACTTGAACCTCATATACATGGTTGCCAGATACCGAAAAACTTCAGAACAATCAAAGAAGGTATTGAACAGGACTTCAATAATAACGGTTGGATTAGTTTCCTGAAGTATAACTATAGCAACCCAGTTACTTTCGGATTTGAAGACAATAGGATGTTCTTTTATGCTCCATATTGGTATCTTGATGAATTCAAATACAGTTATCTTGGCGGTGGCGGGGGTAGCATGAAGATTATTCTCACTGATGGGTATGTTGGGGACGATTCTTCTAGAACTTGCGGTTACAATTTGTTTGTTTGTGGACAACCTTGGGTCGCTCAAAGTGAAGCTGATAAAACAGTTCGGATATTTAATGACTTCAGATATTTCCCTGAAGAAAGATTAGAGTGCCCAGTACAAACTCTTGCTGAACTTGTTCAGAAAGGTGCCACACATGTTATTCCTGGCAATTATCTTGGGGTTGACTGTGGTATTTACCCAAGAAGTTACGTCATAGATTTTGAAGACGGTGAGAGGCACCCTAATGTTAGAGAGATTGAAAATGCTATAGCTACAGGTTTATGGGAGTGGAACAAACTTCATTTTAAAGACAGATCTATAATTAAACAATTTCCATATCCGTATAATGCATCAGAATATATCTTCTTTTCATTTGAGCCTTGGAAAACTTCTGATACGCCGGGTCTCACAGATCTATCTGATCTGAATGGGGAAACTAAGTTCAGTTA
>JAFCDY010000013.1 GCA_017609445.1 Candidatus Aenigmatarchaeota archaeon | reverse complement strand
ATATGTTCAAGAACACCAACTTGTTTTCTGATCGAGACTTCCATTGCATGCTGGATTGAAGCTTTTGCACTTTCTGGAACTTTGTCATAGACCCTTTGGAGAACCTCTAGGTGCTTCGAAGTCATGTTGGCCACATGTTCTGCGAGTTCTGTTATATTCCTTCCAAGATTTCTTGCTTTCTTCATTTCGTTATTTGTTTCATTCAACTCTTCTTCGTAGTCGTCTATCAGCTCTTTTGCAAGATCTGTTCTATTCTTTTCTGTCATTTCTTCTGCTTCGGCAAGTCTTTCTTGCGCAAATTCGTAGTGTAACTTTGCTCTATTCTCTTCTTTTCTTTCAAAAGCCATCTGAATTCTTTCCCAGGCCCTATCGAGTCCGTAGATGGGACTGTCAGGTGTTATTCCTGCAGAAAATCCTTCCACAGCCAGAACCGGGGTCGCTATAAGCAGAAAGCTCACTATTGCTGCTAATATCTTCATTAAATCACCTGTATTATATTTTGTTTTAGAATATAAGTATTTATGACCAATACTTTTTATTTTGTATGCGTTTGAGCAGTATATTTATAAAGTTTAACAATAAACTCTTTCCATGAGAAAGATAATCTTATTGGTATTAACAGCTTTTCTTTTCAGTAGTTTCTTTGTTTTTCCCGTGACAGCAACTACGTGTGGTGATTCTGATTGTAATGCTGCATGGATCACATTGTTAGAAGAACGACCAGAAGAATTGGTTTATAATGGAACAACATATTCTTTAGAGTTGGTTTCCATCGGTATCTCAGGGTCAGCATATACCGCAGGTGTAGATATCAATGGAGAATTGTATGAGATGATTGAGGGGAACGAAACTATTCTTCCTGACGGAAGAAAGGCTACTGTCTGGAACGTCTTTATGTCCGTTAGTGAATCCATACCAAGCGCAACCAAGATACAAATTGGGGATGAAACTATGGTAAGTTGCTCTGATTGTGAAAATCCGAGCGAATCTACAAAGATATGTGGTGACGGAGTCTGCGATTCTTCAAATGTAACTCTTGTATCTGGGCAGACAATAGAAGTTATTTACGATAGTGTAGTCTACAATCTGAAATTGATCACTGTTGATCTTGAGGAATCTAAAGCAGCAGTACAAATAAATGACGATATTTTTATCCTAAACGAAAACGTGGAAAATACAGTTTCTAACAATCTGAAAGCAGTTATATGGGATTTGCTAGAAGGGGCAACTGGTCCAGATTCATTAAAAATACAGTTGGGCGACGAGACACATATCAGTTGTGATGATTGTCCAGACCCAACAGAGGAACCAGAACTAATATGTGGCAATGGAAATTGTGACTGTGTGAACAAAATATTAACCCAAGGCGAAGATACAGATATTGTTTACAACTCCGTTAGTTATAGTGTACTATTAGTTTCTATTGATTTAGATAACTCAAAAGCAATCATAGAGTTCGACAATATTCTTTATGAGATGTTTGATGAACAGGAAGAGGAATTACATAACGGACTAAAATCAACTGTCAATGATTTATTTGTAGGTGCCAAGGAATCAACTCCAAACAGCTTACGCTTCTATCTTGGAAACGAGACATTTGTGAGTTGCTCTGACTGTGAAAAGAGGGCAAACAGAAATATTATGGAAGATGATGTATCCGATCAAGAAGACGGCGAGACCTCACCAACGATTAATCTGACCTCAGAAGACAAGACAGTTAATGTTACTTTAGAGAAGATAACTACTAGCAAGGAGAAGCAAAACCTAACGCTTTCAATAGATAAGGAAAATGTAACAAAAACAACAGAAAATATAATTGAAGTCAAAGAAGCTGTGACAGAGAGCCTAAATGGATATGAGGAAGAGGAAGACCAAAGAGGAGTAGGTTACGGTGTGTCTTGGTTCTTTGGTCTGGCAGCTAATCAGGAGAAATCAGATGCAGATTTTCTGAGAGCTCAAGTTGAAGTGTTGAATAACACAGCACAAGTGCTTTTACAATTAGCCGATCAGATAGATGACACAACTATAAAATTGATACTTCGGGAACAATCTCAACTTCTGCAAGAGCAGGCAGAGTCGCTTCTAGTAAGAGCAGAGGAAAAAGAAGCTCGTGCACTAGGTCTTTGGAGTTACTTTGGGGCTAGGTAATCTGCTTTTTAACTATGCATATGTCCAGTTATTGTAGTCGGTTGCTACTACAGTTAGCGAGATAGTCGTCCCATTATCTTTCATGTCCAGAACCTTTTATTGGCTATAAAATCCCGCTCAGCCTTTAGGATATTCTTCAACAGTTCATCTTCTGTAAGGTTCGGTTTAGCTAAGATCCTTGTTGCGTTGACCGAACCAACACCCCTGCCAGCCAGAACAAACACAGCTTTTCTTCCATAAACAATCGTTAAATTGGCTGTCTGGTAGATTCTGTCATACATTTTCTGCTGCTCGTTTGTGAGGGGCTTGCCTTCCAACCTTTTGATTACAATCTTTTGTGCGTCTCTGTCAACAGGATGGACAACACCGATTAATTTGGAACCACACAAACTGCATCTTGGCTCTTTTTTAATATCTCGAACATATTGGGTGATGGAATATTTACCGCAGTTGACGCATAGTAATCTGGCCTTTGTTTTAAGCAGCCTCTCTTTGAACATTTTGAATATCTCGCTTTCGGGCCTAGATGGTCTGACGACACCTCTGAGTTCAAACTGGAACCCCAACTCACCTAACGGGCTGAGACCAGAAGAATCAACAAATTTTATCCCACCCTTTTTGATTTCATCGATAATCTGTTCTGCTTTTTCAACATCCAGTTTTTCTGTGTATATTTCTTTCATTGCCTCGTTGTGTATCGGCGAGTTCCAATATATGTCAGTCAGCTTGTCAACATTTATTTTTTCAAACTTTGCGCCGCGCTGGACAGCACCGAATCTCTTAGCAACATGCATAAACCTGCTTTTGAAAAGAGATGATCGTGACAAAGCCTTTTCGAGAACTATTTTTATCTCACCTTTTTTATGATTCTTGATTATTTTCTTAATATCATTAACCAAAACTTTGTTGAAGATTATCCTGTATGGATCTGATTTTGATGTCATCACTGTTCCGTATTCGGCAGAAAGAAGGGCTGTTATGTATTTTGACAGTGTTTCATTGACCAGGCTACCGAAGCAGCAGTTCATAACAACATAGTCCTTGTAGTTTTCAAACACAATATGCCTGTCGTCTGGAAGAGGATATTTTTTGGTATGTTTTTTTATAATTGATATCAGTTTGTTTGCAGCGTCTGTGCTGACAGGATATCTTTCTTTTATTTCTGAGACAATCTCATGTTTTTTCATATCCTGCAACATGTCACTAATCCATCTCCGTAGCTTGCCGACCTCATTAGCAACATCGTAAGGAACAGGTATTAGTTCTCCATGCCAGGCAGGTACAGAAGACTCTATAGCAGTTGCTGGCTCAACAAACACTTTATCGTTCTCAACAGAGACTACTTTCCAAGGCCTGCCCTTTACTATGAATGTGGAGCCAGTATCACTGTGTTCTGCTACGAAACTCTCGTCCAGGGTCCCGACAAATGAATTGAGAGTCATATCAATTACCTTGTAAGATATGTTGTCCGGGATAACAGAAAGGTTCTGGAAATAATATTCAAACGCTCTTCTTCTCCTCTTTATTTTTCCGTCTGCGCTGAATATGATTCGTAGTTGCTCTAAGAAATTAACAACTGTTTGGAATTCTTTTTCTCCCAGATTCGAGAACGGTGTTGCTCTTTTTAGTATCTGGTATATTTTTTTTGGTTCCATCTCGTAGCTAACCATTAACAATCCAACTATCTGGTGGGCAAGGACATCCAGAGATTTTGAATGTATTCTCAATGGTTCTAGTTCGCCTTTGAGAGCTTTTCTTGCCACGACAACCGATTCAAACAACTCGTCATCATCAGAACTTATTATGAAGCCCTTTGACAATCGCCCGACTCCGTGTCCAGACCTACCTATTCTCTGGACAAGTTTCGAAACCTGCCGGGGACTCATGTACTGGAGAACAATATCAATCGCGCCGATATCAATACCCAACTCAAGGGATGATGTACAAATCAGTGATTTTAATTTTTCTTCTTTGAATTCTTTTTCCGCATTTACTCTGACGCTTTTTGATAACGATGAGTGGTGAACCTCATGAGGCAGTTCTTTGTCCATGATCCTCAGTCTCGATGAGAGAACTTCGGCTGCTTCCCTTGTGTTTGTAAATGTCAGTGCAGACCTATGCTCCTTTATAATATCATACATGCACTTCAGTCTTGCTGCTACTGCATCACCGATAAATATTTTCTCTCCTAGTTTTTTGTCATCTTCAGTTGGTGACGGACACCTTACTTCTATACTGACATCTTTGGGAGATATCGCTTTCACAATCTCGTATTTTTTATTTCCGAATATAAATTTGGCAGCTTCTTTTGGCGATCCAACTGTTGCGGATAAAGCTATAATCTGCGGGTCGCCACATATCTCTTTAAGACGTTCTAAAGAAAGCGTTAGCTGGACGCCCCTCTTGCTTTCTACCAGTTCATGAAGCTCGTCAACAACAATATACTTTATATTCTCCAGAAGCTTTCTTAATCTCTTTCCAGTCATCATTCCCTGTATCTGCTCTGGGGTTGTTATCAAGATGTGAGGCGGGTGTTCCACTTGCAATTTTCTCTCATGCTGTGTTGTGTCGCCGTGCCTGACAGATATATCTAAGTCAAGTTTGTTGCACCACCACAATAATCTTTCGAACATATCACGGTTGAGAGATTTTAGTGGGGTTATATAGAGAAGAGATATTGGTTTGTGCTCCTTCTGCGACAGGTTATTGAAGAGAGGGAGCATTGCTGACTCTGTTTTCCCGAGGCCAGTTCCAGCTATCACCAGAAGATTTTTTCCTTTCAGAGCCTTCGGAATGACTAATTTTTGTATAGAGGTGGGTTCTTTAAATCTAGATACTGCTAGCTGATTTACTGTACTATTAAGTAAGTTGAACACTGACATGAAATCACTGGGCGTCGTTAGATAATGTTATACTAATCTTTAAATTGGTTTGTATTGTAGAATGATTATGAGAGAATCAGAACAATTAAAAAAAGTTCTTCTCAGATCAGTGGAGAAAATTCCAAAAGAAAAAGTTTGTGTCCCTTTTTCAGGCGGAATAGATAGTGCTCTGATGGCCTTCCTTGTTTCTAAAAAAACCGATGTTCAGCTTTATGTCTGTGGATCTGAGGGATCTCACGACCCAGATGCAGCCAGATCAGCTGCTAAAATGCTGAACCTTCCCCTAAAGACAATAATAATCACCAAAAAGGACGTCGAAGAAGCTGTTCCTATGGTTGCAAAGATAATAAACTCTGTAAAAATCACAGACGAAATGAAAAAATCTATCTTACCACCACCGCACGCAAACCCAGTTTCAATATCATTTAACCTGCCGCTTTATTTTGTCGCCAAAAATTGTAAGGAAAAAGTAATGATCAGTTCTCAGGGACCAGATACGATGTTTGGCGGCTATGCTTCTCACTTGAGAATGAGTAAAGAAGAATTACAAAAAGAATTAGAGAAAAACACAGAAGATCTGATTTTGGTCGGACAGAAGCAGCACAAAGCAATCGGAAAATACTTTAACAAGAAAGTTCTCCTCCCATATACGACCAAAGAAATACTAAACTTTGCTCTGGACCTAGATGTTGAGCATAAAATAAAGGACGGAAAAAGAAAAGCTATTTTAGTTGAAACCGCAAAACAATTAGGATTGCCAAGAGAGATAGCTGAGAGAGAAAAAAAGTCAGCTCAATATGGTTCAGGTATAATGAGCCTGATGAAGAATGTTGCTAAAGAAAACAGAATGGGTGTTGGTGAATGGGTAAAATCACTATGAGTTATTTTTTAAAATTTCTAGAGAAGGAATACGGCGACAGAAGCGGAGCTGTACACAGAAGACTTGGCTCACCATTCAAAGTTCTCATATCCTGTATTCTTTCACAACGAACAACAGAAGAGAATACAGAGAAGGCTTCAAAGAAGCTGTTCAGAATAGCTGACACGCCAAGGAAGATTTTAAAGCTGACTGATAATAGATTACAAAGTCTAATCAAATCCGCTGGGTTCTACAGACAGAAAACAAAAAAGATAAAACAAGTCTGTAATATTCTTCTTAAGGATTACAGAGGAAAGGTCCCCAAAACCAGAGAAGAGCTGATGAAGCTTCCCGGTGTTGGTTATAAAACAAGCGCTGTTACGATGTCTTATTGCTTCAACTCTCCAATAATTCCTGTGGATACACATGTTTTTGAAGTGAGCAAGAGGTTGGGGTTCGCTCCGATCAACTCTGATGTTGAAGAGGTCAGAAGATCTTTAGAAAAACTGGTTCCGAAAAATAAAAGATACAAAACACACTTAGAAATTATTCATTTTGGCAGAGAGGTTTGTAGAAAAGCACATCCAAAATGTAAAACCTGTCCTATTCTTAAGAAATGCCCTAGAATTGGATTACCTTCTCTATGAACCAGACACAACGCTCACAGAAAAATTATATTCTCCAGGTGTCAAATTTCCTGGAAACTCGTGCTTAACGTAGAAATAAATGTCGGACGCGGGGATTTCTATTGGGTTAACAAGCTCCTGTGTCTTATTATCGTCCCAGGAGGAAAGAATAATCTCTTCTGATGATGAGCTCAATAAAATGTCAACAGGAACAGTTCCATCACCATTATTCACGATCTTTATCTTGGGCGAATATATTATTTCGCCCTGCCTTACTGTCGATAGATTATAACTAATATCGTTGCTGCTTCCCATTATATCAAGCTCAATAGCTTGCTCTACTATTGCATAGCCGGTTATTGTTCCGTATGAATAAGTTGCGACAACAAGAGTTATTCCTGATAACAAAATTATCACTCCAGATACCATGAAAAGTTTTTTGTCCATAAGTTACTATGGTTATTTTTTCAGTAAAACTCTAATCCACCACCGAGGGTAGTCAATCAAACTAATGCTGTTTCTGAGACAACTAGAATTTGGTGATAAACATGAATCCAGTATATAAAAAATATGTGCCAGCAGGCGAGAATAAGGGAGTTTCCCTAACATTGTGGAATAACAATCTGCAGTTGCAGAGGCAGGAAAAGGTAGACGGTAAGTGGAGCACAAAGAAAGACTTCAATTTGAGTCCGTCTGTGATGAAGGAGTTGATCTGGTTGATACCAAAGGCCATTGAGACAATTGAAGAATCAAGGAAGAAATGATGATATCAAACTAGAATAGGGTTACCTTCAATTACATAGCTTGCCCACTCTTCATCAATACCTATAGCAATACCAGTAATGCCTATAGAACATTTGGGCTTCTTCTGAAATATACGAATGTGGCCCGGGCTTTTTACATCCTCTCCAACAAGCCTATATACAAAAGCATGTTCATCCTCTATTGTTTTATATCCTCTTTTTTCCATCATTTTTTCATATCTTAACAACTGTTTTGGAGATAAACAAGCAGCAAGTATCTTCTTTTCTTCGTCAGCACACCAAACATTAATAGTTGGTATTCCAGATACTTTAGAGACATGTCTTCCCATAATAATCGCTAAAGATAATTTAAAACAAAAACAATTTAAATGTTTATTTCATCTTCAGAATTTTCCCATATTCATAAAGAACTCTCAGAGCTCTAACTGCTCTCTCTGGTGTCTGGTAGACTGGGATACCGAATGCTTCTAATTTTTTCATTCTATCAGTCGTCCACCTACCGCCAGTTGCGCATATTGTTATCGGTTTTCCATATATCTTCGTGTCTCTAAGAACCGTTAATACGTCTTCCTCTAGTGTCGGTATCTGCATCAAAACAATACAAACAACACCGTCGATTTCTTTGTTTTTGAACACAGCGTTTAGCGACTTCTCATATCTTTCTGTATTAGCATCGCCAGTCAGATCAACAGGGTTGTGCTTGACAGCATAATCAGGCAAGAATTTTCCGAGAGACTTGATGATATCTTTTGGTAACTCTGGAACATCCAACCCAATCCTGACAGCTTCGTCGGCAGCAATTATTCCAAACCCACCGCCGTTTGTAACAATTCCTATTTTGTTGGAATTCATGACCGGCTGGTTAGCCAGCACTTTAGCAAAGTCAAATAATTCTTCAGTTGAATTAGCTTCAATAATACCTGCTTGCTTGAAGGCAGCTGAGTAAATAACATGTTCGCCGGCAAGGGAACCTGTATGCGATGCAACAGCTTCTTTTCCTTTTTTGGTCTTACCAGCCTTGAATACAATTATTGGTTTTTTCTTAACAATTTTTTTGGCAACATTAATAAACTCTTTTCCGTTTTCTATTGACTCCAGATACATTGCTATGCACCTTGTGTTTATGTCTTTAGCCAGATATTCTAACAATTCGATCTCATTAACATCTATCCTGTTCCCGATTGATATGAATTTCGAGATTCCTATTCCCTCCTCAGCTATTAAGTCTAAAATTGTGGAACCAAAAGCTCCTGATTGGGTTATAAATGCTATTGAGCCGTCTGCTGGTCTTTTTAGGCGCTCCCTAGGAAAAAATAGCATATCAAGGCCTTTTTTGTAGATGCCTACGCAGTTTGGACCTATAATCCTTATTTTTTTCTTAGAGATCTTTTTAAGTTCTTCTTCAGCTTCTTTGTTCCCTACCTCTGAGAAACCTGATGATATTATCACAGCAGACCTTATTTTCTTCTTAATACACTCCAAAACCACTTTTTTAACTTCCTTGGCCGGAAGAACGATTATTGCTAGGTCTGGTGAGTCGTCTTCAATTTCTAGGACAGAAGAAAAACATTTTAAACCAAGTATTTCAGTGGCATTAGGATTTATAGGGTATATTTTGCCTTGGAAAGTGACTTTAAGGTTCTGTAGTATCAGATGTCCTATTTTTTCGGGACTTCTTGAAGCACCTATAACTACAATAGATTCAGGGTTAAAAAACCCATTCAAATTCATATCACACTATACACACTACTAGTATTTATCTGTTTACTGAAATCTGAAGACCCTATATCCAGTTCTGACAAGATTATTGACTTTCAGACCAGCAGCTCCCTCACTCTTGGCAACGACTATGTTTCTACTTTCAATTTGCATTGACTCGATGGTTTGTCCCAGAACCTGACCCCTTCCTTCTATTGATATCTTGCCGACGGACATTTCATTGATAATAATACCCTATATTATATAGGAGTTTTTAAGATATAAATTTGTCTCTGACTTCAGCCTGTAATCTTTTCTAGTAGATTACTTGCTGAATTTAGAGTAGCAGCTCTCCCATCTCCCTTTGAATCAAAGACACGAAAACCCTCTCCTACTGCTACTATTTCTGGTAATGATTTGTTTTGTCCTTGCAGCCGATATCTTGTCCATCCGTTTTTTTTATCTGATTTCACATATCCAGCCTGTTCGATTTGTTTTGTTAAGTTCGCGTAATCTACATTTCCGTGTTTTATTAATAGGAACGAGTGTTCATCATAACCCCACCCCAAGGCTACATTATTTGATGTGTCCAGTATGCTGTCTCCCATGAATTGATAATTTTGTCTCATTTTGCTTTTCCCAGACAAGGCATCTATCAAACCCCTCATTTGTTCAATGCACTCATCGTTCATACAGAAACATAGAACAGTAAAACTTAAATTCCTTTCTAAAAAGTCTTCATCATATAAAAGTTTATATACGAGAATTTCTCTATTGGTATTGTGATATATATGGCAAAAAGAAGAACCGTAAAGAAAAAATCAACATTTATGTGCGAATGTGGATGCCACAATTACTTAGCAATAGGAATTGGTTTGTTTATTTTTGGTTTGATTAAGTACCTAGGCTATAATTGGGAAATCGCATTTATGGTAATAGGAATTTTGGCATTCTTGAAAGGTCTATACATTTATTCAAAGAAATAAAGCCTTTCCTTTTTTCTTTTATTTTAACTTCTTCACAGCTTTCTCTATCCTATTGAATGCTTTCTTAATTAAATCAAAATCAGTTGCATAGGAGACCCTGACATGTCCATCTCCATAGAAACCAAAATCAGATCCAGGAACAACTGCAACCTTAGCGTTCCTCATCAACCACTTTGAGAATTCTACTGAGCTCATTTTGAAATTAAATTTCGGAAAAGCGTAAAACGCACCTTCAGGAATGTTACAATCAAAACCGCCTATCTCTTCCAGCCTTTTACAGACAAACTTTCTTCTTTTGTCATACTCATTTACGTTTTTCTTTATGAAAGCTTTTGATTTTTTTCTCTCTTTTAGAGCTGAAAACGCGCCCATCTGAGATATCGTTGGCGCGCATAATGTTGTGTACAGATGAAGGTTCCTCATAGCATCTATGACTTTTTTTGTTCCAGCTGCAAAGCCAACTCTAAATCCAGCCATCCCAAACGACTTTGAAAATGTCCCAAGGGTTATGACGTGATTTTTCATTCCATTCAAGCTTCCGACAGAGACATGTTTTCCATTGTAGACAAAGTTCTCATAAGCTTCATCTGATATGATTAGTAAGTCATATTCCCTCACAAAATCAGCCAGTTCTTCTAATTCTTTTTTTCTGTGAACTTTTCCCAGTGGATTTGAGGGCGTGTTGAATATAATTGCTCTAAGGCGTTTTGGTTCTCTTGCTGATTTTTTGAGATCCTCGTAAGTTATTGAGAAGTTGTTGTCGTGTAACAGAGGATAGGATATTGCCTGGCCGTTTAACAGTTCTGTCATTGGTCTGTAGCATATAAAGCCTGGGTCAGGAACAAGAACCTGCTCACCTGGGTCTACAGTTGTCATCAGGCTCATCAGAATAGCTTCGCTTGCGCCGCAGGTGACAACAATCTGGTTGGGATTTACTCTTATTTTGTTTTCTCTCTTGAGTTTTCTGGATATTTCTTCTAATAATTCCTTCCTCCCCTCGATAGGAGAGTAATGTGTATAACCTCTGTCCAGATATTTCTTCATGGCAGCTATAACATGTTTTGGAGACTCGTAATCCGGTTCGCCCGGTCCGAGAGAGATTATTTTTTTGTCCTCAACTGCGATTTTTAGTTGTTCTTTTATAGCACTTATTTCTATTTCCTGTATTCTTTCTGACAAAGTTCTCCTCAAAGGCATAAGAAATATTGTCTGCCTTCAATAAAATGTTTTCTCTTTTCTTCCGAGTGTATAACACCGTGATAACGTAGCTATAAATGCTTTTTGTTCACATTTTCTAATCATGAGAAAACAATTTTTCGACGAGAAGGACATAGATATTGTCTTTCATCCGTCAGTTGAGATAGAGGAAGAGTGTGACGAATGCCCAGGTTGTTCTAGTTCATGTGCAAATGTTTCTTCTTCATTTGAATTTGTTTGGCATCCTAGAAGGAAATTCTAGGACTAGTTCTTTTTTTATATAAAACCAAATACTATTATGGACGAATTGAGAATTAACAGGGACATTCCTTCTGAAAATCTAGTTACTGGGGGCCATTCTCTATGTTCTGGATGCGGACCAGCTATTGGTCAGAGACTGGCACTGTTAGCTTTAGGACCAAAAACAATAATGATCAACTCTGCCGGATGCCTTACTCTTGTACCCACACATCCATTTACTCCTTATAAGATCCCATGGATATTTGAGGCAATTGAAAATGGAGCTGCAACTGGAATTGGAATAAGGGCAGCGCTTCGTGCCTTGGGAAAAGGAGACGACTGGAATGTTCTAGCCTACATCGGAGACGGCGCCTCGTATGATATTGGTTTCCAGTCACTATCACATCTGGTTGAGAGGGGAGATAATGTCATCTATATCTGTTATAACAACCAGAATTTCGCGAACACAGGACACCAAATGAGTGCAGCCACACCCAAGAAAGCAATAACAAACTCGACCCCGATGGGTAATCCTTTTTGGAGAAAGCCTTTGGCAAAGATAATTGCTGCACACGGAAATGTTTATGTTGCGACTGCTTCTGTTGGTTATCCTCTGGATTTTATGAACAAGTTGGTTAAAGCTTCAAAGATCAGTGGACCGAAATTTATTGATTTATTGGCTCCATGTCAGCCTGGTTGGAACTATTCTCCCGAGAAAACTGTTAAGTTAGCTAAGTTGGCTGTTGACTCAGGAGCTTGGCCGTTATATGAAGTTGTTGATGGTAAGTTCAGGCTGACACATAAGCCAGAAAAACTGAAACCTGTTAGAGAATATTTAGAACACCAGAGAAGATTCCAGCACCTTGAAGAAGATATTCAAGAAATCCAGAACTGGGTTAGTGAAGAGTGGAATCAATTAATTAACGATAACTTCTGGGAAGCAAAGGAATATTAGTTCAGAGGTGTGACTTCAAAGTCCCATGGTTCTGCTGAAGGATATTCTTCAACAACCGCAACCTTGTTTTTTATTTTCTTAGCAACCATCCTAGCCATCTCAACTGAGGTTTCTATCCTTCCACGTCTAATCACATACATCTTTTTTGGGATCTTAAGATCAGAAGCCAATTTTTTTAGATTTCTCCCGTAGATAGTCCCCTTTAAGAGGAACCCGTCCTTTGTTACTTTCTCGAAATCTCTTTTGATGTTTTTTGCCCTCCTCTTTAGGCGGTTCCTCAGCTGGTAGTTCATCTTAAGGGCGGCTGTGCAGTAATGCACCCTCAGTCTTTTCTTGGAAGCATACTTCAGGACCTTGAGAGCAGTTTCTTCACTACCACCAACAGCAGTCATTGAATCTTTTCTCAGCTTATAACCTCTATTCATCATGGGTTTTACATTCCTATCAGAGAACTCCAATTCATTCAGATTGAGAAAATCAGCACCCACTGATTCTAAGTAGTCTACTAGTTTGCACAATTCTTTCTCACTTTTGAGTATAACAGGCACTTCCATTCCGACTTTCCAGTCATACTTGAGGGCTTCTTTGACGATCTCTCTATTCAAATGAAACCTTATCTCATCCAGGCCAGCCTCATGGAGTTTCTTAAGATCAGATGGCTTCACACCCTTGCCGCAGGAATACATGTGGATTTGAAATTTTTTTCCGAAGTTTTTCTTCAAAAGTTTGATGTAATGAACAACTCTCTTTAGTTTCAGGGTTGGCTCACCTCCTGTTATTCCAGCCCCCATGGCATTACTTAGTTTGGCTTCCTCAATGAGATCAGAATCTTTTTTAACCAGTTTCTCGTTGGCCCAGACCTGATCTTTCAACCATCTGCCTCTAGATATCGTGCAGTACCAGCATCTTTGATTGCAAACACCGGTCACAAACAAGACAAGTTTTTTGCCCTCTATACATAATCTGCATCCTCTGGTTATTCCACCTATTGATAGGGACTCTCCCTTTGTTTTGATCAGCTTCATAAGAAAGAAATACCACCTAGGTTTTAAAAGTTTAATAGAAAGAAAAATTGGGATGATGTCACCCCAAACAAGGCATCACCGAAAACTGTTTACTAAGTCTAGATCTTATTTCTTTTTCTTCTTAGTTTTCTTCTTTTTTGTCTTCTTTGCTGCTTTCTTTTTCTTTTTTGCCATTTTTTATACACCGAACAAATTTTTTGTTCAAAATTGTTTTTTGATTAGCAAACATAAACGTTTGCACTATAGATAATTTTTCACAAGTTATATATAAACTTATCGCAAAATTTCTTTAAAAAATTTTTTAGAAAAACCAGAACCTTTTTTTGTTTTTCAGAGTTTTTTTAGCCATCTCTTCGAAGTTTTTCACTCCGATCTCCTTCCCACCCAAAGAAATTATGAAGTTAGCAACATTCTTCCTGTCAACTACACTACAGATATCAGAATATAGGTTACCACCGAACCCAGGCGAGATATTATTATCAATCACTGCGATGTTTTCACAACTACCCAACGCTTTTTTTATGTCATCTCTGGGGAATGGCCTCAATGTTCTTAATCTTAATAGACCAGCTTTCAACCCCCTCTTCCTTGTGTAGTCAACAGCAGCTTCTATAGTAGTTGAGTGAGCACCAACCGAGACGAATATCACCTTAGCGTCGCTTGTTTTGTATTTTTCTATTGTATCGTATGTTCTTCCAAATATTTTACCATATTCTTTTCCGACTTTCTTGATCACATCTATAGAATTTAGTTGAGCTTTGTGTACCTGAGCTCTATAATCCATGTATTTTTCCAATACAGGAACACCCAAGGACATTGGTCTGTTGACATCCAACAGAACATCTGGCTTGTACTTAGGCAGGAACTTATCAACTTTACCCTGGTCGGGAATAGAAGTTGGTTCGTTGGTAAACGATAGTATAAACCCGTCCATGTTTATTATTGATGGGAGTAGGACTTTCTTGTTTTCAGATATCTTGTAAGCCTGGATTATGGAATCCAAAACTTCCTGGTTGTTTTTTGCGAAGAACATCAGCCATCCAGAATTCTTTAGAGTCATTATGTCATTGTGGTCAGACCATAGTGTTATTGGTGCAGCCAGTCCTCTTGAACAGTTGACCATCACCAACGGTAACCGCATCCCCGATGCTACGTAATGCATCTCGTGCATCAGCATCAGGCCCTGACTAGAAGAGGCGGTGAAAGTTCTTGCACCAGTTGCTTGAGACGATATAGCTGCTGACAACACAGAATGTTCTGACTCGAGGTTGACCCACTCTCCCTTCCATTTTCCTTCAGCTAGCCACTTGGCCATAACTTCTATTATTTCTGTTTGTGGGGTGATCGGGAAGTTCGGAAAAACCTGTACCTTAGAAAGTCTTGCTCCCCAGGCAGCTGCCTTGTTACCGCTGATTAATTCTGTTTTCATTTTATCTCCTCATGAAGATCCCTCTTCATCTCAATGCATTTGGCAGGGCATTCCTGTGCGCAGATTCCGCAGCCCTTGCAGGTTGTCAGGTCAACAACAGGCCTGCCTTTTAATTTTGAATTATTATTAGGTTTCTTTTCTTCCCATTTGTATGCTGAGTCAGGGCAGATTATGAAACAAGTTTTGCAGCTTATGCATTTTGAGTAATCAACTACAGGCTTCACAACCCTCCAAGTACCTGTATGTCTTTTGTCTTTTTCAACATTTCTCAAATGAGGGATTCCTCTCACACCAAGGTATTTTATTTTGCTTTCTTCGACTATCATTTTATCAGCTCAGCGCATTTTTCAGCTGCCTTCAGATTCCCAGATATTGCTTCTGGGTGACCGACTTCTTTCAGCTGGTCTCTTATTGCTTTTTTTAGATTTTCCTCGGGGAGCTGGACTATTTTCACAAACGCTCCCAGGATAGCCATATTAGCTATTGGTTTCCCCAAGGTTTCTAGAGCAATTTCAGTCGCATCAATACAATAAACTTTTTGCTTTATCTTGTATTTCTTTCTGAAATAATCAGGAGATTTTTTTGAGTTAATTATAACAAAGCTGTATTTTTTGTTTTCCAAACCTTTTAACATTCTTGAAAAACTTAAGTGTTCGTCGAGAATTATCAGTGCGTGCGGGTCGAAGATATGGCCCCTCTCTCTGATAGGTTTTCTGTCATATCTTACAAAACTTGTGATCGGTGCGCCCCGACGCTCTGCACCATATAGAGCAAAGTCTTGTGTCTGGTAGCCCGAATAGAAAGCAGTCCTTCCCAAGACATGGGCTGTTAATTTTACACCCATGCCACCACGACCGTGGCATCTGACCTTAAACATATTAATTATTTTGTTTGGAGAATAAAAAGATTAATTAGACTAGTATTGAATTTGCTAAAGGTAGACATGATTCATTGTTTCCCTCTGGTATTGGGATTCCATAATCCTGTAGGGCAGATTTTACCATTCTTGTTTCGCCTTCCATCCTCATTTCATCAGGATAAATAACAGCCAGACCCACGTAATCTCTGGTGATTGTGAATACTTTGTATTTCCTACCACCCTCTACATCACTTACTTTGACGCAATATGGTGATGGGCATAACGGTTTTAATTTTTCTTCTCTTGGTCTTCTAATTTTTCTCCTTCTAGGTTTTCTGTCTATAGTAAGACTACCGGCATTATATCTATCTCGTATCCTTCTAAGATTTGAACGTGCTCTCTGTCTGGCACCACTAGAGTGTCCCGGTCTAGCACTATATGTGACTTCTATCATAGAGTAGATATGGTACAGAAAGCTTAAATATTTTTCTACTTCACTATCCTGACGTCCCCGATTAGACATCCCCTCTCGTCACAGAACACTGGATTTAGGTCCATTTCTTTTATTTTGTTTTTGATAACGAAATTCCCAACTTTAACTAGAAGATCGTAGAGAGAATTTAAGTTTATTGGTTTTGATCCCCTAAATCCGTTCAAGATGTCGAAACCCTTTAGTTCTTTAACCATTTTTTCTGCGTCTGATCTTGAGATAGGGGCGATTCTGAATGAGACGTCCTTTAGGACCTCTACAAATATTCCTCCTATTCCGATGGAAACAACATGTCCGAACTGGTCGTTTGATTTTGCTCCGATTATCAGCTCCAAACCGTCTACCTGCTTCTGGGCAATGACCTTTTCTGCTTTATTTATCTTCATCAGCCTAGAGAACACGTCTGTTGCTTCTGGTATGAAATTAACGTTTTTTTCTATTCCACTTACTTCTGTTTTGTGCATTATTTCTTTGCCAACTACTTTCAGAACACATGGGAATCCCAGTTTCTTTACTAGTGGGATGTCTTTTTCTTTTTTGAGAAATACGTACGGTACTGTTGGTATTCTTGATTTTTTAAGCATCTCAAATGCTTTTTCTTCATCCAACCTTGGAATTATTACGACCTTTGGTGCTTTTTTCACAACTTTCTTTACTTTTTTAACAGCTTTCGCTTTCTTAATTTTTTTCTTTGGTTTCCTGACAATTTTTCTCTTAGGCTTGACTATTTTTTTCTTAACAGACCTACGTTTAATTTTCTTCACTGGTTTTCTTTTCACAACTCTTTTTTTAACTTTCTTTCTTACCGGTTTCCTTTTAACCACTTTTTTAACCTTCTTCTTGGTTGTTTTCTTTTTACCAAACAGAGACATCATACCACCTTTTAGAATACTATATACCCTTATTTAAATGGCTTGCTATAAAAATGTAATTATGGACTTCAGTATACTGGGAGTTAAATACGACAAAACACAGACCTGCCGATCTGGCTCATCTGGCGCGCCAGAGCTAATAAGAGGCCATTTTACAAAAATGGAGACATATGTATCTGGGGTTGATCTGGCAGATCATTTTATAGAGGATTTGGGCGATGTTTCTGAATTGGAAGATGTTTCTAAAATATCAAAGGCAAAGGGATTTCCAATTATCATTGGTGGCGAGCACTCGGTAACCCTAGAAGCTGTGAAGACACTAAAACCAGAGGTTGTTATAGTTCTGGATGCTCATCCTGACTGCGAGGAAGGTTCTGGTCATAATGCGGTCGTCAGGAACATGATTAAAGAGGGTTTTGATGTAAGGCTTTTGGGCGTGAGGACGTTTTCTAAAAAGGAGGAAGAGTTTTTGCGAGATCACGATATCCGGATAGAAAAAGATGATCTTAAAAAAATAAAGGGCAAAGTTTTCTTGTCCATAGATCTGGATGTTTTTGACCCATCGATAATAAAAAATGTCGGCAATCCAGAGCCAGACGGATGCAAATTCAAGGATGTGGTTAAGGATGTCAGAATTCTGGCAGACAAACTAATAGGGGTTGATGTTGTAGAATACACACCCGGATGTTGTAATGAAGTTGAATCTTATTTGGTTGCTAAATTGATCTATGCTATAATGGCTGAGATTGTTAAGAACAATAAATTATAATTCATAGCGTTTTGTAGAATTCTATGAGATCTTTGTAATCCTTTACTATTCTATCTTCAAGTGGAAGATATTCTTTCTGTAATTCCTTCTTCCATTGCTTTTTACATTCACAATCAAGGTCATCAAAAACTGAGATGTCTCTTGTCGTTTTAAATAGCCTTATCTTTTCAATCACTTTTTTTGAACATTTTTGACAATTGTATGGAGGATTTTCTATTGGTGCTGTTATATCAAATCCAGACACATGTATCTTTTTATGATCTTCAGGCGTCAGATTTTCCAGAACTTCTATCACACTCCACAGCCATAATGGTCTGTACTTTCCCATTTTGTGTAACAATTCAGTTATAGAGCATTTTGTTATCTGATTACACATCAGTTCAATACTTTCGATGCCTATCTTGATACTATCTTTTATTGATTTAACTGCATCATCAATTGCTTCTTTTTCTGTCAGGAATGGAGGTTTCAATAGAATGAAGACACCAGGGACTAATTTATATTTCTTTATTAATTCTGCTTTTTCTTTGACGTCTTTAAAATTAAATCCTTTGTGAACACAATACTTGCTGATGAAGTCATTAGAAGACTCAAGACCCATCTCTATGATAACATCTCTATCTTTTAGTTTTTCAGAGAATTCAGACAACATCTTTTCATCAATAAATTCTGTTCTTGATTGGAGCGCTATGTACTTCAGATTTCTGTATTTTTTCAAAAGATTGTATGCCGCCTTTCTGGTTTCCTCAGGAACAAGGACAGGATCAAAGTTAGACGATGCATATAGATATATGAATTGGTATTTACTCAGATCAAAATTATTCTCAAGATACTTCAATTGTTTCAACTGTTCTTCAACAGTGTATTTTTCGTGTCCCCTTCCAACATTGTAGGAGCACATGAAACAGCCACCGGTCTTCCAAAACCACCTACAACCAGCTGTT
>JAFCDY010000043.1 GCA_017609445.1 Candidatus Aenigmatarchaeota archaeon | reverse complement strand
GAAACACAAAGTATATGTCGAATTTCGGCGTCATCTGATAGAATGCAAGGAACATGAATATTGTTGTGTCAATGAACTGGGAAACTATTGTCGATAAATTATTTCTCAACCAAAGGTATTTTCCTTTGGTCTTCTTCTTCCAGAAATCAAACGCAAACAGGTCATGGGTTTGTGAAATACCGAATGCGATCAGTGATGCAAATATTATTCTCAACGAGAAACCAAAGACTGTCGAGTACTCTTGGTTGAATGCAAACCTCTCGGCAGGCGGGAGGTAGACCGACAGCAAAGTCAAAAGAAATACTGCTACCAATGTGATTATTCCAGCTTTAACAAATGTCTTTGCTTTTTCTTTTCCGAAAACCTCTTCAACCATATCAGTTATCAAAAACGTAAATGGATAGGCAAATATCCCCACTGCAAAACTTATCCCCATGAAAGTTGTTATTTTGTTTCCCAGAAGGTTGGCTGCAACTAACAAGCCTATGAATAGACCGAGCAAAATCAATAACTTTTCATCTTTTTTCATTTTATCATCTTTGCTATTATGAAACTGTGGTCTTTCTCGTATGGGTCAAGAACCTTCCAGTCGATTATATCAAACCCTGCGTTTTTAACCTTTTCTATTTCTTCTTTTGTTATTTGATTTGGGGACTTGGTAACATCTATTGATCTTGTCTTGATCGCTATCATTAAGAAACCGTTCTCTTTTAGAAACGTCCTGCAGTTCCTTATTGCTATAGATGTTTGGTCTGGCTGGGCAACATCAGAATAAACAATGTCAACTTTTTCTATCCAGTCATAGGTCTCGGGCTTCCTAGCATCGCCGAGGATAGGTACTATATTCTTTATTTTTTCAGAAACCGGAATCAGCTCATTGAAACATCTCTCAGAGAATTCTACTGCATAGATAATACCGTTTTCTATTATTGACGATATCTTCGATACAGTGTAACCGTGAGCTGCCCCCAGATATAAAATCTTATCTCCCTGCTTTATTGGGACTGTTTTTATTTTTTTCATTATGGCTGCTGCCAGCTTGGATCTGTTTGGGTTCCATTCAATGTATTCTTTGAAGGTATCGTCTCTGAACGGATTGTAGTCCTTAACTTGGTTTAGAACCACTAACTTCTTATTAATCATAAAGATATTTTTGAACAACTCTTTGATTCTCATGATTCTAACCTCAATCTATTGCCGTCCAGGTCTTTAAAATCAGCTGCTTTGCCCCATGAAACTTTTTTAGGTTTAAATAAAAATTTAACTCCCTTTTTCCTGAGCTGCAGATATTGTTTCTGAACGTCTTTGACCTCCAAAAGGATACCTATCTGTTTACCTATCAGCTTCCTTGCCTCTTTCCAATTCAGGCCCCATGATGCGTTTGGCTCGCCTAGGTCTATCTTAGTTCCACCAATTGATATGATTGCACATTTTTCTTTTGGATAATCTTTAATAATCTTTGCATTTAATTTTTCAGCATACCATTTTTTTGCTTTCTCAAAATCAGATACAAATAATTGAAATATAGCTTTCATTTACTTCACTTCTTTCAGTTTTCTCTTGTAATCTTCCAAAAGCTCTTTGGAGACGTCTTTCTTAGAATAAAAATCTGTTCTCGAAGCAATTGAGAGCTTGGCTGACAACAGTCTTGCTATTTTTCCTTTCCTCTCCCTCGGAGCTGAGCTTATGTCAGGATGTGTGAATAGAATACCGTATTTTGGTGGGCCTCTTGTTTTCTCCTTTCCTTTCAGATATTTGAACAGCGCTTTTTCTGCGCCCAGCAACTGTATTGTTGATGAAGGCATTTTCGCTAATTTTTCCAGGGATCCAGCATGAAGAAGCAGTCTTCCCGCAAGCAGTGGACCTAAAAACGCAGTTGTGTTCGGCATTTCCTCTGGAACAGTCTCATTGATATACTCTTCCAGTTTTTCCCTCATTCCGTACAATGAGTCCAAGTTCTGTGCATATTCCTGAAGGATTTTAATATCAAGATCTTCCAGAAAGATCCCCATGCTTTTTGAATAGTCTTTAAAATTCTCTCTCTTGCCATGTTTGATTAGCTCTCTAACATAGTGCCTATGATTTTTTGTCCTGTATTCAGGATAGTGTAATCCGTACCATTCTCGTATTCTTTCAGACATGATATTTAAAATCTTATCCAGATCATTGATAGCAGCAACAGCCTGGATTATTAGCTTGTCTCTTCTTTCTTTTTTGGTTATCTTCATCTTGGATTTCTCTATTGCGACTTTTGATATCAATTGGTTTAATTCATTCTCGTTTTTTACAAACTCAAAATCCAGAGCAAGCTTTCTCATATTTCTTTTCAGATACTCAGAAGCAGGATTTGGTTGTTTTGTTTCTCCTTTGAACGGTGATTCTCCAGATTCGAACTTAGTTAATTCTTCTGCTATTTTTTTGGGGTCTTTTTGGAATAATTTCTTCTGTTTTATTTTACTATCCTCAATAGCAAAGATTCCTATTGCGCAGGCTGAAACATAGACTACCATAAGCTATTTATGTATGTTAAAAGGATTAAAAAGATATGGGAAGGATAAAAACAACATGGATGAAGAACATCGCTAAAGAACTGATGAATAAGTATCCTGAAAAGTTTAGCAATGATTTTGATAATAATAAGAAAGCTATCGACTCTCTAAAAATAATAGAAGACAAGTCAGTCAGAAACAAGATAGCCGGTTACTTGGTTAGGGTTAACAAGAAATAGAAGTAGCAATTCTACAGTTGAAAATTAATTATATTCTTTCTAATGATGTCCTATTAGGCTAGTGTAAAAATCTAAGAGTTTTGGAAGACCTTCAAGAACATTGGTCGATGCACACCATAAAAAACGCATGGTGCGGGGGGAGCGACACCTAACTCAACTTATGGTTCCCTATGTTGATAAATATTACTCAATTATTATTTTACATTCCCCCTCATAACACCATGTACATTTGGACTTTCCGTCTTCATATGTACAACCCATTGATGAAGCATAAGTTTTGTGGGTTGCCTCAGGCATTTGGCATGTACCATCTACGCATCTGAAAGCTTCCTGTGACATTTTAGCTTCTTTTCCTATCAATTCCCAGCATGATTTATCAGAAGAACAGCCTGTTCCTGTGACATTTTTCCATTTAGTATCAGCACATATGAATTCTGGTATTTCAAAACTAATCTCTAGATTTCCACCAGAATCACTAACTATTTCTTCGCTATAATAATCTACACATTCTTGGCTCAAATTACATAGTTTTCCTATTCCTACGTAGCCTACCTGTGTTGAGAATTTGGGCATCAAAGTCATGCATTCTTTTATTGTTTCTCCTGTGATTTCTTCATTTTCTTGTCCTATTGCTTGTTGATCGTCAGAATCGCATATGTCATTATTGTTAGTATCCAGACAGCAGGACGTCCCAACCAAGATATAGGGTTTGTTGCAGACTGGCTGTTGGATGCAACCAGAGATAAGAACAGCAGAAATCAGGGCTAACGATAGCAACATTAACCCTTTCATATCATTCTCTCCTGTTGAAAATATAGCCGACTATGAAAAATGAGATAAAAGCAACTATGCTCGTTTGTACTAGTACAAATGGGAATAATGTCTTCAGACTACACATATAAGATTCGCCAATTGCCCAAGTAGATGGAGTGAATCCAACATTTATCAAGAAAGAAAAGAGAAGGTCAAACACTATTGTTCCTATAATAGACATCTTCAAGATTTTGACATAATTTATTTTTCCCATTTTATCACTTATAATCATCTTATAACTGAACTTATGGCAATCTAACTATTTAAATATAACTATTTATGGTTTATGGTATGGGATGACGTTAGCTTTGTACTTGGAAGCAAACTTTGTAAGAAGATTCTAGAATGCCTGAATGATTCTGAAAAACCACTGGCTCCATTACAAATATCTAAGAAATGTAATATCGCTAGGTCTAACGTTTCTACTAAATTGGGCCAGTTGTCTAAGAAAAAACTAGTCAAATGTATCAATTCTAAAGCAAGAAAGTGGAGGTTCTACAAAATTACGACTAAGGGCAGAAATGTATTAAAAGACGTGAAAAAAATTGAAAAATAGAATTATCC
>JAFCDY010000012.1 GCA_017609445.1 Candidatus Aenigmatarchaeota archaeon | reverse complement strand
ATATGAGCATATGATGAAGCATCTCGACACACCGCAGATTGAATCTGGTCTGGCAAGGCACGAGCTAGATTTTCTCTGGGGCGTAAATACTTCCAGAGCATTAACATTGTCGATAAAGAAAGGGGGGAAAAAATTAAATTTCTATCTTTTGTCGGCAGGAAGGGTCCAGACACCAATGCTCCACTTCTTGATGAAAAAAGAAAAGCAGATTCAGGCCTTCAAGCCAAAGCCATACTGGCAACTGGAAGCTCAGATTGCCTTGTCTAAAAAATTAATAGTTGTCTGCAACCACAGAGAAGAAAAATTTTGGAAGAAGCCAGAAGCAGAAAAAGTCTTCAAGAAAGCCAAAAAAACAAAGAAGGCAATGGTACATTCAATTGAGACAAAGCAATATAAGCAAAGACCACCTACACCGTTTGATCTTACCACATTACAGACAGAGGCCTACAGATTCTTTGGCTGGTCGCCAAGACAAACAACCAATATTGCTCAAAAACTTTATGAGGGCGGATATATCTCTTATCCAAGAACATCATCACAGAAGCTGCCACCACAGATAGGATATAAAAACATCCTAGATAATTTAGGGAAAATTTCTTCTTACAAGAAACTTGTTGAGAAGTTATTAAAGGGAAGACTGCAACCAAATGAGGGAAAGAAAGTTGATGCAGCCCATCCGGCTGTTTATCCGACAGCAGAGATTCCAGACTCAAAGAGACTAAATGCACAGCAGAAAAAACTTTATGATTTAATCTCGAGGAGATTCCTGGCTGTGTTCGCAGAACCAGCAACAAGGGAATCTATGAAGATAACATTTGACCTCAATGGAGAGAAGTTCCCAACAGTCGGAAGGAGAACAATAGAAAAGGGATGGACAGAATATTACGGAAGGTTTGCTAAAGCAGACGAGGTCAAATTCCCATCAATGAAGAAAGGAGATACGTTTGATCTCAAAAAGATTCAAATGCTAGATAAAAAAACATCCCCGCCGCCAAGATATTCCCAGGGCTCAATTGTAAAGGAAATGGAGAAACACAACATTGGTACTAAGACAACAAGAGCAACGATTCTACAAACACTCTATGACAGAGGATATGTTGTTGGCAAAAGCATTGAGGTGACTGGTCTGGGGATGCAGGTTGCTAAAACTCTTAGTAAATATGTTCCTGAGATTGTCTCTGAAGACCTTACGAGAAAGTTTGAAAAAAGCCTAGAGAAAATAGAAAAAGGAAAATTAAAAAGGGAAAATACTGTCAAGAACGCCAAAAAAATAATAGGAAAAATATCTAAAGAGTTCAAGAAGAACGAGATAAAGATTGGAAAGGAACTGGAAAACGCAATCCTGAAGACAAAAGAAGAGCAGAGCCGTTTAGGTTCCTGCCCGACATGTGACGACGGCGACCTAAAGATACTTTTCAGCCCATTTACAAAGAAGAGATTTGTCGGGTGTAGCAACTACAACAAATGCGCTGTGTGCGGATTCTCTAGAAAAGCATGCAAGTGCAAGTGTCCAAACTGCGGCAATCAGAAAGGAAAATGTAAATGTACTCTGAAAGAAAAGCAATGGACACCTACATGCAGCACAGGATATCCTCTCCCACTAAGCGGTTCAATGACAAATACCGGCGGTATTTGTGAAAAGTGTAAGACGCCGATAATCCAAGTTTGGAGAAAGGGAAAGCGACCGTTCAGGATGTGTCTTGATCCGAAGTGTGAGACAAAAAAAGACTGGTTGGATAAAAGCAAGATGGCTAAAAAAGAAAAACCAAAAGAAGTTAAAAAAACTGTCAAAAAGAAGGCCGTGAAGAAATTGAAAAAGGTAAAGAAGTAATCATTTGCTGAACAAAAACCCAAACATAGCTGAATATACCCCCTTTATTATCACAAGCACCCAGATATATGGAATATTCCAGACAGTCAATAAGGTTATTCCGGCCAACAAATCAATCCAACCCATGAAGTCCAGATACCATCCCTTGACTGCGCTGGTCAGCATGGAATAGATACCTTTCAACAACATAAAACACCCAAAATAGAAGAACACTCCTGTTACTATGTCAGTCTCTAAAAAAGTCAAGAATCCAGCAATAACATCAAGTATACCCAGAATAATTATAAACATTCCAAACCACTTCCAGTTATTTTGAATTCAACACTTTTTTCTTCAGGAAGGCTTCTTGCCTTTCTTATTATAGCATTTCTGTGGCCAGGACCAAGACTTTCCAACTCAATAATATTCTTTGACCACCACCTCACAATTGTCTTACAGGACATCTGAATTTTTCCAGTGTCAATATCAGAATAAACTTGGTTGGTGATCAAAACAGGAACATTAAACTTTCTAGCAATTTTGGACAAAATGGATAGCTGGGTAGCCAATTCCCTATTAACCTCGGTCGCGTTGTCTTCTGTTATTGTCAGCCTCCACAGGGCGATTATTGAATCAACAATAACCAGACCAACATCTTCCTTCTCAACTACGCCTTCTATTTTTCTCAGAACTTCTCTCTGTTCATCCCATTCTTTTGGTTCAAAAATTATTATTTTATCAAGACAATCTTTTCCAGACATTTGTTCAATTCTTTCTACAGAAAATCCACCCTCAGTATCAACAAAAGCGACCCTCTTGTTCTTAGCAAGTGTTATTGCTGCCTGCATTACTATCTGGGTTTTTGCAGTTCCAGGCGGACCATAGAAATTTGTAATACATCCTGATTCTAAACCACCGTTAAGCAATTCATCGAACGGTTTGCAAAAAGAAATTCTCATAAAGTTACATACAAATTAAACTATTAAAGCTTTTCCTACAATTAAATAATCATGAGACTTGTTTGTCAGGATAAGAAATACGGATTAAAGGTTAGCTTCAAGAATAAAAACTATAAATTAAAGTATCCTAAAAATATTTGGCTGTCACTTCCGGAAAAAATAAAGAAATCTCTGATAGACAACTTAATTTATATTTCCACAGTAAACATGCCTTTGGTTGCCGGATTCAACAAAACAAATTATAATACATCAAAACCAATGTTCAAAAGACTTTTTGATAAAATGATTCTTGGTGGAATACCAGGAGGCGTAGCCGACCATCCAGAGCAGAGCGCCAGAGAGACCATAAGAAAATTCAGAAAAATAAAATATAATTTCACAAGCAATAAAATAAAGAAACCATTCTACGACAAAGACCTAGAGGAAAGAGCTGTTGTTTCATTTTCATCGGGGAAGGACAGTATAATATCAACGGCAGTCTGCAATGAAATCGGTCTTGATCCAGTTCTAGTCTACATAAATGATACGGTCTCTCCTGGAGAGAACTCTACAAAAAAGAGATTTCTGAAAAAAATATCAAAAGAAATGAAACTGGACTCAGTTTTGATAAAAAACCAGATAGAAAAATTAAACGACTTCGAGACCTGGAATAAACCAGTCACTGCTATAAACTATACACACATGCTCACAAGCTTCTGCTTAACTCTAGTTCCAGTGAACCATTTTTTTAATTCAAAATATATTGTCCTTGGAAACGAGCAAGACCTCAACAATTATATGATAGATGATGAGGGTTATCCTGCGTACATATCCTTTGACCAGACAGAGGACGCCACAAACAAACACAACAAAATGATAAAAGAGCTGACAAACAACAAAATGAATGTCATGAGCGTTATCAGGCCGCTGACAAATCTCTCATTGTTCTCTGTTCTATTTAATAGGTATCCTGAATATGCGAAGTACATGACATCATGCGACTCGCTAGATGCTTCCAGAGAAAAGAGATGGTGTCACGAGTGCGCGACATGTCTGAGCTGGTACTTGCTTATAAAAACAGTCGGCGGAGACGTCAAACAGGTTGGGTTCAAAAGAGATCTCCTAAAGAAAAAATATATGTACGGCTACACACTGTTTGGAGACAATGTTGATCTTTATGAGAGAACACAGAATGCCAAAGAAGAGCAACTCCTCACATTCTATCTGGCATACAAGAATAAAGTTAAGGGAGAGCTGATAGACCTCTTTAAAAAAACCCACCTCAAGGAAGCGAGATCTAGAGAGGATGAGTTGAGAAAGAAGTTCTTCAGGATACACCCTACAAAGAATATGCCAAACAATATCTCTAGGCATATTCTTAGCATATACAAGGAAGAACTTGGAAAATTCTAGACCGATAGCTTTATATACTTTTACAACCCTAACAGTAAATAGTTTACTAACGGGGTTGTAAAAATGAAAATAAACATCAGAAGGAGGGGAAAGAAGACAGCGATTCTCATCAGCTTTGATACTAAAACAGAAAGCTTTGATTCTGCCTCTGAGAAGAGTAAATTTTTCGAAGAGCTGTACGGAAGAAACCAGGTTATCAGAAGACAAAAAAAGGTCTATAGATATCATAGGATCGGGCTGTTAGACGAGGTGCCTAGCATAAAGGTCGACAACTCTGTATTCATAGTCGCGATGCAGCACATGCAGCAGATGATGAATTTCTTCAGGGAATGGGAAGAGAAGGTTACTTTTAAGACGTTTCCCGTGCTGCTTGACAAAGAAGAGATTAAAAAACTGGAGGAGAAAAACGAATAGGTGATTTTATGTTTAAAAAAGAAAACGGTTTCAGAATAAAAGTAGGAGAATTAACTGGTAGGGAAGATTTCGGAAGAGGTATTGCTAGAATAGACGCTAAAACAATGAAGAAGCTGGGAATAAAGGAAGGAGATATAGTTGACATATCTGGCAAAAAAACAACTTCAGCTGTGGCTGTGAGGGCGTATCCAGCTGATGTTGGTCTGAATGTAGTCAGAATAGATGGTTTGGTGAGAAAGAACTGTCAGGCAAGTATAGGTGAACTGGTCACACTGTCTAAATCCGATGTAAAGGAAGCCAGGAAAGTTGTTTTGGCTCCTGCTCAGAAAGGCTTGATTATACACATATCACCAAACCTGATAAGGCAAAATCTTTTCATGAGACCAATGAACAAGGGAGACATCATAATAACAAACCCAGTCTTCAAAACACGAGGCCGGGAGGATCCGTTCTCTGATATATTGAAACAGTTTGGGATTTCTGTCAACATGAATGAAGTATTCATGCCTCTAGGAATTGAGACAAGATTTGTTGTCGTTAAAACATCTCCAGAGGGCCCGGTGCAAATAACTGACGCGACCGATCTTGAGATGAAGCACGAGGCAGTTGATGTTCAGGAAATGAGACTACCATCTGTAACCTATGAAGATATTGGCGGGTTGAAAGAGATCGTCCCAAAAATAAGAGAGATGATCGAAGTTCCCCTAAGACACCCTGAAATATTTGAGAGGTTGGGTGTAGAACCACCAAAAGGAGTTTTACTTTATGGTCCGCCTGGGACAGGAAAGACCCTGCTAGCCAAGGTTGTCGCCAATGAGTCAGGAGCTAACTTCATAAGTCTGGCGGGCCCCGAGATAATGAGTAAATGGTATGGTCAGTCTGAGCAGAACTTGCGAAAAGTTTTTGACGACGCAGAGAAGGAAGCACCATCAATAATTTTCATAGATGAGATAGATGCGATAGCGCCAAAAAGAGAAGATGTCACAGGAGAAGTAGAAAGAAGGGTCGTTTCAACCCTTTTAACGCTGATGGATGGTTTGAAGTCGAGAGGAAAGGTTATTGTCATAGCAGCAACCAACAGACCAAATGCATTAGATCCTGCCCTAAGAAGAGGAGGCAGGTTTGACAGAGAGTTGGAAGTACCTGTGCCGAACAAAAAAGGCAGGAAGGAAATCCTCCAAATACACACAAGGCACATGCCACTTGTGAAAGACGTCTCTATAGACGAGTTAGCTGAGATGACATATGGGTATGTCGGCGCCGATATCTCAGCTCTCACAAAAGAGGCAGCAATGCATGCTTTGAGAAGAGTGTTACCAGACATCTCAGGGCTTAAGGAAGGAGAACCACTTCCTAAAGATGTGTTAGAGAAACTACAGGTGACCAAGAAAGATTTCGAATATGCTCTCAGGGTAGTCCAGCCTTCTGCAATGAGGGAAGTTTTGGTCGAGATACCGAAAGTCAAATGGAATGAAGTCGGTGGATTGGAAGATGTTAAGGAAGCCCTGAAGGAAGCAGTTGAATGGCCTCTAAAATCTCCAGAAAGTTTCAAACGATTGGGAATAAGGCCGCCGAGAGGAATAATGCTATACGGCCCACCAGGATGCGGAAAGACTCACATAGTTAAGGCACTAGCAAATGAGTCAGGAGCCAACTTCATTTCAGTCAAAGGCCCGGAACTATTATCAAAATGGGTAGGGGAGTCAGAGAAAGCAATAAGAGATGTATTCAGGAGAGCAAAGCAGGTCGCACCTACGATAATCTTCTTTGACGAGATAGACGCCATTGCACCAAGAAGAGGACTTCAGACCGGTTCCCGAGTCCATGAACAGGTTGTCTCTCAATTATTGACAGAGATGTCTGGCATAGAGGATATGGAAGGTGTTGTGGTTATAGCAGCAACCAACAGGCCGGATATTGTGGACCCAGCGCTGTTAAGACCAGGAAGGTTTGACAGATTAATTTACGTTCCAGCACCAGACAAAATGGCTAGAGAGGCAATACTAAAGGTCCACACTAAAGAGGTTCCAATCAAAAAGATAAAATCAGATCAATTGGTAAAGAAGCTGGATGGATACTCTGGAGCAGACATAGAAGCACTTGTCAGGGAAGCAGCTATCAACGCACTAAGGAAGAATTTAGATTCCAAAGAAGTGACGCAAAAAGATTTTGAGGCAGCTCTAAAAAGAATAAGGCCGTCAATAACAGCGGACATGTTTAAGAAATACAAGAAAGTTGTTGATGAGATGAAGAAGACAAAACTAGCTGAGGACGACAGTTCGAGGTATATTGGGTAGGTCATTTTTTCCTTTTATTTTTCCTATTATTTTCTAAAGACTTATAAAGCGGTTCTATCTAATTTACGTATCAAAAACCATTTGATCCAATAAAATGGGGGTATTCCTATGAGAAAATATCTGTTGTTATCTACAATACTTTTAACATTTTTTGCAATGGCTATAACGCCAGCATTTGCCTTTAACTTCTATGGTTATACAAAAGACGCGAGCGGAGCTGCATTGAACGCAACCAATATAACTGTGCAAATATGGAACTTCAGCGATTTCAGCATACTTAGCACAAACACTACACTTTCTGATGCGAGCGGATGGTTTAACTTGACGGGGATACCCCCGTATTCTAGGGAGTATGGATACAAACCAATTATCACGCATTATAATGGTTCAAATGCAGATTATGTTGGGAAATCTTTGCCAGAATTCCCGCTGCAGGAGTTTCAAAATTTGGGAGAAGTGGATTTCTTCTTGCAAAACGGCACAACAATAAACCTGACAGTCATCAACATAACTGGAGACATCATTCCTTTCAACTACATGCTAAAAGACGTATCTCTCGGTTATCCAATATCTGAAGAATTTGAAGACTACCCAACTTCTGTTCAGATACATGTGCCGACCAACAGGAATTATTCACTAATGATATTTCCGAATTTCTCAATGCCTGTTTCATATGAAATAACAAATCTATCTGACTATTCAAACAACCACGCGGACATCCAGCTGAATGCAACAGAGACATTTGTATTTGTTTCAGGTTATGTGAAAGCAAATGACACCGACGATGCGAACTTCACATCATTTGACATTATTCCGTATATTATTGAGCCAGGGAACGCGATATCTGAGTGGTCCACGCTTCCATATAACATGAGTTCATGGAGGGACGAGGCAGATACCATAAATCAAACCTCAGGTTTCTATAACATGACCTTGTTCGGCACTGGAGACGGCCTAAACACAATGTTGTTGTTTATTGCATACAACAGCAGCGGCGATGACGAGAACTATCTGATGTATAAGAACATATCCCTAAATTCATCATCTTCAGACACAGAACTAAATGCTACGCTCTATAAAGCAGCAGGAACAGCAGACATCGAGATATCATTAGAAGATCAGGGAAGCAGCACAAACATCTCTGCTGTCGCTCTTAACTTCTCGATAAGAAACTCTTCTTCCGGGAGCTCTATAACAGGATCAACTTTCATAGATCTGACGTTAAACTATACAGCATACGGTGGTATGGAATTTGGATGGATGTTGGACACATCCCAGACAGATTTAGGATATTTCCAGATTCCATTGCTAGAGGCAGCAGGCATACAGAAAATAGAAATATTCTCGTCTGACTACGCACCAAAGAAAACAGATTTTAATGCATCAGAACTAACATCTGAACCGGTTGTAATAAACTTATCATCATTTGACCCAGGAGGAATAGACGAGGCAATAGAAGATATAGGGATATACTTCATAAAAAACAGTGTTGACTGTGACGTTCCCAACCCAAACGCAACAAACTGTTATTTGAGTCCGTCAGAAAATATATCTGATTTTAATCCGCTCGGGATTGTTATGGGTGGAGCACCGTTAAGCTTCAGGATGACCAAGACAAGCAATAACATAACAGTCCACTATGTTAATGTTGATTTGTTGGCGTCTGGCCCGCCCGATGTTTTGTTTGACGGCCAGGCGAACGCAACTCAAAGTGGGGACACATTAGAAGAAGCCTGGAGATTTGGTTCTCAGGGACCAGAGATATATGATGAAGTTATTATAGGCGTTCCGTATAACACAACTTTCTATGCGCCTGGGATCAGGGCGTACATAGGAAAACTATATGATGAGGATTGGAACACACTCTGGGATGGTTCCATAAATGATACATCAGTATTACCTTCAGACTTTTCTGATTTCAATACAACACTATTTAATAACACAACTGGTATGGATTGTAACACAACAGACGAAAATCTAACGAGCCACTTGTGTTACATTGACACAACCAACGGAATGATATGGTTCAAAATACCTCACTTCAGTGGCGTTGGTCCTGCGATTGAGGGCGACCAGGAGGGATCACCAGAAGTCAATATAAACGCCACAAATGTTACATCAGCTAACATAGGAGACGCTGTAAAAATTTATACGAACTGGACAGAAGAGAGTTTAACAAACTACAACATGACTTGTAAATTGTATATTGATGGCACACTGAATAGCACGGAGAATTCAACTGGTTCGTGGTGTAACTTTACACATACCACAACATCTGCAGACTATCCGATAGTGCCTTTCATAGTGACTGCAACAGATACCTATGGAAACAACACAACAGGCCAGAGCTCGACAATGAATGTTAGTGTCAACTTGAGTTGTGGCGATACAATAACCAGCAACCTGACGCTTGAGGGGAATCTAGACTGTACTTCTGGAACCTCTGGAGGGATTGATATCGGCGCCAACAATGTGGATGTAGACTGCGCTGGATACTACATGATCGGCGACGAGTCTTCAGAAGCCGTAGCTATAACAATAAGCGGGTACGACAACATAACTGTCACCGGCTGTAACATTACGTTCCCATATGGTCTTATGATAGACGGGGGAGTGGGATTGAATATCAGCAACAACAACATAACTTACAACAGTTCAGCTGGAGGTACGGAATATATTGGAATATATATAGAAAACATCAACACATCGACGTTCTCCAACAACATAATAAACGCGTCAGGAACAGTTGAGTCTTATGGATTTGACATTGAAGGATACTGTTTAAACAATGTCATATCATCCAACTCCATATACAACAACCCGTCAGCAGGAATATATTACAATTCAAATGCTAATGCAGTTTCTAATCTGTCGAACAACCACATTCAAAACAATACAGTTGGTGTCTGGTTAGCAACAAACAATGCGATCCTAATAAACAACAACTTTACGAACAACACCGACTATGCTATAAACGGGACAGTCACAGGAACAGATTGGTATGTGACAGGAAGGTCTAAATTGGAAAATAACAACGTGACTATGAACGGTACAATTTCATTCAGCAGTGGAACGCTAGAGCTTGTGAACTCGTACATAACAATAAACGGAACACTAACAGAAAACATTGGAAATCTAACGTCATTAAATCTAAACACAACCAGCGTAACAAACAACACCTCAACTGACTTTTCATTTGGTGAATCAGATATAAACATAACGCTCTACCTGAATGATGATGTTTCAACAACGTTAATCGTTACAGGAGAGACACCAAATTCAGCACCAACCGGATACAATGCACTTAAAGCAGTTGATATTGGTGTTGATACTAACACAGATGGAAACCTTACGTGGGCATATCTCAGAGTAAACTATAGTGACGCTGAACTGACATCAGCTAATGTAAACGAAAGTTCATTAAGAATGTATTTTTACAACGAAACTTCAAGTGCATGGGAACTAGAATCAAATCAGGGACTCAACACAACCTATAATTATGTGTGGGCAAATGTGACACATTTCAGTTTGTTCGGTCTGTTTGGAACTGAACCAGAGACAGCAGCAGAAGAAGACACACCACCATCAGGCACGTCGCCGAGCGCAGGAGAGCTTGACTGGATAATAACCTACTATGTGACAGACGAAAACTTTGGCGAAGGATATACAAAAGAACTTTCAGTGAAACACAGGCTGAGGGTCAAGGTAGACGGCGAAGGCCATTATGTTGGTTTGGTCGGTATTACAGATGAAAAAGCAACAATAAATGTCACAAGCGACCCGCAACAAAGGGAGTTCAGCATTGGGGATGAAGCTAAATTTGAGGTAACTGGTGACAATTACTACGACATACATATCAAGCTGAACGGGATAAGAAACAACAAAGCAAACATCACAGTGACACAGTTGCACGAAGAAATAACAGCCGAGGAGCAACCAAAAGAGCCTGAGGTTGAAGAAGAGACCACAACAGAACCTATACCAGAGAATTATAACATTTGGGTAATAGTCGTTGTCATTGTAATAGTGGTCATTGCAATGGTTGTTTATTTACTGAAGGGTAGAAGATAACTGCCCCCCCCCCCCTTATTTGTTTTGTAAACCATCTTGTTAAAACATGATATAAGGTAAAAGAATTTATATTGATGTAAAACCTAAACCCAACTATCTAGCAGTCTCAGATTCCTCTTCTTGCTAAGTCAATATCTTCTTTTTTTATTGTTTTTCTTCCAGCATGCTTGCAGAATCTTACAGCATCCTTTGAAAGTTCAAAAGCTTTTTCTATCATGACCTCAGCCATAGCCATTGATGCTTTGTCGCTGACTCTCTCTGCACCAGCTCTCCTAAGAATCTCAGTCATTGCAGCTGCGGGTATTATTGATCTTTTCCTTGGCATAACAATTTATTTAACTAGGCAATATTTATATCTATGCCAGACGGTGTACCAAAAGGGGAAATCAAGAAAGAAATGTTCAAGAAGAAGCCAAAACTAAAAAGAGCTCTAGGTTTGTTACACGTAACAGCTTATGGAGTAGGAATAATTCTCGGTGCAGGGATATATGCCATAATAGGTAAGGGTGCTGGTGTTGCTGGAAATGCGTTGTGGTTAGCATTTGTGATCGGTGCCTTTATTGCAGGCTTGACTGGCCTCAGCTATGCTGAATTGGGGACGATGTTTCCAAAAGAAGCAGCAGAATATGTCTACATGAGAAAGGCCTTCAAGAAAAGATATCCGGCTTTCCTGATCGGGTGGTTAATATTAATTATCGGAACAGTAGCTGCCGCAACCGTCTCTTTAGGGTTCGGCGGTTATCTGGAAGCACTGACTGGAATACCGATCATAGCAGGTGCTATCTTGCTTGTTTTGGGATGTTCTCTTTTGAATTTTTGGGGAATTAAAGAGTCTGCAACTTTCAACATTATATTCACGATCATTGAGAGCGTTGGTCTTATCCTGATAATAATCTTTGCTGCAAATTATTTTGGTTCTGTCGACTATTTGGAGATGCCCACCGGACTGGGGGGTGTCTTTACTGCAGCTGTTTTGGTCTTCTTTGCGTTTGTCGGTTTTGAAGATATAGTAAATCTTGCTGAAGAGACCAAGAAACCCAAAGAAGTCATACCAAAAGCACTAGTATTGTCGATCATAATAACAACAGTTCTTTACATACTGGTTTCGATGGCAGCTGTGAGTGTTGTTCCTTGGAATGTTTTAGCTGAGTCAACTGCTCCGGTTGCTGACGTTGCAGAGGCAGCAGTTCCTGGAACAAGTCTACTATTATCAGTGATAGCGTTGTTTGCTACAGCTAACACTGTTTTGATTCTGATGATAGTTGAATCCAGAATGGCATGGGGCATGGCCAGAGAAAGATCACTACCTAAGTTATTATCAAAGCTACATCCCAAAAGAAAGACTCCGTGGGTTGCAATAATCCTAATAGCAATAATCGCTCTATCAGCTATTGTTTCCGGTAACATACGGACAATAGCAGAAGTAACTGATCTAGGAGTGTTCATTATTTTCATAAGTGTTAATTCGTCCTTGATTTGGTTGAGATACAAAAGTCCAAACAGGAAAAGACCGTTCAAGGTTCCTCTGAACATCGGCTGGTTCCCAGTGTTGCCTGCGATAGCAATTGCAATAACAGTCGGGATGTTTTCGTTCTTTAACTTGCACGTAGCTCTGATTGGGTTGGGAATAATTATAGCTGGGACAATTGTTTATTATATTCTTACTAAGAACCATTGGGTGAAACCATGAACCACGAGGAGAGAATGAAGCTATCAGAAGAAATCAGCAAGAGGGTTGTAGAAAAATATAAGGAAAAGATTCTAGTAGCTGGTATCTTTGGATCCACATCCAGAAACCAGGATACAGAATTGTCTGATCTTGAGATGATTTTCATAACAACTGAAGATATTGAAGATATATTCTTTTCATATAAGGGGATGCCAGTTCTTCTTGTTTTCAGAACCAAAGAAGAGGCTTTGGGATCTATCAAGAAGATGTCGTTTATGTGGCCGATGGAAGTCAGCTTCCTACTAGACTTCCTTCCGACTTACGGTGATAAGAAGGTGATAAACGAATTCAAGAAAGAGTTATCCTCCCTGAAGGATAAAGATTATAAAAAAGGAGCTCGAAACTCTTTGATACACGCATATGAATATTTTCTTAAAATAAAGAGTTCCTACGAAAAGAAAGACAAATACACCCTGATAGATGCAACAGTTTGGTGTACATACTTTCTTAACATGACAATAGCTTTTATCAACAAGAAATACTTCACTAGAAGCGAACCCCAGAACCTTGACGAGATTAAAGATTTTGGAAAGATACCGGAGCAGTATCTCGAATTAGCAGATGCCATATGGAACTTCAATACAATGGACGAGATCTATGATAATATCATGAGACTCTGGGACGTTTCTATCGGATTTGCCAAAGAAAACGGCATAGAGATAGAAGACAAGGAAGTTGAAGATGCGATTAAGTGAAAAAAATACAAAAAACAATTATGTTTAATTTATAATAGACGATAAGAAGTTTGTTCTAGGTTTAACCAATAAAGTCCGTATAAAGAAAGGTATCTTGTTTAAGAATTCTAACCAGCCAAAGAGTTACTATAAAAATTCTATTTTCTCATAACTCTTTTTGTCTGGGTTTCCGGGACACAACCAATAGTTGCCCTTAGAAATATTCATTACCCATGACCAGAGAGTTTCTTGACCACCTGAACTGCAACATACACCACTTTTCTTATTTCTCGTTATCTTTTTAATGACTTCTAAAGAAGGTTTGGATTTTTCCAGAGTTTTCTCAATGTAGCTATACCTTTTAACACTATCCTCGAAGACCTTGTCCTTCTCCTTTAGATTTGGGTGAGTAAAGTGGTTTGTCTTTATTAAAATGTTTTTTTCAGGTCTGACAACTTCTCTTTCTTTTAATGTGCACTCAACAATCCTCATCTTTCCACTCTTATCAGCCACAAAAAAATTGTGTGGGTATTGGAGTTCCACTTTTTTGAGAAAGGAAACAGCTCTATCTACATTTTTACATTTATCCAAGATTCTTTGTATGACAAGGAAGCACGGAAGACCAGCCTGCTGCTCTTTGACATGGGCAAAAGTAAGCCCGATAAACAACCCACGCTCATTTATACCGTCTTCTGGACCCGGCCAGAGATTTCTGTAGTTCATCTTGTGGTGAGGAAGTAACAGCATATCAGAACAAGATATACTGGAGAACGCTTCTTTGTTATTAACAAAAGAGAACGTGCACAAATCATTTATGCCTTTCATCCAGTCGTATGTTCTTCCTACGAATAAGTTATCTTTGTTTTTAATTCCAAATATTGAGCAAGAGCCCTTAGATCTGCCGCTTAGAATCTTCTTATGAACTTCGAAGTCAAAACCAGTAGCGTCGCAGAAACCATTCAATTCTCTCAAAAATTCGGGAAAGTGTTTTTCCACAATACTGATGTTTTCTTCGACATCTTTTTCCACAATTGGTATGAAATTCTTTTTAATCTTTTTATATTGTGGTATATTCTTAATTCTTGATTTCAACATCTTTCCAAGCCCATAACCCACTTCATAATAATCTCCTGAGAGAGATATAATGTTCATAATAGATGTTATAACTTTATTCTTAAATCTTTGTTGTTACTATAGGCTTTTCAGAAACAATAACAGAATGTTCTGTCTGCGCGACGTTTCCGTCAGAAACTTCTTTCAGAACAGGATAAGGATGCAGTGCACCTAAGTCAGACAACTGTTTCAGGATCATTGAAGTTTTTATTGGTGAGATATATCTTTCTATCCACCTCTTTGCAAACGGCAAACCATTGAACCCTTTTATAATTTCTAGGATTTTCCTTCCTTCAGGAGATCTAATTGGTTTGTTCTGGATAAAGCCATATATCAGTGTAGTTGAGGTGTCCTTAACCCTTCCTGAACCATTTGTGCAGAACGGCTCAACGCCAAACACCTCGCCCTCTTTGAGAGTGTGAGGGGAGTTGTTCTTGATGTTCATAACGCCTGGTGGGGAATGAACGGAAAATCTCTCCAAACCGTGACCTGTAAGATTCCTAATAGGATTGAATCCAAACTCTTTTGTAACATTTTCTATGACCTCTCCGATATGCGAGAGTTTTTCCCCAGGAACAAATAACTTAAGAGCCTCCTCTAACATCTTCTCTGAACACTTTATCAGTTCATCTTTTCCAGCCGGTCTCACTGTGACAGCAGTGTCTCCTATATACCCGTCAATATGAACACCGACGTCTATTTTCAGATAATCTTCTTCTTTCAGTGTTATGGGATCGTTCTTGTGGGGAGTGTAGTGAGCTGCATGAGAATTCAGAGAGAGATTAACGGGAAAGGCTGGCCTTCCTCCTAGCTCTTCTATTTTTCTCTCGATCGCCTCTGCCAAATCTAACAGTTTTATTCCTGGTTTGGCCAATGATACACCATAATTTCTGGCTTCTGCGGCGACCTTTCCTGCTTTGATGTATTTTTGTTTTATTTCTTCTTCCATGACATCACTTTTTACTAAATATATAAAAACCTCTTTCTTCTTTATCCCACTTTGGAAGCATCGCATGTGTTAATTTATTTAGTTTTATCTTCCAAAACTTTTTTCTTTTTGGAGACGGATCACCGAGAGTTACTTCATTTGTTTTTGTGTTAAATTCAGCAATCACAGAAACATGCCCCCAGTTTTGATTTATTCCCAAACCTTTCCAACAAAAAGATAGAAGAACATCATTTCCAGCTTTAACATTGTCGATTACAAGTTTTCTAGCATCCTTTACGTCACTAATTAAAAATGTTTTGCATTTGAGAGGTATCTTGTACTTCTTAAGAAACCTATTCAAAGTTTTTGAATCCCTTTCAATAAGAACAGTCGCGCCGCAGTTTTCTTTTTTCTTACGTGTTTTTAATCTAACTGTGAACAGCTCTTTGAGTTCAGGAGGTATTTTTACGTTGAATTCTTTAGCTATCACTTCCTGATCAACCCAATAACCTCTTCTGTGTAATACCCACAGAACTGAGCATGCCGCGCAGCACCATTTCATCTGAATCAGTGATTTGTAAGGGGGTTTAACCTTTAATATCATTTTATCCCTCTGTTAGTTTGGCCAAACTGCCGTCTCTCTTTGCTAAACCTATTGTGAGTTTTAGAATAGATATTGTTATTGCTAGATAGATTACCCCTATCAATATGGATGTTGATAATTCATTCATAGCAAGCCCAGGATTTATGACCAAATTTCTTATCCCAATTATTGCATGGGTGGCAGGAAGAATGTTTGAAACATATCTCACCGATTCTGGTAACAATTCTATTGGGTAATAGACACCACAGATTACCATCATTATACCTGGAAGTATCCACGATAAACTTCCGAACTTCTGTCCGAATTTCATCAGTAAAGACATTATTAACAGTGATTCAGAGTATGCCTGCAAGAGAATCCCCAATATCCCAACAACCAACAACGGCCCAGCCGAGAAGATATTAAAATTAAAGACCAACCATGAAATCGAAGAGACTAAGATAAATATTACGGATATGTTCATTAAACTGAATACGACATTACCCAAGACAAATTCTTTTATCTTTATTCTTGTTGCGAACATTGACTTAAGGGTCGAATTCCAAATCTCATACAAAACACCACGGGTCATGCTCTGCTGGCCGACTGAGTATATGTTCCAAGAGAGTACCCCGTATATTATGAAAACAAATGCTTCAGATGCTACGCCACCCTCTATTACAAATGATCCGAAAAGACCGAGTGATAAGATACCTATCAACGGATAGACCAGTATCAGCGCCAACTCGCCTGGCCAGCTGATGAAGGTTACTACGTTTTTATACACCTGTGAGAATATTTGTCTTTTCATTTTCTCACCAATTTAAGGAATGCTTCCTCGAGTGTTGTGTTTTTTACCTCAAGGTCCAATACTTTTCTCTTTTTCATTTTGAGAGTTTTGAGCAAAGGCTCTATTGTATTTTTGCTTGAAGAAGTCAGTATCTTCATCCTGTCATCTATAATCTCATAGTCTTTCACGCCTCTGATCTTTTTAACAAAATCAATGTTGTCATAATTCTTCAAGATAACATATATCGCGTCTGGTGCACGAATACTTTTTTTTATCGCACCTATATTCCCATCTCTAATCACTCTTCCTTTATTCAAGAGGGTTATCCTTTTGCACAAGGTCTCCACTTCGCCCATATAGTGGCTGGTCAGTAGGATTGATACTCCGTTGTCCTTAGCCAGATCCCTGAATATGTTTCTTATCTCAGTCGCAACATCTACATCCAAACCAACAGTCGGTTCGTCCAAGAGAAGCACTTCTGGTTCATTTAGCAATGATTTTGCCAAAGCTACCTTCTGCCTCATACCCTTTGACAATTCTGAGAATTCCCTGTTGATGAAGTGCTTGAATTTTAATAATTCTGACAGTTCTTCTATTTTCTTCTTTGCCTTACTTCTGGGTATGTCATGAAGATAAGAGTAGTATGTTAAGATCTGTTTTGGTGTGAATGAAAAGAAGAAAAAAGCATTACCAAAACATATGTTCATCTTTTTTGGCAGTTCTTTTCTATTTGTGAGGGCATCATAACCCAAAACCTTTACAGAACCCCTTTCTGGTATTAGAATGTTGGATAACGTATAGATCAGAGTAGTTTTGCCAGCACCGTTTGGTCCCAGTAAACCATAGATTTCTCCCCTCTTAACTCTAAGGCTGACACCGTCTAAAACCTTTACTTTATGTTTTCCCTTTCCAAAGGTTTTCGATACGTTTTTGACCTCTATTGCATACATTTCAATCAAATATAGAATTAGGGTGTAAATATTTAAAACAGGTCTTCTTTTCTAATATCAAGTATAGACAATACTCTTATGGCAGCTGGAACTACCTGACGTTCGACATAATAGTCAACATCAACATCTTTTTTCTTTATATTGCCAACTGGTTCTGATCTGTCAGAAATAGAACCCCTGCCCCCTGTGACTATGAAGTTTATCATAGTTCCCTCTTTGATTTCGTAGCCCATTTTAGCCATTTTCTTTGCAACAGCGACATGTGGCCCGATTGTCTTGTATTTTTCTATTGGTTTTGTCAACTGGATAGAGATAACTAGATCGTCTAGCTTGAATTCTCCATTTCTGAGATTTTTGATAACTTCTCTTGCATAATCAACTGCTTTTTTGTTTTTCTCAGAGAGAATCAGTTCTAGTATTCTTCTCTGAGTTTTTTTGGCAAGATCACACCAATCACCGCGTCTGACCTCAAAACCTCTTACCAGCAGATCACCTTTCTTATCAACTAGTGCGTATTTTTTCTTGGCAGCCTCACCGCCCTTTTTGGTGACAAACAAACCCCTTTTGTAAACCCCCCTCCATTCTAGTTCAATAATACCAGGAAGCCATTTGTTTATTTTTCTCAAAAACTCTTTAGCTTTTCTTTGACCTCCCTTAAGAAACACAGAGTCTGTATCCCCATAAACGACAGCCAACCCATTCTTTTTAGCTCTACTAATGACAGTTTTTATGTAGCTTCTTCCAAAAGCAGAGATAGACTCAGCAACCTTAACATTGTAATACGGGCTTCCGGGATAGCCGAAATAACCGTAGGTTATGTTGGCTGCCAACTTGATTTGTTTTTCTTTCTTCTCTAATTTAGCCCTATCTTTTTTTGATAACTTTTTACTCTTCAATTTCTTTTTAATATCGGTTCTGTCCTTTAGCAATTTTTCAATCCTCTTAGGAATTTTTCCTTCTTTTTTTGTGCAGAACCACCTGTCAAAATTAGGAACCTTGTTTTTCTTGCATTCTCTGTGTTTGCAGAGAAAGGTCTCGACGTCAATGTTATGGGTAGCGATTATGCTCGGATACAAACTCTTGAAATCCAGAACTATTATATTCTTATGAATACCTACCTCTGGTTTGTGGACAAACCCACCTTTATATGCGGGCTGCGGTTTTGACATAATAAAGAATTATATTTCTTCATTATAAATGCGAGCAGGCGACTCTTCTTTAATCCAGTTCCAGTTATCTTGAGAATGACGTTTTTCTTACGTTTCTGTGGGATTATGAAAATAATAAGAAAAGGGGAGTTATTTTGCCAGACATTCTCCCTCTACACAATCACAGCTAGATACATTATATTCTCCGAGACAGTTTACACCGCAAAGAACTCCTTGTTTTTCTTCTCTGGTCTGCCCTTTCTGATGACATTGACAGTCGCATAAACTCATTTCACAGTCATCTGCAGTTTCGCAACTCTTATCTTCTTCATCTTGTTTGCCTATTGCCTCATTCAACTTTTCTCTCAGTCCTTGTTTAACTCTTTCTGCTACTGAATGAACCCTTTCTTCCACTTCTTGTCTGATTCTTTCTCTTATCTGCTCTTTGTTTTCAATATGTTCAAGAACACCAACTTGTTGTCTGATCGAGACTTCCATTGCATGCTGGATTGAA
>JAFCDY010000011.1 GCA_017609445.1 Candidatus Aenigmatarchaeota archaeon | reverse complement strand
TGAAGAAGCTAGAAGACGATCAGAGAGTCAAAATATACAAAAAAGAGGTATCTGACATCATCAAGGTCGAAAAACCAACCCCAAAAATAGATTCAGCTTACTCGATTCACTCTGAGATAGAGCTAGTAAGCAATAGTTTTGACAGGTTAATGCAAATAGTCATCCAATATGGTCCTTCCTCAATAGAATTATTAGAACCCAAGAAAATAGAACTGCCTCTCAACGACGCCCAAGGCCTGTTAAACAGTGTTTCTCAGCTTATGCATCAATTTGCAGCTGCAGGAATTGGTGGGTTCGTGATTCTTAAGGGAAAATAGGTGTATTAACATGAAGACGCTTATCCTCGCTATATTCATAGGTTTAATGATTTTCTCTATTCCTTGCCTGGCTGAAGAATTGTATCAGTATGAGGCAGAGGTTGAGATATTTGAAAATCTTTCCTCACACACACAGATAAAACTGATTTTTTCTAATTCAACGTTTGAGGGATTTTTCTTCACACTAGAAGGATCTCCCCAGAACTTAAAAATAACTTCTGACGCAAATTGTCTTAAAACTGAAAAAGAATGGGGCGTTAGGATTGCCTGTAATTTCGGATCAAAAAAAGGAGAAACCTTCAGCATATTGGTTGATTATGATTCTGATGATTTGGTGGCTGATAGAGACGGATATCATATTTTCAAGAACTCTTATAAAGTACCTGCCCAGACAAAAAATCTGATTGTTCTGGTCAGGGTTCCAGAAGGTATGGGTATAATAAATCCCTCTGAAGATAGAGAAGAGCCTTATACACCATCTACAGCATCTGTAGGAACAGACGGCAGAAGGCCTATTTTGGCTTGGAAAAAAGAAGGGGCGCCAATGGGTGATGGATTAGATATATCAGTTGCCTTTGAGGAAATATCACTTATTCCAGACTATTCAGGTCTCATAAGCATGCAGTTGGTCATTGCTCTAGTAATAATTATAGCTGTGGTAACCATATACAGAGTCTATTCAAAAAGAAAATCAGGTATCAGGATTGTTCTTCCTGTTCTCAAGAAAGATGAAAAGATTGTTTTTGAGAAGCTGTTAGAACACAAAGGTTCTGTTAATCAGAAAATTTTAGTTAAAGAAAGCAATTATTCCAAGGCCAAAGTATCAAAAGTATTGAAAAGTCTCCAAGAAAGAGGGCTAATCAGGTTGGAAAGAATCGGCAGGACAAACAAGGTACACTTAGTCCGCGATTTCAGAAAACAATCATAAGAAACTTTTAGAAACAATTAGAAGCCATAAAACACCTTATTTAAGGTTTAAAACATACTAAGGAACAATACGGATTGTCGTGGGAAACTGTTTCTCTATATTTATATATACCATTTTTTTACTATTAATACACGGCGCTTAGAAGTACATATATTGATATGTACATTTTTTTAAGCGCGCTGAAGCGCTTTTTTGGCGCCAAACAAATGCGCATAACACCGCGCAATAAAAAAAACAAAAAAAACGGAGGAATTGAAATGCAGTTTAAGAAATTGGCCGCTATGGCAGGATCAGCAGTAATGGCTGGTTTGACAATCGCAGCCCCTGTCTTAGCATCAAGCGTAACAGGCTTGAACCAAATTAGTGACTTAGTCAGTGTACAGGACAGCACAGTTTCATTCCCAGTGTTTGTAGTCGGAGCAGCAGCTCAGACAGCCGATGTAGCAGGTGCGTTAAACGTAGCTGTAGACATGGCTGGACAAGCATTTATTGAAGAAGAACATACAGTATCAGCTGCAGAGACTGTAACTGGTGGAGTGAAATTCGAGCAACCAGGCGACGTATTAGTAACAGGCGAATTAATAACAGACATTTTGGACTCTGTTGGAGCAGCAGACTTTCCAGTAATGCTTGGAGGAGGGACCTTCAAGACAGAATATTCAGGAAAGGCTTATGCATACAACGAGTACTTGGACTTTGGAACTGACATCGCAGTGGAATTTGAGAACGAAGCAGGAGACACAGACATCACACCGGCTTTCATGATGAGAGTCGATGACGGAGATCTGTTCTACAACTACTCACTTGAGTTCCCAACTGACATTACATACGATTCGACCTATGCAGACAACGAACTAGAAGGAGCAGGAATAACCTGGTTAGGTAGCGACTGGACAATACTTGACGTAACAGAGAGCTCAGGAAATATAACAGACATAACATTGATCTCTGGTAAAACAGCCAAGACAATATTGTTGTCCACACCAGAAACATTTGATGTAGATGGAAACACATACGAAATAACCCTAATAGCAGTAAGTACAGGCGACCAAGCAACTCTAGACATTGATGGAGTTTCAGTCTTGATTGACAGTGGCGTCTCAGAGACATTAGCAGATGGAACAACCGTAACCGTAACAGACATCTTTGCATCCACAAAGGAGTCCACACCAGATTCATGTAAAGTATATCTAGGTGCAAAGAAAGTCAAGTTAGACGAAGGTGAAGAATTAGAGGTTGACGACACCTCAATTGATGGGTCACTTGTTGACATCATAACAACAAACACATCAGCTGGCGGTGAATTATCTGGATGGATAATCTCATATTATCCGGATGATAATGTCTGGTTAAAGGAAGGAGAGACAGTCACAGATATAATTTCTGGCGCTTTCGAGTTCCAGTACACAGGACCAACTCCAGCTTTAGACGACTCTGACTCTTGGTCAACAATAGAGTTCAAACCAGATGGATCAGACAGAATAAAGATGATCTTCACAAACAAAGATGGCGACGAGGTTGACGTACCATTGATCTACGACGCAGGATCATCCAACACATCTTGGGGTTACAGCTCTGCTAAACCATTGGTCTTAAACGAAGCAACAGCAATAACTGACGAAGATTACTTCTTCGTGTCTACAAGCAACGGATATTACACACACTTGTTGCAATTGAAGGATGTAGACTCCTCAGACACTGAAGTACAATTCAAAAACATAGGTTCAGGAAGCACATTCAAGGAATCATATACAAGTGGAACAGGTTTAGGCCAGATTAGACTAAACAACAAGGTCTATAACTTCAACGTAACAAACGCAACAGCAGGCGAGATTAAAGTAGACATGAATGGAGACGCAAACTACACAGACAACTTTACACAAGGCGGTACAAACTACGTGTACACTGAATTCGGAACATATGCAGCCAAGATGCAATTTAGAGACTCTTATTTGGGTGCAGGTGCTTTGAACTTAACAGCTGGAATCGTAAACATAACACAAGCTCTAGACGAAGACTCAGTTGGATACAGCTTGTGGGTACAGGCAGGTTTCGATTCAGATAGCGACTTGGAAATGAAGCAGCCAACAAACTCTTCAATGAACGATGGCTATGGATTCTCCTACACAGGAGGCGCATTGCTAGAGAGGAGCGAAGACAACTACGTTGGTCAAACAGCATATGGAACACACCTATACTACAACAGTAATACAGACAAGATAGTTGTGTCTTATCCATCTTTCCAGGTGTACCACAACTTGTATGTCGGATCTGAGATATCTGTAACAACAGGCGGAGACACAATAATCTCCAAGACACCAATTGATATCAAGTCTGACATCGTTAAGTTGGACACAGAAATAACAGATGCAGTCAAGACAACAAGCGACCTTGTCTTAGTCGGTGGACCTTGTGTCAACACACTTGTTGCTGAGCTTGCAGATGCAGGCAAGTTTGACTACACATGTGCAGACTGGCCAGGTGAAGACTTTGGTATAGTATCCGTTGTAGACGGTGCATTTGCCGATGGATTCAGCGCGCTTGTCATTGCAGGTACAACTTCAGCTGACACAGATTTGGCAGCTAGAGTCGTACAGGACGGAACAAAACTTGCTGACGTAACAGACGCAAGTGCAAAAGTAACAGGTACATCTTTGACAGATGTCGTTATCTCTTGAGAGGGGCAACCCCCTTCTTTTTTTCTTTATTTTTTAACAGAGTGATACTATGAAAAAAATCATGTTCATTGCCATCATCTTTTCGATAATTCTAATATCTGGTTGCATATCTACCAACAACTATCAGAGAGACTATGCAGGGGTTGAACTGCATTTCAGAGGAGATCTCAGTAAGGCCCAAGATATTGACGTGTATCCTGGTGAAGATGCTTTAAAAAACGTTCTTCTCAATAATGATATAGAAAAAATCAAGATAGCTTTCATATCAAATGAAACAGAAAATGCCTATTATCTTGCTGATACATATGAACTTGGATATAAACTCACGATAATCTACAGGTACAAGTTCAACGAAACAAAGAAAATGGAATCTGTCTCCCTAAATACAACAGAAGAGGCATATACCCTCTACAATGAAACAGAACCAGTAATTCTGCTTTTAGGCCCATCACAGGCGAACGAGACATCTATAAGAGTGAACGAAAACTTAATAATTCTACAGGGGCAAAGTTTTGATAAGACAGATAGGACATATACAGATCTCGACTTGTCCACAGATAAGTTGCTGCTCGTGTTGATGGGAGAGTAATAAGATGTTTTGGTTCGATCTTTACTATGTTTTCATACTGATAATGATGGTAGTGGTCTTTGGGATGGGAATATTCTGGCTATATATATATACTTCCAACAGAAAATCAATAAACAAGAAAAACAGAAAACTAAGTTTCTTTCCTAAGATAAGCATAATAATACCAGCCTACAATGAGGAGAAGCACATAGGAACTGCCCTTAAATCCATATTCAGCAGCAATTATCCAAGAAAAAAAATGGAAGTTATGGTTATAGATGACGGATCCAAGGACAATACCGTCAAAATAGCTAATAAATTCCCTGTTAGGATTGTCAAACACAAGAAAAATATGGGGAAAATATTTGCTCTAAACAACGGGATCAGGAAAGCCAAGAACGAAGTCATCGTAACAACAGATGCAGACACTATTCTTAGAAAAAACACAATAGGCTTATTAGTCCAAAGTTTCACAGATCCCAAGGTTGGGGCAGTCGGCGGAATCTATAAGGCCATCAGAAGGTATTCTTTCAAGAAAAATCCATTCAAGTATCTGTTGGAAAGACTGCAATCTCTTGAATATTTCGGGTTTTCGTTAATAAGAAAGGAGCAAGAGGTTCTTAACTCTATACTTGTTATACCTGGTTCAGTTGCAGCGTACAGGAAAAGCGCGCTGAAGAAAGTGGGCGGGTTTGATTATGACACCGTGATAGAAGATTATGACATAACACTCAAGATGCACAAGGCTGGCTACAAAGTCAGATGCGATAAAAATGCAGTTGCATGGGTCTTGGCACCCCAGACAATAAAATCACTGGTGAGACAAAGGACCAGATGGTACAGAGGCGGTCTCCAAGTTTTGAAAAAGCACTTTGACATCATGCATACCAGAGTTGGAGCAGTCACGTTTGTCTGGGGTTTTGAAATTATGAATATGTTGTTACAGGTTGTTGTTTTTTTCATGGCCCTGATTCATTTGTCTGGTAGGATAGCCACAAACACACTGATAGACTTTCTAATAACATTGAAGTACTGGGCAGTGAGTTTGTTCTCACTTAAGTTCGGGTTATTAAGCGGACTCGTTTTGATAGGATTGTTCTTATTCACGATAGGAACAATAAACACTGCGATCTCAATAAAAATACACGGAAGCTCTATGAAGAAAATGCTGCTGATACCGTTCATGATGTTTTATAGCAGCTTCCTTGCGCTAATATTCATAAAGTCTTTCTTTCAGGAGATCTTTGGAAAGAAAATACAGTTCATTGGATCAATGAAAGCAGAATCCTAGCTCTTCATTATTTCTCTCAATATTACAGTAGCATAGCTTCCAGGAGGCAGAGAAAAATTTAAAATCAACTTCAACTTATTCTCGTTTATCTCATCTTTATCTATTTCATAGTCTAGGTCTGCAACCTTTAGTACAGTTCTTCTCTCGCTGCCAGAGCATTTCAATTCTGGCATATGTTTCATAAGAAAACTATCAAGTGTCAGACCATCTTTCTTCAAGATATTTATAACCATTTTCTCAGATTCATTGCTCTTGTCTAGTTTTGTATTATAACCAGGTAAGACCAATTTCTCAGCACTGGTCTTTTCGACAACCTGATTCCACATATATGCCTGATATGCGTTGAGGAACATTTTCCTCAATTTTTTCGGAAATCTTCTTATTGCACCTCCGAAATCATTCGGATGATCCACTAAATACCCTAGTATGCTCCTCTCATATCTGAGTCTTGTTGGAAACAGTTCAAGAGACTTCTTAAAGCCTTCCCTATTCCAGTTATTTTTAAGAAATTCCCTAGCCTTTTTTGAATCCTCAGGTTCTCTTTCAAAAACTTTAGCAAGATATATTTTCACAGCTTCCTCAAAATTTCCCTTTAGCATCTCTTTACCCACAAGATGTGTGATAATTCTAACTTCACCGAATCTCTGAGGACCGAAAATATTAGGAATACCATTCTTTAATTCTTGTTTTGTTTTTTCTATTCTGTTTTCTACCTCCTTTCTATTAAGATCAATATCCCTTATGATTATTGTGAATTTATTCCCCTTCAGGTCTCCGAGGTTAAGTTTTTCATCAGACTTCTCAAAACCATAGAGCTTGATGTCTCTTATTTTTATTTTCTCCATTTGTTCTGGTTCTATTTTCCAAGCTGAAACTCTTTGTTTTGTTACAGCCCGCTTATCTTTTGTTCCAGCTATTCCCAGCCTTTTTGAACTCACATGTAGTCTCTTCGCAATTTCTCTCAGTGCTCGGTGGGTGTCCCAGTTGAATTTTTCCATCCAAAAGATAGTGTATTCGTCACCACTCTTAACTTCAATCGGAATCTCTTCAACCTTAAAATCTTCTATCCTCTGCTTTATTCTGCCGCCTATACCAGGGGTCTCTGTGTAGAACTTCATACTAACATACCAACTGTAAGCATATCTCTGACACCTAAAGCCAAACCAAGAATTAAGACGACTATCTTTAGAAAGTTTCTGAGAAACTTATCCTCGCAGTATTTGTCTAGAGCATAAAGAACAGCTAGAACGACTATTATCTTCAGTGGAAACATCACCCATGGACCAAATATATCTATCAAGAAACCCGGCAACACATGTTGCTCATAATAACCGAAAAATGTTAGGGCTGTGAACGTTGCGCTAGCATCCAATAAGTGGGCAACTGTTATTCCTGCGTTCTGCAACGACAGTAGTTTTGGCTTTAGATGATGGAAACCGAAAAATATAACCGACCAAATACCAACCAACAGCAAAATAACAGATATCCCATAGAAATTTGATATCTTTGTCAGTGTTAAGTTGTATAATGATAAGATAATACCGACAGCGAACATCACTTTGTGGTACTGGAAATATTTTCTGTACTTAGACTTCTTTGTTTTCCTCTCTAGGTAAACCCCTGCCAGCAAAGAAGCAATCCCAATGCCAAATATCAAAAAGTAGATCGGGGGGGAACACCACCACCAGCCAGAATATCCCAGAAGATGGTCCCTAAGAGCGCGGGTCCACCCACCATACACTATAAAAGGCAAAAGCCCGATGAAGAATCTTTTGTCAATCTTTATTTTAAGTTTCTGCAGAAGGTTATAAGTTCCCCAGACAGCCAACACAAGGATTACACCGTAAGTTAGCGTTGCTTCTAGCGTGTAATAGTGACATAATGGATTAACAAATTTGTCAGCGAACCATTGATACATATAAGATAATGGATATTTGTGATTTAAAAATAATTATTTAAAGATTAGTCTCTAATATATCATTAGGTGATTCAATGGGTACAGGACTTATACCGGAATATGTTGATCCAATAACAAATACTCAGAGAAGATATGATGCAGGTCACGGTGGACTAGGTACCACGCCAGATACCACAAAATATAAGTGATTATAGTAGCTTCAACTTTCCGGTAATCTTATCAATTTTTTCGTCTTTGTCAGGCCCAATACCGATAGCAGTCTTGCTTCCGGATTTTATTTGAGTCAGCCCCCTGTCAGCTATTAGGGCACAAGGGATTCTGGAACTTTTTGCCTTCTTGTAATAATTCATAAGATCTTTATTACTCCTGACCTTGAGAACAACTTTCTTCATCCCCTCATCCAGCCATTCGTCTCTAACAGATCTTCTAGACTTCAGAAAACTAGAAATTGAGGCATGAGAAGCTTGGGCAGCTATCTTCCCCCGGCCCATCTTCAAATCTGTCCTTATAATGATGGCCTGTTTCATGAAGTATCTTGGTGTAACGTTAATATAAATTTATTAGAAACACCTATTCACAGAAATCAGATCGCCTATAACTTCAATATCTTATTTGACAGCCTTGATCGTTATATGGAATGTTGGAAAATTGTTCTTATCATTCTTCACGCCGACCACTTCGAACCCCGTGTTTTCAAGAGCATCCACAAGATCGTTTTTGTTGTATAGTTTGTTTTTTACGTTGAAAATCCTCCAGAACATCGCATACAGCCACCCAAAGACGTTGTTTCTGTCGGGCACAGTGAATATGAAAGTACCGCCTCTTTTGAGAAGATTATATGTTTTTGAAAGAACCAATTCAATATCATCTAAGTAATTAAATACTCCGATTGACAGAATCAGGTCGAACTTTTCTTTTGTTTCGAAATTCTCTATAGAGGCTATTCTCGTCTTAATTTTCTTTATTCTATATTTATTTATCCTTTTCCTCAGCACCTCAATCATACCTTTGGATGCATCTATGGCGACGATTTTTTTAGCACTCTTTACTAAGGGCATCAGATAATAACCAGTACCACACCCAAAATCTAATATTACTGAATCTTTGCTGTTTGGAAGAAAATCAAATACTGCCCTATCTCTGTTTATCATGAACCTATCGACTAATGGAAGCCTTATCACCTTTTCATAATTTCTGGAGTAATCATTGTAAAAATCGTCTATTTTCATAATTCTTACACCGTTTGTTTTATAACCAGTATAATATTTAAATGACTTATTAAAATGATAGTATAGGTGATGTGATGTTAGAGTTAATAGATCGAGCATATCCTAGTCTAAGGAAAGACTTGATCAAACCACTGAGCAAGAAAATCAATCCAAATACTGTATCTTTTTTTGCTTTCATTTTTGCAGTTCTGGCTGGGTTGTGTTTCTACTACGGATTCTATAATCCGCTATACTATGGGCTGGCCGCTATATTCATACTCCTGAACGGCTACTTAGACTTGATAGACAATGAAGCAGCCAAAAAGTACGGAAAGAGCAAATACAGCGACTTCTTAGATCATAGTTTAGACAGATTGTCTGACATAGCAATATTCTTAGGTATTGTTATGAATCCAATGATGCCAATGGAAATAGGGTTCATGACTTTAGTGATGATACTTTTGGTATCTTACCTAGGAGCAGAGGCGCAGGCAATGACCAAAAAGAGAATAATCGGAGGTCTTGCATGCAGGGCAGACAGACTAATTATAATTGCAGCAATGGGATTCTTGGCAGTAGCTAGCAGATTTATGATAGTCTGGGGAACTCTGTTGATATTGATCTTGGCAGTGTTTGCCTTTGTCGAGAGATCTTATAGGATAAAGGGTGCGCTGATTTAGAATTGGGGCTGTTAATTCAGCCTCTATGGTTATTTTTATCTGTGATGTAAATGATCAAATATCTGAAAATTGGAGATTATATAACACTCTTAAACAGTGTTGTTGGATCAGTAGCAGTTTTCTTGTTAGTCTTATATCAAAATTATATATTGGTTTCCTACATGATTTTCATTTGTCTCCTCCTAGATTATCTAGATGGTTATGTTTCTAGAAAAACCAAGAGACAAAGCGTTTTCGGTCCTTATTTGGATGCCCTAACAGACATTTTCTGTTTTGGATTCCTGCCAGGATTAATAATACTTTTCTATATCTCTGAATTCATCTTACTTTCTCTAGTAGTGTTTATAATAATAATTCTGGCAAACATATTAAGACATGCCAGATTGTTGGCAATAACCAATACAGAAGCAAATGAGAAAATTGGATTGCCCAACACTATTGTAGCTTCACTGGTAAGTCTGATTGTGTTATCTAATATCCTATTACCTGATTATCTTATGGGAACAATTATGATTGTTTTATCTTTACTCATGATAACTCCAATAAAATACCCCACGCACAGGAAGCTAAGGATGGTCCATGTAATGACTATGATTCTGCTGGTTCTAATTGGTCTGGTTGTATCCATGTTTATTTTTAATTTGGAAATCTTCTTTATCGGGATTATAACTGTTTTGTTCGGATATGTGTTTTTAGGACCAGTATTTAAGAGGGTGGTTGGTTGAAAGATACACCATTGGTGAGATCAAAGAATCTAGAGAAAAAATACAACATAAGAGAGATATATTTGAAAAACGAAACAGTTCAACCAACAGGGAGCCATAAAGACAGGGAAACAGAGAAGATAATGGAAGAAATAACAAAAAAAGGAATCAGAGATGTTGGAATTGCCAGCACAGGTAATGCTGCAATCTCTCTATCAGCCTTCTGTTCTATAAATAAAGTAAACTGCCACGTTTTCCTCCCAAAAAACATCTCAACAAATCAGCTGGAACTCATAAGATCTTTTAACCCGCAAATCAAAAAGGTTGGAGAGAACTATTCCCAAACATACGAGATAAGCAACAAAGAAATAGAAAAAAAAGGTTATTTCAATGCTAATCCAGGCATATGCAAACTGAAATTGGATGGGGATGTTGAAATAGGTAAGGAAATATCTGACGTAAATCCGACAGTTGTCATTTGTCCGACAAACAATGGTACACACATATGTGGTGTTTGGAAAGGTCTAAAAGAATCAGGAAGAAAACCAATGATGATATCATCTATTTCGAGAGAGAGTAAAGTGGCCACCAGCATAAGAGGGTTCGCAAAGCGTGAAGGTTCCTTGTTAGATCGTGCCGTAGCAGAGTCAAATGGTAAAATAGTTGAAGTTTCAGACGAGGATATAAAGGAGGCTATGGGTGATATTGCTAAAGAGAAGATATTTTGTGAACCATCTGCGGCAGCATCTGTTGCAGCATTAAAAAGACTAGATTTAAAATATGATAATGTTGTTGTGTGTACAATAACAGGTACCATTCTGAAGTTCCCAGAACTCATGAAAGATTTCTAATTCTTATCCAACTACCAAGGAACTTGTTTTAGTTTTAGGTGGTATGCAGCTATACAGACTATTCTATGTACTAGAGGAGTTATGATAACCATCATGAGAATCATCCAGATGCTTATATCTGTAAAGAAGAACGAAAATATTATCGCACCGACCACAAAATCTATCTGATCTAAAAGAGGTGCTCCCTCACCTCTTTTCATCCCCACTCTCCTCTTTATGAAACTCGCCACAATATCACCTGTTAGTGCGCCAAGGGATATCATGAATCCGATAAAGAAGCTCATTGGAATCATCTGAACGCCCCACTGAGAGGCGTATGCATTAAAAGTAGGCATCAGTAGAGTTTCAACCACACCAACCAAGGTCCCGAGCGATACACCAAGAATCAGACCCTCAAAAGTCTTACCTTCACCTAAAATTCTTTTTCCGTCTTTCCATCTCTTTCCGAAATCTATCGGCCTTCTGCCCTTAGCCAATGGCGCAAGACCATTTGCGGCATATGCTGGAAAGAGTATCCAGAAGACCATTATAAATTGAAACCACCAGTCGACCATAAGAATAGTTGCTATTTACATTTAAAAAGTTGGTGCCCCTGCCGTGATTTGAACACGGGTCTTTAGGTCCGCAACCTAATATTCTATCCAGACTAAACTACAGGGGCCATATATAACCTTTAAATAGATACATTTTAAAAATAGACACTACGTGATATAATGGACTTGAAATGCACAACATGTGGCGTCAATTTAATAGGACAAGATGATTTTGTTAAATTCGAATGTCCCCAATGCGGTGAGACTACAATAATAAGATGCAACAGGTGCAAGAAATTGTCTACAAAATTCAAATGCGAAAAGTGTGAATTCGAGGGACCTTAATGGGAGACGTAGCGATTTCAATCAAGATTATGCCCACTTCTCCAGAAGTAGATCTAGAAAAAGTAAAGAACGAAATCTCAACCATAGTTAAAGTTCAGGATTCAAAGATAGAGCCTTTAGCATTTGGCATAAAATCACTAAAAATATTGGTGGTGAAGCCAGACACTGGAGGAGGAACAGAGGAATTAGAAGAACAAATAAAACAAATAGAAGGAGTAGAGAACGTAGAAGCTGAGTCTGTCACTTTACTATAATTCTCACAAAAAAATCGGAGGTAGATTAGAAATGGTAGAATTTGAAACAAAAGAAACAAGAGAAATAACTTTCGGAAACAACAAGTTCTTGGAAGTTGCTAGGAAAGTAGCAAAAACACCTGAAGGAGAGAACGAATTCATTTCAATTTCAAAAGGATTCGTAGTACCAACAGGCCAAAAGAGATTCAAGAACGCACTAGGTTTCCCCGCAGAGAAAGAGATACTAGAAAAATTAGTGGAAGCATTACAACAAATAATGTAAGACTGTCTTTCTCTGAGGAAGATGCAGAAATTGTTTTTAGGATGAATTCGTTATAATCATCCTTTTACTTCTTTCTTACCCATGCAGAGTTTGCATCCATATGGTTCGATACACTCGATACAGACAGGTGCCCCGCAGCTCTTGCACGTTTTGGTGGCGAGTTTGCCACATCTTTGACAGAGGTTCAGTTTCATAAAATAAATATCCTATAATTGATTAATAAAATCAACGCAGGCCAGAAAAAGGCATCTTCATCTTGGATATAAGTTTCACATACTTGTCGAGTCTCTTTATTTCCTTCTCCAACACCTTTAGGGTCTTCAAAACCTTCTTCTTGTCAGTTGCATTCAGCTTTCCCGCGCTCCTTTCATACTCTCTAAATTTAAAGAGAGAATCATCCACACTTTTCTGTATTTTTAATAGGAACGCTTTCTTCAAACCACCCAAGAGATCACCCTTTAATTTGACATAAAGATTTCTGTCACCGACCTTCTTGATTTTCTTTATCATCCCCAAAAGTTCAAGAAGATCCAGGCTTATTGAAATAGTTGATACAGAATAACCGATTTCTTTGGACAGTTCCTGCATGGACATCGGTCTTCCCTCCACAAGAAGAGCTGCTATCAGCCTTCCGTGTATCTCACTGTATCCAATGTTGGAAGCTGTCTCTGCGAAAGTTGAATAGATGTCCTTTTTTATATCCTTACCCTTCATATCACCACAACACAAAGTATATCATATATGTAACAACCGAAGCCAAAATAGTCCCAATCATTAGCTGTTTGATATCATGTAACTTTTCTTTATACCTTACATACATCACTGGAACCAATAGAATATACAGTGGAACCATCCAAACCCCGTAGACATAGACAAGGGCGCTTATTCCTCCGGCTATTCCGTATGTGTGCATACTTATTTTCCAGAATCTAGTTATTAACCCGACTACAGAACTTCCTACAAAGTATGCTATTGAAAATATAAACAATATCTTCACGTCGAAAACATAGAAGATAACAATGGATATTATAGACGATATTGAACCGACAATAAACAGAGGAAGTCTTCTTTTTCTGACAGTCAGGTTTACATCAACATAACCGATTTTAAGATAATAGAAGAATGGGATAGCTGGTATTATTTTCAGAAATAATGCACCGATAACTATTGATGATATGACATCAAGATTCCCAAGACCGATGGGTGAGAATAATGAAAATAGAATGACCACATATAGAGCCGCTGCCGTGGGATCATACATCAGGGACAGTATCTCAGATCTGTTCATAGTAACCTTTATATATTTGGTTATTTTAAATATTTATAACTTTTACATCTTTTAAAAAGTTCCAAAAGTTGGTGATAATATGAATGAATTGAGTAAAACAACATCATTATGTCCGGAATGTCTCAAAATACTGGAGGCCACAATCTTCGAAGAAGATAATCAAGTGTTTATTAAAAAGAAGTGTGAAGAGCACGGAGAATTTAAAGAAGTCTATTGGGAAGATTATGAAATGTATAAGAAAGCCCAGAAATGGGCGCATGATGGAAAAGGTATTGATAATCCAAACACCGAGACGAAGAAGGCGTGTCCAGGAAACTGCGGACTATGTAAGATGCACAAATCTCATACAGCCCTTGGCAATATTGTTGTCACCAACAGATGTGATTTAAAATGTTGGTATTGCTTTTTCTTTGCGTCCAAAATGGGTTATGTCTACGAGCCAACTAAAGACCAGATAAGAATGATGCTAAGGAAAATGAAGCAGGAAACCCCCGTAGGATGTAACGCAGTTCAGCTCACAGGAGGAAACCCTGAAGTAAGGGAAGATTTCATAGAGTTAATTAAAATTGCCAGGGAAGAGGGATATGACCACGTACAACCAAACATGAACGGTACCTACAAACTTTGGAAAGACCCTAACTTCGCCAAAGAAATGAGGGAAGCCGGGGCTTCTACACTATACATAAGTTTTGACGGAACAACTCCAGAAACAAATCCAAAAAATCACTGGGAGATACCGTTTATTCTGGACAATTGTAAAAAAGCCGGTCTTGGTGTTGTTTTGGTCCCAGCTGTGATCAAAGGAGTCAATGACCACGATGTCGGAAACATAGTCAAATTCGGCTTCAAGAATTATGAAATAATAAGAGCAATCAACTTCCAACCAGTTTCTCTTGTCGGAAGAATAACAAAAGCCGATAGAGAAAAAATGAGAATCACAATACCCAAGGTAATAAAAAACATAGAAGAGCAGACAGATGGAACGATAGTAAAAGACGACTGGTATCCAATACCAGTTGTGACAGCGATTACGAGAATAGTGGAGGCTCTTAAAGGGAAGCCACAATATCAATTGAGTCCGCATTTCGCATGTGGGATGTCAACTTTTATTGCCAGAGATGGAGAAAAAATGATTCCTCTACCAAGATTTGTTGATGTCGACGGTTTGATGAATTATTTGAACGAGAAAGCAGATGACATAAACAACGGAAAAAATAAACTATTGGTTGCAGCAAAGATAGCAACCAAGATCGGAAGCTTCATTGACAAGAAGAAACAGCCAAAAGACTTTAATCTGATGAAATTACTCAGGAGTATAGCACTCGATAAAGGCAATTATGATGCTCTTGGACAGCTTATGAAGAAAATACAAATGGTTGGCATGATGCACTTCCAGGATCTATATAATTACGATATTGAAAGGGTCAAGAGATGCTGCATACATTATGCTCAAGCTGACGGTACAATAGTTCCTTTCTGCGCCTTCAATGTCATACCCCAATGGTATAGAGACAAGATTCAGAAACAATTTTCGATCTCAATTCCTGAGTGGGAAAAGAAAGCCGGGAGAAAGATGGAAACCGACCTATACAAGAGAGATGTTTCTAAACTGGTTAGCACAGAGCTATACAGAAAAACTTATGAAGGTTTTGTTAAGTTTAAAAATAAATAATAACTAAATAAGTATCATGGGAATCCAGTTCGGAAATCTGATAAAGGGAAAAGAGATCAGTCTAAGAGATCTGAAAGGAAAGAAAATAGCTGTTGATACATTCAATACGCTATTCCAGTTCTTAACAATGATCAGAGACAGGCAGACAGGGGAGCCGCTCAAGGATTCCAGAGGAAGAATCACTTCACACCTATCAGGCTTATTCTACAGAACAGCGAAGTTCATAGAGAACGGGATAAAACCAGTCTATGTTTTTGATGGAGAGCCACCGCGCTTCAAGAAAATTGTTGTAGAACAGAGAAGAGCCATTAGAGAGGAGGCAGAAAAGAAATGGAAAGAAGCTCTTGACAAGGGGGAGAAAGAAAAAGCACTAAAAGCAGCAAAAATGTCCTCAAGGTTAACTACTGAGATGATAGATCAGTCAAAAGAATTATTAAAATATATGGGCGTTCCAGTTGTTCAGGCAAAAACAGAGGGCGAGGCCCAATGTGCATATATGTGCAAGAACAAGGTCGTATGGGCATCTGCCTCTCAGGACTGGGATTCTATTTTGTTTGGCTCACCGAAATTAGTAAGAAACCTGTCGGTCTCAGGTAAGAGAAGAGTTCCTGGAAGAGACGCTTATTATGAATTAAGACCAGAGATAGTTGAATCTGAAGAAGTCTTTTCCAGATTGGGTCTGAAAAGAGAGCAGTTGATCGTAGTGGCCATGCTGATGGGAACTGATTTCAATGAAGGGATAAGGGGAATGGGACCGAAAAGATCAATGACTCTTGTTAAGAAAGAGAAGACTCTAAAGAACGTTTTGAAGATTCATGATATTCCAAATGCAGAAGAGATCTATGACTTATTTCTGAACCCGCCGGGAGTTGATGTTAAGGTGGAGTCTTCTCCAGTTGATCCAGAAAAAATAAGAAAGTTCCTGATTGATGAGTTCGAGTTCTCGCCAGAGAGAATAAACAAAGCAGTCAAAAATCTGGAAAAACATAAACCGTCTAAGCATTCTCTTGGGAATTGGATTAAATAATAGGGGCTGCACAATAAAAACTTAAATATCTAAAAAACCCTCAAACAATAACTTTATTTTATAAGGTTTCCATAAACAATCTATGAAAGACCTAAACAAACTCATAGATGATATAGAATCTATAAAGATACAGGGTGCAAAGCAAATCGCTGTCGAGAGTCTTAAATTCTTAAAAGACTTCTGCAAAAAGAAAGGTTTCGGAAAAGAGTTCACAAAAACAGCAGACAGAATAGAAAAATCGAGACAGACCGCTGTTGTTTTACATAACTGTCTAGACATTTTGAGAGAAAAGAAATCAATAAAAACAATTGACATTTTATTGAGACAACTAAAAAATTCTTCCATAAGAATTGCCAGAAACGGATCATCATTGATAAAGGAAAACTCTGTTATTCTAACTCATTGTCATTCAGGAGAAGCCTTATCTGTCATAAAGGCAGCAAAAGACAAGAACATAAGGGTGATAGCAACAATAACAGAACCAGTTGAGCAGGGACTAATAACAGCAAAAGAGTTGGCTGAACTAAAAATTCCAGTCACGTTGATAGTTGATTCAGCTGTTTCTTTCTTCATGTCAGATGTAGATATGATCATCTTGGGTTGTGACGGCCTGAGAGAGGACGGTAACGTGAATAAGATAGGGTCATTTAATATTGCTCTCTCTGCTTGGGTTCACAAAAAACCTTATTATGTTGTCGCCGACACTTTGAAACTAGATAGGAGAGAAAAGTTCTTCATAGAAGAAAGGCCGAGCAAAGAAGTCCATGAGAAAATGAAAGATGTTGTCATAAGAAATCCTGCGTTTGATATTACTCCATGGAGGTATATCACAAGAGTAGTGACCGAGAAAGGCGTCATGACGCCTGGAAATGTATTAAAATTATTGAGGTGATTTTGTGTATAAAGGATTTATTAATTTAAACTACAAACCGTCTGCCAACGATTTAGTTTGCAGTTTTATCATTGAACCGAACAATATTTCGATGGAAGAAGCAGCTAATGCCGTGGCTGGAGAAAGTTCAGTCGGCACATGGACAAATGTAGTCACAATGTCCGATAGAATTAAAAAAATGGGGGCAGTTGTTTTTTCAATAGAAGGAAACAACGTAAAGATTGCTTATCCACATGAACTATTTGAACCAGGAAACATGCCTCAGATACTCTCATCAATAGCTGGAAATATCTTCGGAATGAAAATTGTAAAAAGTCTACGGCTAGAAGACGTGAGATGGTCTTCTTCTTTGATTAAGTCATTCAGAGGCCCAATGTTCGGTATAAAGGGAATTAGGGAAGTTACTAAAGTGGAAAAGAGACCTCTGTGCGGGACAATCGTAAAACCAAAACTAGGTCTTAGCGATAAGGATCACGCAAAGGTTGCATACCAGGCGTGGGTAGGTGACATTGACATCGTGAAAGACGACGAGAACCTTTCTTCGCAGTCCTTCAATAAGTTTGAAAAAAGAATTGTCGAGACATTGAAGATGAGAAACAAGGCAGAGAGGGAGGAAGGGGAAAGAAAGATGTATATGCCAAACATCACAGCTCCATTTAATGAAATGATGAGGAGAGCAGAGTTCCTCGTGGAAAACAACGCAGACTATGCGATGGTTGATATCCTGACAGTTGGTTGGAGTGCGTTACAAGAACTGAGGGAAGCAAACGAAGATTTGAAGTTAATTCTTCATGCCCACAGAGCTGGTCACGCAGCATTAACAAGAAATCCAAAACATGGGATATCTATGTTGGTGTTGGCTGACATAGCAAGGCTGATAGGGGTGGATCAATTACATATCGGAACTGTTGTAGGAAAAATGGAAGGCGGAAAAGAAGAAGTCATAAGAATCGGAGAAGAGATCGAGAGCAAGATAGTAGAGCAGAAAGGAAATAAACTTTCAGAAAACTGGAAGAGTATAAAACCTGTTATGGCTGTCTGTTCTGGGGGTCTTCATCCCGGCATGGTTCCCTCTTTAGTCAAGAATCTGGGAAACGATATTGTCATACAGGCAGGTGGAGGAATCCACGGACACAGGAACGGGACAACAGCAGGAGCAAAAGCACTGAGACAGGCCGTTGAAGCAACAATGCAAGGAGTCGATCTAAGGGAATTCGCGGAAAAACATAAGGAACTAAAAACCGCGTTAGACCAGTGGGGTTATATATAGGAAAATTAATATGATGATAATATGACAGAAGAACACAAAAAGAAATTCCGCATAAAACTCACAAAACAGGACAAGATAGCTATAATCGCATTGATTATTTTTGTAGTGATATTTTCTCTACCGGTTTATCTTCCTAAAGGGGGATGTGAAATTGCAAGACCTGGTTACAAATGTGAGTCAGCAAAAGATGTCATGATAGAAAATTGTGAATATTGGGGCCAATATGGTTGCGACAGCTCAAAAGATTCATCTCTTCCACAGATAGAATGGTATATAGAAAATCTTTGTGGTATACACAACGACTACCATAATGCAGGTCTGGATTGTTCTAATTTGAAAATTGCATGTAACCAATTAAAGTCAGGTGTTTGTTGAAATGAAAAAGATCCATAAAATAGTACTTATGGTTGTGGCAATAATTGTAATATCTTACATGACCTTGGTTTCACTATCTAGACCACCACTTGAAGTTGATGAAACGCAAGTACCTGCAAGAATATGTATACAATCTGGTGGTAACGTAACAACAGGTCTTTGTTGTAAAGACATTGGGCATTTTCCAAACCTTTGCTCAATTGGTGCTTGTGGTTGTTCACCAGACAACAGTTACGAGATAGAAATATGTGATTGTGGACCTGATAAATGTTTCGATGGTTTAAACGGTTGTGTGTCAAAACCATTACAGTAGGTGAAAAAATGAAACTCAGAGCAAAGCCATTCAACTTTGAGGCCGGAGGGCTCAATGTAGTTATAGTGAATAAAGAAGACGTTGGACTCTTGGGTGTTCATGCTCTAGATAGAATAAAACTGAAGCTCAGAAAAAAAGAACTAACCGCAATAGTTGACGTAAGCGAAAGATTAGCTAAGAAGGGCGAGATAGGAACAAATGAAGAAGTTACTTCATTTTTCAAACTTAAATTAGGAGATGTTTTAGAAGTAGAACGAGAAAGAAGACCAGATTCTGTTAACTATATAAAAGAAAAAATATCTCGAAACAGGTTAAATGAAAAGAAAATGAGGTCAGTAGTCAAGGATGTCGTTGAAAGAAACCTCTCTGACATTGAATTGACATCGTTTGTAACTTCTCTAGAAATAAACGGTTTATCAATGGACGAAGCAGAGCACCTCTCAAAGGCAATGGTAGATACAGGAAAAAAGCTCAGGATACCTGGAAAGAAAATAGTAGACAAACACTCAATAGGAGGAATACCAGGAGACAAGACCAGCCTGATGTTGGTTCCAATAGTCGCAGCAGCAGGATTAATAATACCAAAAACCTCCTCCCGAGCTATCACATCTCCAGCTGGTTCTGCTGACAGGATGGAGGTTCTCGCTCCAGTTGATTTGAACGCAGACGAGATCAGAAAAGTTGTCAAAAAAACAAAGGGATGTTTAGTCTGGGGCGGGGCATTGGACCTAGCTCCTGCTGATGATGCCTTCATAAGAATCGAGTATCCTCTGGGAATAGATCCATTGTTATTACCATCAATAATGTCAAAGAAAAAAGCAGTCGGTGCAAAATACGTTGTGATAGATATACCGACGGGAAGAGGAGCAAAGATAAAAACAATCGGAAGTGCAAGATCATTATCAGAAAGATTCATGGAGCTTGGTAGCAGATTGGGAATGAATATTTCTTGTGCAATAACTTTTGGCGAGCAGCCATTAGGTCACTCAATGGGTCCAGCTCTGGAAGCCAGGGAAGCTATGTTAGCACTTCAGGGAAAGGCTTCAGAGGATCTCTTGAACAAAATAATACAAGTGGCCGGCACCTTATTTAACATGATTTCCAAAAAGTCTGACTCAAAGGACGCATTAAGAATTATCAGGTCAGGAAAAGCATACAAAAAAATGAAACAGATAATAGAAGCTCAGGGTGGAGACCCGAACATCAAGCCATCAGACATTCCTG
>JAFCDY010000042.1 GCA_017609445.1 Candidatus Aenigmatarchaeota archaeon | reverse complement strand
ATAGAGGTTATAGCTGGCTCTAAAAATACAGAAACAGTTCATAATGAGTACGGATGCAAATTTGCTTTAGATGTGGGTAGGGTTATGTGGTCTAAGGGGAACAAATCTGAAAAACAGAGAATCGTTAGGTTAGCGAGGCCCTCTCGTGTGGTTGTGGATATGTTTGCAGGGATTGGATATTTTTCTATATTTTTAGCTAAAAAAGTAAAAAAAGTATATTCAATTGAATTAAATCCAGATGCCATCAGATATCTAACCAAAAACGCCTGGATGAACAAGGTTGAGAACAAGATTGAAATTCTTGAGGGAGATTGCAAAGATTATGCTCCTATGTTGTATGGTGTTGCAGACAGAGTTGTTATGGGTTATCTCTATGACACGGAAAAATATCTTCCTTACGCAAAGAAGATTTTGAAAAAAAACGGAGTGATCCATTTCCATAGAAATGTAAAAGAAGGAGAAAATTTTGAAGAAAAAATAAAAAAAATCGGTCTAAAAATAATCAGAAAAAAGAAAGTAAAGTCCTATTCTCCTAGAGTCTGGCATATGGTCTATGATCTTAAAGTCAATAAATGACTTATCAGTAGTAAATAACTGATATCTTTATATACTAGTAGACACTACTATGTAATAGTAAATATATGATGGTGTCAAAATGAATGCGTCAGGTGCTCATTATCTTGGCAAGATGAAAAAAACGGCAGATGATCTTGTTGAAGGATTTGAAGTTTGTGTTTATGGGTGATAAATGTGGAATGTTATCTTGGTGACTTTACAATAATTGAAGAGGATGATGGAAAATATAGAGTTGGAAATTCCGAAGTCAAGTTAAGTGGAGCATTCGCAATCAAGCCTACTTTATATCAATGAATTACAAGACTTTGGTATCAACCCTTACTTTTGTTATTCTCGGTGCGTAAGCACCTACTTTTGTTATATCAAGAATCTTATAGTTCTTTGTTACTTTCTCGATTTTTTCTTTGAAATCAACATCACTCAGACCATAGAGATGGATTGTTGCTCCTTTTTTCGCATGAAGAAACGCTATATCAAGAAATTCGAAAGCTGTTTCAGCCAGAGGCATCAAAATCCTGTCATATCTATCTAGCTCTACTTTTCTAACATCCCCTTCTATGATTTTTATACCGCGGAGAGCGTTAAGACCAATATTTATTTTGGCGTATTTTATTGCTTCAGGATTGATTTCCACACAATCCACAATACATTCAGGATTTTTTTTCTTGATTGCGATGGCAAACGGTGCTATCCCCGAGAACATCACTAATATCTTTTCACCTGGTTTTATAATCTTAGCTATTCTCTCTCTTTCTGTGACCTCCCTGGGAGAAAAATAAACTTTTTGAGGGTCTAGTTTTAACAAGTATCCATTTTCCTTATGAACAACTTCTGTGTTTGGGTCTCCTAGAATCACTTTTAGCGGGTATGTTCGGAAGACACCCTTCCTTTCAGCTAGTTTTTTCAGAACAGTTTTTACGCTCTTGTGCTTTTTCATTATATATTCTGCTGCTTCCTTCTCATTTTCTATCTGATTAGCTCCTATGATTGCTACAGACTTTTCTTTCGAACCAATGATGTCAAATGGAATTCGCATACTAATTTATACTTGGTTGTATACTAATTGTTATGCTTTATTTAATTGGTCTGGGAATAGGGGATGAGAACGACCTAACTCTAAGAGGAATAGAGGCAGCCAAAAAATCAGCCTGCTTCATAGATATGTATACCACAAAATGGCTGGGAGACATAAAAAAGATTGAAAAACTTATTGGAAAGAAAATAGAGGCAGTAAATAGATCAGATCTAGAAGAGGACATTCAAAACATCTTGAATATATCAAAATCTGGGGCTGATGTAGCTATATTTGTGGGCGGGGACCCCCTTGTTGCTACTACTCACATAGATATTGTCTTAGAAGCAAAGAAACGAGATATAGCTATCCAGATTATTCATAATAGTTCTATATACTCTGCTATAGCAGAAACAGGGCTTCAAATATACAAATTTGGCAAGACGGCTACGATTCCACACTCCAAGCAGATACAATCAGTTAAAGATTCAGTGGAAACCAACAAAAAACAAGGCCTGCATACGCTTTTGCTCTTAGATTTGAATCCTGAGATGTCACTGAAAGAAGGATTAGAGATACTTAGAGAGGGTTCTATAGTAAATGAGAATGAAAAAGTCGTTGTTTCTTCAAGATTAGGCTCAAAAGACTCTAAAATACACTACAAGATGCTTAAATCGTTGACTGACATGGATATATCAGGACCTTGTGCTATAATCATACCTGGAAAGCTTCATTTCAAAGAAAAAGAATATCTAGATAACTTGTAGGACATAGTCTAATATTTTTTTGATGTCAGAATCTTCCGGAGATAAGCAATTTTCTTTATTAGTTTCCTGCTCTACCATAAAACTCAGCCCGACCTGATAATTCTTGTTTTCTTCAGGAAGGAAGCTAAAACCAACTTCTGCAGTTGGATTCTCTGATTTTCTGTTTGGATCCTGATCAAAATCTAGGTAGAAATCATTAAAATCATATTTGCTACCCATCACATAGATTCCAATTTCTCTATAAGGATTAGAGCGTGTCAAATTGTTATTATAATCTCTGTTTGTATTCATAGAAAAATAGATGCTCTCTGGTATTGTTCCTAATGAACATAATGGGAAAGACCCACCTTCTTCAGTCACTTCATCTAATCCGACTCTTGACAAAAACATACTAATAATTAGGACACAAAAGAATTTAAATAACACAAATAAAAGTGGTGTATGAGGGATAGGGTTGAAATAGAGGAGATAGAGAAGTGGCTGAATAGAATAGAAGGAGTAGTTGACAAGATAGAGATCTTTGATTCTAAGGGCGAAGAGCTTCTGGCAAACATGAAAGCATATATTTCTGATTGTAAACACTTTAGAGATCAGGGCGATCTGGTCAGGAGCTTTGAAGCTGTTGTTTGGGCATGGGCAATATTTGAGCTTGCTCAAGAAATGGAGAAATTCTTAGTTAATTCATTCACCAGACAGTAGTAAATGAATAGATACCTTTATATACCAGTAAGTATATACTATTATTAGGTGATAAATGTGGTTGCTGTTCCAAGATCGTCTGAAGTCTATACGGGTAATAAATTTCCCGTTGAAAATTGGCAAGGTATTGAGATCAACGATACACTTGGCAACGCTTATAGTGTTATTCAACAGCTCATAGGTCAAGGAGAAGACAAACCAAATCATACAGGTGACGAATTCAGAAATTTGTTTTATAGTGCTCAGGTAGCTGATAGAACAATCGCAGGAGATTATATTGACATGTTCTCTGCATTTTATTGGGCCTCAGGGTTGATTGAAATGGTTGAAGAGGTCGCCGACGGAGTTAGTTATAGTGCCAGATATAATCTAAGAGTTTAAATGTTTCCATTTTGCAGTTAGATTTAAATAGAACAGTTCACAAAATTGTTTCATGGTAGCAGAGTTTCAGATATTAAACATGATTTTCGAGGTACTTAGAATTACTCCAGAACTACTTTACAAGTATACAACTATCCAAGATCAGTTGCTTTGGTTAATATTTATACCACATATCATCATCTTTTTGTTCTTATTTTCCTTTGGTTATTGGATATCTCCTGGCCATCATGGTTTAAGGTATTTACTTACCTTAGCAGGTTATATCGTAATTGTTTTCACAGGTTGGTATGGATCCTTGTTAGTTCCGATAGTAAATACGTTTTTTATAATGTTACTGGTTACTGCTTTCATATTTTTCATAGTGAGTAAAGTGATTCATCCTGCTAGAGGGGCGGCACTCCATAATTTATTTACTTCAATTGGAAAAAGAGCAGGTGAAGCTATTGTCGGTGAGAAAAGGTTAAGAGTTGCCAATAGAAAGAAGGTAGATGGATTGATAAGAGAAAAAAAAGCGCTCGAGAAAGCAATTCAGGATTTGCAAGCGGAAAAAGGAAGATTTACTGAGGACAGGGAGATTGCTGCAGAAATTGCCAGGATGAGAAGAAAAGTAGCTGAGATTGATGGGGAGATAGCAACTTATATATAGGTTATGTTTATGGTTGATTTTGCGTTTGCATTGACATTGGACTTCTTTATTCCATTCATCTTTGTATTGGCAATAGTTTTTGGAGTATTGCAGTTGACAAATGTTTTTAAGAGTAAGGCAGTTTCATTTATAATCGCGTTGGCGCTATCCTTATTTGCCACAACTTATCAACCTTTTCTAAACACACTTTGGTCAAACTTCGGAATCATAACCTGGTTTTTTATAGGCATATTCTTCATAGCATTTATAGCCAAGTTGACTGGTTTAGGCGGGGCAAGACCAACTTCAGAGACAATGGCAATGCACGCGATTATCTTGTTCATTTTATTGGCAGTTGGCTGGACAGTAATTGACCAATTTCAGATTGATTTGCCATATATCGGCAGCGGAGAAAACCTGATGGTTATAATAGTGTTAGTGGTTATAGCAACAGATTGGTTAAGCAGAGTAGAAATATTCTTTGAAGACTTATTACTGATTTTCGTAAGTGTCTTTACTATAATTTTAGCATTGACAGCTCTTACAATTCTATCAACATCAGCACCAGTTTCAGTTGAGGGAAGAGCAGAGACAATTTCACTGATAGCCCAGTCATCATTTTTAGCTAAAGCAGAATACTTTGCAGCAATATTGATGCCTTGGATAATAATCATCGCAGTCATGTTGATAGCAAGGGAACTCTGGATGATTAGAAGAAGGATGGAAATAGACAGTTATTTGAGAAGATATCCAGTTATTAGGACTAAAACAGTCAGAAAAGTAAAGAGGAAAAAATAAATAACAAGCGTAACAATAGTTAAGTGGTACATATGGCCAGTGCATTAGCTCAATTGATACTCAGCCTCAGGGAAACAGGCTTTCCTTTAATTTTATTATGGTTACTGTCTCTAGCAATAACCTACGGTATTTTGTCTCATGTGAAGATACCGGAGTCTATTTCTGCTAGGGGAGTGATATCAATAGTTGTTTCATTCTTGATTTTGTTTGCTGTTGTTGCAAGTCAGGTTGTCAACTTTGTAACAAATCTTATAGTAGCTTCAGTCATGATAGCGTTTGGTTTGCTGATAGTAGTGATGTTTCTGGAAATTGCTGGAGCAAAAAAAGAAGGCAAGCACATCTTCGCACTACACCCAAAGTTCTTTGGCGGGGCCATAGTTGTGTTGATGATATTGATATTCATCGGTGCAGGCGGGCTGGGAATCCTGAATATTCCGGAGATAAAGATAACGACCCCAATACTTGCTATCATATTCTTCCTAATAATAATGGTAGTGGCCATCTGGATAATGTTTAAGGAAGGTGGAGACTCCGGCGGTAAAGGTGAGTAGATGGCAGACCTGAGTCCGATAGCTTTTTTACAGGTATTGGGATTCGGAGACCTTTTATTGTGGCTGCTAACCTTTGCTATTGTTTACGGTATACTTACTCAGGTAAAAGTTCCAAAGTCAAAGGCCACGAGAGGGATAATCGCAATTGTATCAGGATTTTTCGTTTTGATATCAGTCCCTTCAGAGTTTTTATCAGTTATAACTAGTCTATCGGGATCCATGATAATTATAATTTTAGCTTTCCTAGTATTGTTAATATTTATAGAAATTGGTGGTATCAGACACACTGAGATTCAAAAAATTAAAGACAAGGATGGGAATGAAAGAGAGATTGAGGTTGGGGTTAACCTATTTTCTAAGAACTCTTATGTAATCGCTGCAGCTTTCATCATAATAGGTATTTTGGTATTCATAGGTGCTGGAGGCTTAGGATTCTTAGGTTTTGATAATCTCCCACCGATCAATATAACTGGTATTGCCATTATAATCGTTGTATTAATAGGAGTATTGTGGATGATTAGAGGTGAATAGATGGTAGACTTTGCCGTGATTTCAGTTTTAGAAAGATTGGGTTTCGCAGACATACTATTGTGGCTGCTAACCTTTGCTATTGTTTACGGTATTTTATCCCAAATAAATATTCCTAAGAATTCACGAGAGACGCAAGCTATAATCGCTGTTGTTGTGGGCTTTTTAGTTCTACTATCAACACCAGCGGCGCTGATATCATTTATATCAAATGTGTCTAGTAGTCTGATACTTGTTGGAGTAGGGTTACTGATGATCATAATATTCTTAGAAGTTGCTGGATTAAGTAAGGAAGTTGTAACAAAGATTGATGAAAAGGGCAACGCAGTCACAGAAAAAGTTTCTTTTCTCTCTAATCATCCAGTACTATTTACATTGATACTGTTGATAATAGTTGCTGTCATATTTGTGTCATCTGGTGGGTTGAGTATTGTAGGATTTGATCTGCCTCGCGGGTTTGATGTCACGGGGACTATCTTCATAATAGCCATTGTGGCAGCTATAGGTTGGATGATCTTCGGAGAAACAAAAAAGAAGAAATGATTTTATTTTTCTTTAGTTTTTTCAATTATATTGGACATTGTTCTAATGTTCTGTGTCAGTTGCGGTATGAATTCTTTGAATACTCTTTCCATTGATCCTATTCTCCCCTCGATATTTGTCATAGAATCCCCAAAATCTTCAAACTTTCCAATTAATTTTTCTTCTTTATCTCTTGTTCTTGATTCTAAATCTTCTAGTCTTTTTCTGGCATCTTCTATCTGGTTCTGCAGTTGGAGATCTCTTTTTTCAAAATT
>JAFCDY010000041.1 GCA_017609445.1 Candidatus Aenigmatarchaeota archaeon | reverse complement strand
TGTTGGTCATACCATGCAGCATAACAACTGCAGGAGCAGGTGTTTTTTCTGGATATTCAATAACACCAATTAATTTTTTCCCGTCGCTCTCAAAAACTATTTTCTCCATTCACTCACCCCTTGTTATCAAACCATTGTCAGCATCAACTGTTATTTTTTCTCCATTTTTTAGATGTTTCATGACATTTTTAGCTCCGACTATACATGGAATCCCCATCTCCCTTGATATGATAGCTGCATGAGAAGTTATCACACCTTCCTCTGTTATTACAGCGGCTACTTTTTTCATGGCAGTAACATAATTTGGGTTTGTGAATTTGGAGACCAAGATGTCCCCTTTCTTGATTTTGTCTAGGTCTTTTAAATCCAGGACGATTTTTACTTTTCCGATTGCTTTCCCTATTGACGCGCAGGTTCCCTCCAGTTTTTCTTCAATGGCTTCTTCTTTTATTTCAGATTCCTCTATCTGTTTGGCTTTGTTCTCAATCAGAACATCAACGTTTCCGTCTTTCATCAGGTAAACATAATAACTCATCCTAGATTTAACCAGTTCTTTGTTAACCAGTTTGTTGTTTTCAAAAATACCAACTGTCTCTTCGGGTGTTAGGTGTTTTAGCTGATCAACAGAGATTCCCTTTCTTTTCGCCATTTCTCTGAACAGCTTCATGGAATTGTAATCAGCTTTTGTGTAGACAGCTCTTCTCTTATCCTTTAGGTCTATTATCTTTTGTAATGAGTCTATGAGAACCAACGCTTCTTTAGATGGCTTTAATTTGTCAATTGCTTTTCTTCTTTCCTCTTCTGTTTTCTTTGGTAGTTGTTTCAGTTCCTGAAGTCTTTTTTCAATTCTTCCTGGCTTCCCCGACATTTCTTTTATTAATTTCTGATAATGTTCTCTGTTCCAGGTCTTGCCTGTTTCATAGAAGGGTATCCAGCACCATTTTTTAATGTGCTTCTCAAGATTCCTTTCAATATCATTTCCTTTGATGATCTTAAGAAACTCTTCTTCCTCTTGGGCAACGTAACTTTTCTCAGGAGGGGCTGTCAAAATCCCAATGTATTTTTCTGAGTCTCTTGTATTTAGTAGTTTTTTTAATTTCTTTGTTCCCTCTTCTCCGAACATTATTGGTATATCGAGAAACGGACCAACTCCCTGATACGCTCTGGAGAATTCTCTAAATAATCCAGCGAGCTCTCTGTCAGATAAAGAAGTAGTGTCTGGATCAGAAATCTTGTCAGAGACCTCTAACAGTTTCTTCGCTCTTCTCTGATACTTCCTGACTAGTTTGTTGATAAAGTCTTCATCTTCTCTCAGCTTATTCAAAAGGATCTTTCCTAGCATCTCTCCTTCTTCTTTTAAAACGTGCGACCTGACAATCTGGTTGTTGGACACGTCCAATATATTGGAATAACCCCAGTCTATCAAATCTTTTGTATCGTCCCTCATTCCTTTATAGAGAACACTAAGATACCAGAGATTCAGCTTTCTTGTTGACACTAATTTCCATTTCATAAATTAAAACCATGTTCCTTCCTAAAGGTACTTTGTAGATCTGTCCTTACATAAAAATGGTTAAGATATTCTTCAATGGTTTGGCTCTTTAGGAGACCATAACTCTCTGTTCCAAGAACACTACTATCAACATAACAAACCCTTCTCCAACCTTCAGTTTCTGTTTGTGTCTCATTGTCAAATACTGATAAATCAAATCCTCTAGAGTCTTTCCTGACTCTGGCAACCATAACATCAGGTCTCCAAATGAGTGCAAAACCAGGAGATTTGGTTACATCATGTTGTTCTAGAACCTCTGACCTTTGGTAAGCCTCTTCTTTTGATAATGGTAAAGTGTCACATCTAGCGCGGTAAAGTTTCATTTTATCTAGAATCCCAAGCACAGTGGCTTCTCCTTCATATACTGGCGTAGCCATCATTATCACCATCTTTTTAGTTACTATAAAGTAGTTATCATATCAATAAGAGGGTTATATGCTATTTTTACTTAAAAATAAGAAATATTTATGTATATATCTTACTAATATGTAATATGACAACAACATGTTTCAGAGAATTACTAGAAAAAAGAGAAAAACCATTCAGATATGAAGATATGCTCAAGCTTGATGCAAAAGACGAAAAGATAATTGTAGAACTAGAAAGAAATTCCAGATCCTCTATCAGCAGGATAGCTAAAAACACTAAACTATCCAGAGATGTGGTAAAATACAGAATAGAAAAAATGATCAAGTCTGGCTTCATCGACGCATTCATACCAACGATAGATATAAACAAACTAGGATTACACTGGCACGTCATCTTATTGAGGGTACAAAACTTACCATTGCAGGTCGAGAATAAGTTGAAAAACTACATTCTGAACGAGAAAAAGATAAGATGGGCCCTGAAATCCAACGGGATCTGGAATTCCATAATCCATGTCAATGCAGAGAACATGATAGAATATAATAAAATATTGTCTAAGGTAAGGGACATCTGCCAGAATTATCTCCAGGATTTTGAGTCAATACTAGGAATAAAGGAACATCAGTATAATAATCTAATAACAGGTTTTTTGACCAAAATAAAAAGTTCATCAAGAGACATTTCACTTTCATTTCCCTTTGGTCGTTTTGATGAAAATGAATCTCAGGTTGAAATCGACGAAACAGATAGAAAGATACTCAGGATGTTGATAAAAAATGCAAGAGTTCCTCTGTTAGAGATATCTAAGAAGATAAAATTGTCCCCTGACGCAACTAAATATAGGATCAGGAACCTGAAGAAGAAAGGTATTCTTCGTGGGTTTGTAACTGTAGTAAATACTCCTCTCCAGGGCTGCAGTCTCTATATGATATTGCTTCAGCTGAAAAACATCAACGAGAGAAATAAAAAAGAGTTCATCGAGTATTTGAAAGACCACAAATTCATTTGCCATGTTTCAGAAATATCTGGTAAATATGATCTTTGGATCCATGTCTGGCCAAAAGATCCCGGTCATTTTGACGAAATAATGCGAGAAATAAGGTCTAAGTTTCAGAAAATAATAAAAGACTATATCTCTCTTCTCGGTTTAGGGGAATATAAGTTCGGTGATCCCCCGATTTAGTGGAGTATTACAACTTCTGGGCCTTCCATCCACTTGGGGATAGAGATATTCAAAATATATGCAGGGCTTGCTGTGTCGCAATAATACCATCTTTCTGATGACACACCATGTTTGGACTTTGTGGTGGTTACAAAACCTCTGTGAACTGTTATGCCGTTGGTGATAATCCTACCTGACGTGACAATCTCTATCTCACTGCCTGTTGTGTGAACATGGTTCGGAATCTTGCCATCCCGATGTAGTTTTAGTATCTGGCATTCAAAATTTTCTGTTCGCCCGAGGGGAATTCTGAGACCAGATTCCATAATATCCGAACGTAAGCCAGTTTTGAGTTCTAAATTATTTGAATAAAGTATATTGTTTTCATATTGTGGGTCTAATAAGTGTCTGTTTTCTTGGGAAAAAAAGTTCTTGAGAAATCCGAGCATTCTTGTGTATTCTGCATGAGCATTCGCCAGTCCCATATATGTTTTTACCATATCTGCCAGTTTTACTTCAGTCTCTGCCCCATCTTCCCAGATATAAGTTACATCCTCAACAACTTTTATCATAAGAATCTAATGAGCAGAAAAAGATTTAAACTTCTCTTATCTCGTAATCCTCAGAACCTAGGTTAAACTTCTTAGCGTCTTTTATCTGTTTCAGCGGATCTGACTTGAAAATCTTTCCGAATTTATTTTTAGTGGCCTTCTCAACTAGATCAAGAGAACACTTATCTATAGCAACCAGATCATCTGAGACGGTTATACCAAGATCAGGTGGGACTATGTGGGAAACATCAGCGTTTCCTATTGGATAACAATCACATCTGCTTGTTATGTCTGTCAGAACATTTATGAACAAAGTTTTCTTTCCGTATTTCTTTAGGTATAGTGAACAAACTTCTGCTAAACCACTTGACAAATCCGTTGTTTTGTTGGTAAGATTATTGACTGGGCAAAAATCTACACAGGTTCCACAACCAAAACAACTGTCAAAATCAATATGGACTTTTCCGTTCTTCAGCGATACAGCGTTTTCTGGACAGACTTCCACACACCTACCACAACCAGTACACTTATCACCTATAACTGGTCTGGTGTCAATATGAAGATTTTTCTTCCCTTTCTTAGTAACACCACCCATTCCGATATTTTTGATTGCTCCACCGAAGTTAACTAATTCATGTCCTTTGAAGTGAGAAAGAACTATAACTCCATCTGCTTCGTACATCTCTTTAGCAAGTTCAATTGTTTTGAAGAATTTGCTTTTCATTTCGATTGGCACATCAGACGTAACCACAGGGCATCCCATTGTGTCTTTAGAAAAACCGTTCTTCCTAGCTGTAAGAGAATATTTTTCAGTCGTGTCTCTTTCTCCTGAATATAAAGTGGGCGTGTCAAACAGGAACGGCTCTACCCCTATTTTCTTCAGTTCATCAACAATTAGTTCAACTAATGGCGGTCTTATGTAACTTAGGTTACCATATTCTCCCATGTGGAGTTTTATTGCAATTTTGTCTCCCTTTGAGAATCTATTCACTTTTTGTTTAACCACTTTCCTTAGTTCTCTCATCAGGTGATGCTTAATTAGAATTACTTCACTCATTGAATCACCTTCTTCTTTATATCTTCTAATATATCTTCTAATAAACCGGGGAACCTCGTATATCCTTTCTCGCTGTTCAGGTGCCCACCATTTGGAATTATTTTTAAACCAACGCC
>JAFCDY010000010.1 GCA_017609445.1 Candidatus Aenigmatarchaeota archaeon | reverse complement strand
GTCAGATGCAGATTTTATTGCCTGTGTTTTTATTTTGAGAGGTTCTATAACTCCCCTTTCTTTCATGTCAACTATTTTTCCTGTATAGACGTCTATTCCTGAAGTCTTCTTTCCTTCATCATGTTTTGCTCTCAGGTCAACTAACATGTCTATTGGATCAAGACCTGCATTTTCTGACAAAGTTCTTGGTATTACTTCTAATGCTTCTGCAAAAGACAAGATAGCCAATTGTTCTCTTCCGGAGTAGCTCTGTGAAAATTCTCGCAACCCCTTGGAAACAGCTGCTTCTGCCGAGCCTCCGCCAGCAACTACTTTCCCGACCTCTAGTGAGGATGCTACACAGCCAATTGCATCTTCTATTGCTCTTTCAACCTCTTCTGCAACATGCTCTGTTCCGCCTCTTACTAAGATGGAAACAGATTTTGGGTCCCGGCAGTCTTTAACAAAAATCATCTCCTCTCCAGATATTTTCTTTTCCACTACTGTTCCGGCTTTTCCTAGATCGTCCTCAGCTATATCTGAGAGATTTGTTACTACTCTTGCTCCAGTTGCCTTTGCTAGTTTGTCCATGTCAGATTTCTTGACTCTTCTGGCTGCCAATATTCCTTTTTTTGATAAAAAGTGTTGTGCTACGTCGTCGATTCCTTTCTGACAGAACAAAACATTGCAGTTTGTTGCTGCCACCTGGTCGACCATTTTTCTCAACATCTTTTCTTCCTGATCTAAAAATACTTGTAGTTGGTCCGGAGACGTTATCTGTATCTGGGCGTCGGTTTCTGTTTTGTTTATTTCTAGAGCCGTATCAATCAGACAGATTTTTGCGTCTTTAATCTCTTTTGGCATTCCTGAATGTACGACTTCCTTATCTATCAGGACACCCCTTATTAATTCTGTATCCTCTGCTGTTCCGCCCTCTTTTTTCTCTATTTTGATGTTTTCAGTATCAACTTCTATCTTATTATCAACCTTTTCGAGAACAGATCTAACAGCGTCAACAGCTATTTTTCCAAGGTGCTGGGAAGCTGTCTCGGAGCCCTTGCCAGTCATTGCTGTTATTGCTATTTTTAGTAATCTGTCGTCGTCCTGAGGTGTTATGTCTTCTGCTAGTTCATTCAATAAATCTAAAGCCTTTTTCTTTGCTATTTTGTAACCTTTTGTAATTACAGTTGGGTGTATGTTCTGATCCAAAAGAGCTTCTGATTTCTTTAACAATTCACCAGCAAGGACAGCTGCTGTTGTTGTTCCGTCACCAACTTCTTCATCCTGGGTTTTGGCTACCTCTACCAACATTTTTGCAGCCGGATGCTCGATCTGCATTTCATCTAGAATTGTGACACCGTCGTTTGTTATCACTATGTCGCCCATTGAATCAACTAACATCTTGTCCATTCCCTTTGGGCCTAGTGTGGTTCTTACTGCATCTGATACTATCTTTGCGGCAGCTATGTTTGTTGCTTGCGCACCCTTTCCCATTGTTCTCAGTGTACCTTCTGGAAGAACTAAGATAGGCTGTCCTCCCATTTGATTTTGACCATTCATGTTATCTACCTCCCTAAATAAGTATGTAAGATTTTATGTGCATGTAAGTATATTTAAACCTATGCTTTTTAAATTCTGGACATAAAGTATTTTCATGAAACCTGGAGTAGATTATATTGGCATCGGATGCGGTTCTATAATTGTCAATGATAAGAATGAAGTTCTTCTAGTTAAGCGTTCTAAAAACTCTAAGACCTTTGCTGGTATGTGGTCAAGACCAGGCGGGACAATTGAATTTGGAGAGAAAGTCGAAGACGCTCTCAAGAGAGAGATAAAAGAAGAGGTTGGTCTCGACATTGAGATTATTCGATTCCTCGGGTATAGTGATCATATAATGGTCGAAGGTGGAGTCAATAAACATTGGATATCTCTTGGTTTTCTCACCAAGATAGTTGGTGGTGAGATAAAAAATCTAGAGCCAGACAGACACGACGTCGTTAAGTGGTTCCCTCTCGATAATCTACCTGAAAATCTAACATCTTATACAAAGAACGGTATAGAGCTTTTTCTTCAAACTCAGTGATTACTTAATTAGATCTAACAATTCCTCTTTGTCTTCTATTTCTTTTAGTTTTTTGATCCTAAGAATAGGTATTCCGAAGATATCTTTTTCTTTGGTATCTTCTGTCAGGAGCAGCGCCGGTTTTTTTATGACCCTCACAAAACCCTTTAGGGTCTCTGCGTCTTTCTTAAGCTTTCTCTTGCTTGCTTCTATTTTTGATAGGAGAGTTGCCTTTTCTTTAGCTAATAAGTCGCATGGAGTCTGCCTCACATAATCGACCTCAAACCCAAGTTTCTTGAAGTCAGAACCAACCTTTTTCTCAACAACATCTTTGGGTTTCCCATGATCCTCAAACTTCTTAAAAGGCTCTATTGATTTTATTATTTTTTTGTTCAACACACTTTCTAACTTTTCAGCAATGTTCAGAAGCATCCTCAGGTTTTTTTTCTCATGTTCATAAATTGCTTTTTTGCTTATTCCAACCATTTCTGCTAATTCCATCTGCGTCAGGTTTTTTTTCTGCCTCCTCTCTTTCAGAAAATCAGAATCAATTTCTACATATAACCCGCCACGGTCTCTGTACATTTTAGGAAGTATTTTACTACAGATAAGATTTTCAAAGGTATTAATCGAAACAACGGGTATTTCAAACCTCTCATACACAATACCTTCTCCTAATTTCCCTCTAGTCATTGTCTCCCCCACGATCATGGGGTTTGCCTCTAGGTTGTTGGAGATTATCTTAAGATTTTTTGCTTGCTCAGGGAGGAATGAATCAATATTCTTTAATATCTTTATCAGCAGCAATTTCTCTTTTTTTGCAGCAATGTCAAAACATCCTTTGTGTTCGCAGGTAACATAACCAGAGTCTTCTAGGAATTTTTTAATCTTTTGTTTCAGGTCAATAAGCATATTTTTAAATTGGTTGATCTATGAATAAATGTCTATGGGCGGGTAGCTTAGCTAGGTTAGAGCGCCTGTCTTATAAAGCGGCGTTTAGTCGTTTTTCCTGACAGCGTCTCGTAAAAACAGGAGGTCGTGAGTTCAAATCTCATCCCGCCCACCACTACAAACCAGGATAGGTCTCAGGATAAATCTGCTTAGCTTTTATTTCTTTCATGACTAGAAGTATTTCAGAGTCCTTGATTATGTCAGAAAACTTTATTTTTATCTTGCTGACAATATTGTTGAACTCTTCTAGAGTTTCTGTGTAAATCTCTATGAACCATTCAGACTTGCCGCTCAAGTTCCAGACAGCCACTATGTTGGGATGTGTCTTGAGATATTTTATGAATTCCTTTGATCTCTCATCATTCAGGTTCCATAGGGAAAGAGCAACGTCGCCCCATATCGGAAAACCAAGTTTGGCGGGGTCTATTACTGCCGTGAAATCTGTTATTATTCTGTCTTTTTTGAGTTTGTTTATCCTGTATCTGACTGCATCATGAGATAACCCGACCTTCTTGGCTATCTTTGTCAGCGGCATCCTGGCATTCTTGATCAAAATGCTTAGTATTTTCCTGTCCTTCTTGTCCAATTTTGCTTTTTTTACTAGCTTTGTTTTGCGCATATTACTTAATTATTTGTATCAAACACTTAAATACTACGTATAATACGCATAAATCTCGTATAACTTTCTTATAGTAATTCAGATAACTATTAACTGGTGGTAAAATATGAATGTCAGAATAATTTATGGCAAAATACAAATAGAAACAAATATAGAGACACTAGATAAGTTAATGTCTCGGGCAATTGAACAAAAATCAGAATTGTTTCTTGATACCTCTAAAGTCTCCGGAGAAAATAACGAGCCCTGTCATGATTGCGAATATCTGACTTGTGGAAACGAACCACTGGTTTCTAACTATTTTGGGGTGCATCCAGAATGCACATATCAGACTGATATAAAAGTTTTAGTTCACAGCTCAGAAACAGGCGAGTATACTGATCAGATGATGAATTGTGTCTACGAGAGAATGATAATAAAAGACCTGATTGATTCAGGGAAATTGGGTCCCAGAAAACCTGTAATGGGAAAAGATGGAAAAAGGAGAATCAAGGTGAGTTAAACAATTCATAGAAACAAGATTTAAAATAGAGAGATACTCATAATGATACTATGAAAAGAATACACAAACACATAAAAAAACACAAAAAACACTATGCAAGATTCATATCGTTCTTTATTCTGCTTGTCATATTCGGAGTGGTTCAAGATCTAACAGTCCAGCAAATAGTTCATGGGGGGATTCTTACTAAAGGAATAGTTGTTGCGTTTGTGATGGCTTTCATATTCACAATAATAGCTGAGATGATGAGCAAGTTGTTTGGAGAATCTCATCCATGATAAGAGGTATCAGATTCTTTTTTATGGTACTTTCCCCAGCTGACAGATATCTTGTCAAACACAGAAGTTAACAGCGGCTTCAAATCGCTCCAGAGCTCCTTTACAGATATCAGCCAGTCGACATAATACCTGTTCGGACTTCCTAGCCCCACTTTATTAGCTCTCCAATAGATCATCTGGAGTTTTTTATATATTTTGAAGATATCTTCTTTTTCTCTTTTGGATAACATTTTTTTCTCAAACCAGGAAGAATAAGTCTCAGAAGCTCCTATCAACGGTTCTATCAGTCCGCGAGTTTTCTCTATCCTATCCACTATCTGGACTCTGATTTGTTCAAGGATCGGGAGACCTTCTTCGAGTCTTAAATTGAAGTTTTCTTTTAACCATTTTAAATCAGGAAGTTTTTTGTGTTTTTTCTTAAGTTTTTGATATTGTTTTTCAGGTGTCATATAAAGGTTTTTATAGTGTTGCTATTAAAAGGTTTAGTATGGGCCGGTAGTCTAGCGGTTATGACGCCACCCTTACAAGGTGGAGGTCGCAAGTTCGAATCTTGCTCGGCCCACCATGTTTTTATGTCTTAATTATAAATGATCTATATGAAGGCCTTATCTACAGTTGTTGCAAGCCTAATAATTTTATTTATTGTTGTTGCGCTTGTTTCTTTTTCATATGTCTGGACTGTAATAGTGGTTGAAGAGACCACATCCGAGGGTACTGAACATATTGAGCCGTTTGTCGAAAAAACTCAGGCCTCTTTTGCTATTGAGTCACTGACAATATCCGAAGTTTATGTGAGAAATACTGGCGGAGTTAAGCTAAGCGGTTTTGCAACATATGTGGACGAAACCCCAAAGAGTTTTGAAATGAGTAAAGAAGTTCTGGAACCCACCGATGTCGCAGAGATGTCTCTTTCAGAAGAGCTAAAGCCAGGCCAAAAAATAAAAATCACAACAGAACAAGGCGCCTTTGTTGAGAAAGTTCTTGTCGTCGGTGGTGTGAGTCTACCCAAGGACGTTCCAATAGGAGGAGCTCAAGTTATTGGGGGCGGGAGTTCAGGCGGATCAGCACTTGGACCGATCTGCGGAAATGGTGCAATTGGTGACGGAGAAGAATGTGATGACGGCAACACTAACGATTGTGACAGTTGCACATCTGACTGTAAGCTTAATGTTGTAGAGCTTTCTGAAGGACAGGATATAACAGAAACATGCAAGGGTTATGTATTAACAGAAGACATTGATTGTCCTGGATACTGTTTCATCGTAAGGACAGGCAATCTTATTATAGACTGCGACGGTCATTCACTGACAGGTGGTGGAGCAGGCTACGGGATATATGTCTATGACGGAGATCATGTGACCATAGAAAATTGCATTATAAACAATTATCAGAAAGGAGTTAAATCTCTTAAGGAATACACCACTGTAAGAAATTCTCAGTTCAACAACATAACTGGCGCTGCTATTGATTTAATGGGTTCTGATTGCGTTGTTTTCAAGAACACAATCAGAAACTCTGGATACGGGATATTCATTTTATCATACCTCTCAAATGGTGTTGTTAATGAAAATAACATTTCAGACTCTAATGTCGGAATGTACATATACATGAACGGTGGCGAAGTAAAGAAAAACATAGTTCGTGATCATGTCTATTACGGGATTCAGGTCTATGACACCACAAACACAATAATTGAGGAAAACGAAATTTATACAACAAACAAACCTTCTGACGAATATCACGCAGGGTTTGACATATGCGACGGTTCAAGCAACATATACAAAGACAATGAAGTTTACGAAAACAGTATAGGATTCTATTTTCAGTGCACTGAAAACAACACCATAATAACCAGAAACATGATACACGACAACTATGCATACGGGTTATTTGCAGAATATCCAGACACCAAAAGCAGTTTAATATATGATAATTATTTTTCGAACAATGCTGTAAACGCATTTGATAACGGATTAGCTAATGTCTGGAACACCACGAAGACCTTAGGGACCAATATAGTTGGCGGTCCTTATGTAGGTGGGAATTTCTGGGGTGGTTTTATTGGAACAGATTCTGATTCAGATGGGATATATGATGAAAGTTATACAGTATTAGGGGCAGCCGGTTCAGTTGATAGCCTGCCACTTGTAGAATAGTTCTCTCACATTCTTTTCATTTTCAACAATGCGGAAGCCGTGGTCAGACCAAAGAGAGACAAAATAAACATTAACACAAATATCAATTTGAAACCGAAAGCAGAAGCCAAATAACCACCGACAAGAGCAGCGACCGAAATAACAATATACTGCATAGATTCCCACATTCCCCATTCAGATGCAAATTTGCCCCTTTCTAGAAGTCTCGAGTACATTCCATCATAAGCAGGAGAATTCACTGCTTCTCCTATCCCAAAGATTATCTGGACAATAAATAAGTGAATCGGGTTTTGTATCAATAGATAACCTAAAAAACCGACACAACTCAGACCATAGCCGAGGATTATCAATTTTTCCTGGTGCTTTACATGGTCTTCCCACCTGCTTATAAAAAACATCAAAACCCCAGCTGAGATGGAAAACGCTGCATATGCACTTCCTGCAGTGAGAAGATCACCACCTATATTTTCCACAAACACAGCATAAATAGGGCCGAACATCCCACCCGCGAACATAAAGAAAAACGATCCCATCAAAAGAATCTTCATTCCCTTTCTCATGGGATAAGATTTAAAGATTGGATTTATATATATTGGCTATGGGCTGGTAGTCTAGTTCGGAAGGATGCCTCCTTGGCATGGAGGAGATCCCGGGTTCAAATCCCGGCCAGTCCACCATAGAAACTTTTAGAAAAAAATCCACCAAAAAGTTATACAATTTGTACAACAAATTTGTCAACACTTTTGTATTACAAGAACCAACAACACCTTAAATATAAAAAATAATAATTCATTCTGTATGATTGAAGAGATTTACGAGGACTGGATGAAGGACACTCAGAGAGAGAAGATAAAGGAAATTTTAAAGAACGTTATACCCAGAGGAAGGATCCTTGACGTCGGCTGCGGTCCGGGTTTTCTGGAAGAATTCATTCCAGAAGCCGTCGCACTAGATAAAGACCCTAACTATGTAAACAAGATAAAGGGAGAAAAGGTTCTGGCTGACGCAAACGAAATACCCTTTGAAGATGAGTCCTTTGATACTGTTTTTGCTATTGACATAATTCATCTGATAGAAAACAAGAACGAATTAAAAAGAGTTCTAAAAAAGGATGGACAATTGATTGTTACTGTTTTCTGCAACAAAAACAACTTTGAAGAAAGAAGCAACTGGCTAAAATCTCTTTTTGATATGAAGATAGAAAAAGAGTTCATAGTCAAGACAGAAAAAGAATGGGATTTTGTTTTAGTTTTAGAGTTTATATCTTAACAAGCCACCAACCCCACCCATTCTGAATAACTTTTCTCCGGATTGGTGGAGAGACGAGATAATCATCACTCTAGTTCTTAGCTTTTCAGCCTGTTCTAACAACTCCTCCAGCTCTCTGACTTTCTTGTCAGAAACCAAAAGAGTTTCAACAGCCCCCCGCTCTAACGCTTCCTTAGTTTTCTCCAATCCGTACACAGCCAGATTCTCTTTAACTATTTCCACTAAGAGTTTTTCGACAATTTCAGTTTCCTCAGAGATCCTCGAATCTTTAATTATTTTTTCTATTATTTTTCTTTTCAGAAGTTCCTGTAGGCCAACCTCGCCGGTATGTGCCAATGAGTCATAATGAGCAGAAACTTTATTTTCTTTCAATAATTTCTGCAGTTCTTCTCTGGCAAACCCAGGACCAGCCACTATCATCTTATAATCAGAATATCTTTTTATCTCAGAAATAACCTTTCCGTAATATTCAGGTTTTCTGGATTCGCCCACTTTCTTGCCCAGCGTCCCGCCAGCTATATGCGCGACATGTTTTGACCTTTCCCCGATCAAATAAAAATCAGCTTCCCTCTCATCCAGAATACAAACAAAGACAGTCTCCTGTTTATTGCGGGCAGCCTTTATTTTATTGACCTCCCAGGACTTCCACGGTTTTTCAATCTTTAAAAATGTGTTTGGTTCAACCTCTATAGTATGATATCCTCTCGAAATATCACTTGGTCCTTCTACAATCTTGCCGGTGAACCTTAGTCTTTCACCCAACTCAACTTTCTCAACTTCTAAAGACAAAACAACAGGTTTTTTTCCAACCTTTTCAGTTCCTTCCTTTCTTTTGACCTCAATGCTTCTGAGAGTTCTGGCTGTTACAATATCCCCAAATCTGACTATCTCGCTCAAGACCCACAGATCATCAGCGTTTTCAGGGGTTATTTTTCCTAAATTATGCCTTAAATCAAAGGAAGACTTCATAAACAATATTTTTATTAGTGCAAGTTTAAATAATAACGATTAAAATGACTGAATTCATTCCGATCTTAGTTGTAGCTATTCTAGTGTTTGCAGCTCTGTTTGTTACGTTTGGAAATATAATAGTACCTTCTGATACACACGAGCCAGTTGAGATTGGGCCAGAGACCTTCAGAATTGGCGAGAGCTTTAATGTCAGCGGTGCAGCTTCAACTACAAAGGTAGCCACTTTAAACGGGGCAGTCTCAGGCGGACTTATATCTGGTGCTGATAGGTCAATATCTTTTGAAGTTCCGAACTATGCAGTAGCTTCGGGCGGTAAGATTAAATTTAATGTCAGAGAGACCAACCTCTACGGGCCTTTAATGATATATGTAAATGGAAATAATGTTTATTCTGAGTATCCCAGAGAGGGTAATCATATTGCCAGTTTTAACAGAGACGTCATTGATGACTATACAACCTTGGAGTTTAAGGCAGGGAGTTCTGGATGGAGATTCTGGGCGCCTACTATATATCGGTTTGAGTCTGAGGTTCAAATAGAGTATTATGGCAAGGATATCGAAACCATGGACTTTGATATTGGTCCTGACTCATTTGACAATTCAACCAATGCTGAGTTGAAGATAGATATTGGTGATTCAGAGGGAACCGGGAGAATGATCGTCAAGATCAATGGCTTTGAAATTTGGAGAGGAAAAGTAGACAAGATATTATATCTTGATAATGAGGTTTTGAATTCTGGAAGGAATATAGTTGAGATTTCTAGTGAAAAGAATGGAAGATATTTTGTTAATTCTGTTGAAGTGGACATATTATATAGGTAAATATCCTATTTTTGATGTCACTGACAAGTAGTACTAAAACGATACCTTTATATATCTGTAGATAGTAACTATGTATAAGTAATAAATGATAATCCATGGGGTGATAATCGATGGCAAGAGCAAACTTTTTAGTTGGTGCGTATGCAGGCGGACAAGCCGGTAACATTGTTTTACCTATGTTTGTTGAGGAATTGAACGCAATTGGTATAGGAGCTCCCACGCAAAATAACTACGTTTACATTGGAGATTATAAACAACTTGTAAGATACGACAAATCTTATGCTAAGAAAACCAATAGACCAGATGCTTATGCCAGAGCTGTTGATATTGTTAATTCTACTGCACCAAAAGACACTGTTAATTGGACTCGTGATCAAAGTGGAGTAGTTGCGGTTAGAACATACCCAAACCTAATTAATACACTCTGGAGAGGTGTGACTTCACCAGATGTAAGAGATGTTCAGCGTGCTGTTCAAGATGTCCAAACAGGAACTCAAAAATATGAAGCAGCTCAAGCAACAGTTGGATATTGGTTAGATGTTCCTCAAAGGGACAGGTTAACTGTACTTGGTGCAGATATAAATCCTGATTCTGAAATAGGTCATGCAGCAATGGACCCGAGAAGCTTTACAGAATGTTTTAATCAATGGGGACTATATCAGCCAGAAGCTTCGCATCTCGGTCCTCTTATGGGCGAAAAAAATGATGTCAAGATAGGAAGAGACACAGGAAATAATCCATTTGACGCTACTGCTATTATTTTACAAAACATGAAGCTTCGTCCAAACCAGAGAAAAAGAATGACTGCAGCAATATCACCAGACGGTGTCAACGATATAAATGTTTTGATGTACTCTCTAGCAGGAGGCACAGGAACAACAGTTGGTGCCTATTTGATTGATGCAATTCAGGAAGCTGCTAAAAGACAGCAAAAGGGAGGCATCATTAGAAGGGGAGATGTCACAACAAACCCAAGAATAATGGTTGCGGCAATGTACCCAGAAACACTTGATATAGGAAAAAGTGCTGCAGGAGACACACCCGATTATGTTATAAATACTGTAAACAGTACCTCAGTTTTGCTGGGTGGTTTGGAAACTGGCAGGTTTCAGGATTTAGCATTTTATCCGACTGAGATCGAGTTTGCTGCCACAACACAAATAAACAGAGCAAACCTAGGAGATGGGGAAACCTTGGCACAGAGAGCAGACCGGAGATCAGTTTCAGGCGTTGCATTAGTCATAGGAGCTCTGGAGTTAACAGGAGCTGACCACAGACTTGATTTAGCTTCAGACGTAACCCCAGAAGAAATACAGAAATTTACCTCCAGAGGAGTTAGGCACACTTACCAATTCATGAAAGGTGGAAAAGAAGGCCTAGATTGGTCAGAGGGGGGTGTCAAAGACATAATCAGGAAGGCATTGACTCAAGACGAAAACTTTGCAACTTCAACTTATTATCCAAAGACTGTTCCACAGCAACTTCAAACATTGATCATGACAGAAGAGCAGTACAACAGTGCTGTGGCTAGTATCGTAGACGGTAAGGCATCAGAAGGCTTAGAAATGCCGATATCACTTAACACCGCGACCGATGTCCTTTCAGTGATGTTTGTCAGAGAAGATAACTACCAACCAGTTTTCAAGCAAAACGTAAAAAGAGTTTTACAGGAAGTGTTCCCAAACGCTAATAAAGGAAGAGCATATGTTGTTGATCCACAAGAGAAACTTTCAGAAGGCCTTCTCTTAATAGCGAGTGGAATAAGTCCCGGTATGGTTAGGGCAGGATACTACGGATATCCACACCTATTCCCAGGAGAATCTGGTTCAGCAGCATTTAATGGAGACTTGTACCTAAGGTACATTGCAGGGGAAAATGTTTCAGCAGACCAAGTTTTGAAAAAGAAAGCTAGGTCAAGATTCAGAATGAAACCAGGAAAAGATGCTTCTGAAAGAGAAGCAATGCTTTTCAAAATGGCCAAAACTGCGGCTAAAAAGTTTGGATCAGTGGCAGACGATCAAAACGCCAGAGATGCCATGACATACATGAGAAGGATGTCAATGGCAGCCAAAGGGTTCAGTTAGATCACTGAACCTTTTACTTATCTTTTTTTCTTCAACCTAAAGATTAAAATAGTTACAAATAGTAATTAATCATATCAGACTGTAATAAATATAAAAGAGACTGAGGTAGTTTTTTTGCCAACAAGAGAATGTTCAGATTGCGGTAAAGAAGTTAATGTTACAAATCTCGATGCCTGGGACAACAGAGGAGAACTCTGTGATGATTGTTTTGCTAAATATTATGGATCTGGCACATCTGATGATACAGTAGCTGCCGTAACAGATACTACAGACGGAACAACTGATATAGAAGCAACAGTGGACAATAGAATAGTCAGATTCTTCAATGAAAGAATAATTAGGAGACCTGCCAGAAGAGCTGGGAGAGTGGCTGTCGGCAGATATGCTTATGCTGGACTTTTCCACGGGATAATAAAGAAAAAATTATTTTCATTGGTCACAGTAGCCATTTTACTCGCTATAAGTTTGACATTCTTTAATTGGATAAACGGTTTGTGGTGGGGATTCTTCTTCCTGTTCATATATACTATCTTTCCGAGCGAGTCAGAAGTCTACGGCATGATCAACAGTAGGTTACAAGTAAGAAAGGTAAAAGACATAACAGAAAAGAAAACCTACGAAGAAATGAGACCTGGAGAAAGATTTGCTCTAATGTTCAGACAGGTATTCAAGTTCTTCACGTTTGCAGCATTCGCAATTGCTTTCGGTTCACTATATGCATTATTGGCATTTGCAATCATATTCATAGGTTATTTCTTTTTCCCAACAGAATATACTCAATACAGACCAGACAGAGCAGTAGGTGCATGGGTCAGGGTTGTAATAGGATTCATGCTAGCTATGGTTGTATATCAATTTCTAGTTGTAAAACAAGTTACATGGACAATAATATGGCCGCCGACTTGGGTAGCAACGTTCTTTGAGTTTTTCACAGGAATAGGTATGGTAGGCATAATACTTGCTCTTATATTCGGTATCATAGCAACCATATTCAACCTCAACAGAAAAATATTACTTTTAATCACAATGGTTTACGCTATATTTGGAGTCATCCTCGGACAGGGTGTGCTTGGTCTCAGAGCAATAGGGCAACCGGGCGTATTGGCTTTATTTTCAATAGCAATAGCATTCTTTGCCGTGTTCCCAAGGAGAAGGGATCTCGAGCTAAAAGAAGATAAGATATCAGTTATGATAACAAATGTCACACAACTTGAAAACGTCAGGAAATCTATGTATTATGGTTCAGAAGGATTTGGATTAGGTTTCTTCTTGATGTTCATGGTTCTTGCATTGGGAGATATGTCAACCTGGGGCTTTGATCTACTGAGAGGACCAGGGCTAACAATATTCTTGATATGGATAATAGCATTGTTAACAGGCATATTCACAGGCAGGGAAAACAGACCGTACATCGGAGTAGTCTTGATTGGGGTGGCTTTCATAGCATTCTCATTTGCCTTCACGGGTGTTGTGGGCTCAGCTTTGTTTGGACAATTCTGGCCAGTAGTTGAAAACTTTGGAACAACAACCTTAGAGCCAATAGGAGACGCTTTCAGCGGAGTGACAGACAGCATGGGAGATACCTACTTACTCCTAACCTGCCCTTCTTGCTACTATCAGAAACAAGCAGAGCAGCAAAGGACAACCAGCAAAGTTGTTTCCGGCGGTACTGTCAAGGCTATTGATTCTAGGTTTGAATTGATCGGTGGAGTAACTGAGATAGATCCAGAATTCCCACTAGCAGGAACAATAGAAGTTACGAACAGAGGAGAGTTTACAGCGAACGAATTGAAAATAAGACTAGAGCCCCTTTGGTTGAGAGATCCGATTAGTCAGGTCTATACACCAGTTGGCGGTGGTGTGTTTGGAAGATTCCGTTCTTGTAGTAATGGTGCAGTCGCAAGCCAACCACGACCCGAGGCTCCAGGATCATCTTTGTCCCCATTGTTTAACATAATTATACCTGTCACAAACAACACTTGTATATTCAACACAACACACGGTGGCCCGATTTATCCAGGCGACATTAGACTTATTACATTCCAGTATGATGATAACGAGGAAGAAGCACGTCTAGGAGAACTCTATGATTGTGAGTGTAATAAATTCGTTCCATGTAGTTCATATAACAACGAGGAAGATTGTGAGACTCAGGTAGTTGACTATTTGAAAACTCTTGGCCAAGATAGGACAGGATGTTATTGGGATGATAATTCAGAGACATGTCTCGGAGAAGGAGTTCTGATTGAGATGCCATCATACTCTAATTGTGCAGACATTAAGGATTGTGTTAGCGCCGGAGGGACAATGGGATATGTTCAAGCTGGGAACTACACCAAACTAAACTTTTCCTATGAATTTGAGTACACCGCTAATGTCTCAATGGAAGTTGACATTATTGGAAGCAAGCTATTTTCAGAAAAATTAGAAAATAGGGAGATAATGCTTCTACCTAAAACATCACAATACCAAGGCGGACCAGTGAGAGCAGCAATTTGGACACAAAAACAACCAATACAAGGAAACGAAACAACATTTGGAGAAATATCAATAACAAACCAGATTGGTGGTATCGTCAAGGACGCATCAATGGAGTTACTAATTCCAGTTGAATTTGAACAATTCGGAGCAAGTCCCTTCATAACTTGTCCAAACCCAAGAGAAGTCAGAAGCGGAACCTTTAGAGGATACTTCACAACAACATGCACTTTAGATCCAGAAAAAATCCTAGAAAAAGATGATGTAGTCAGATACAAATTCGAATACACTTATGACATCGGAGATTACGATGAACAAACATCATTATTATTAGGTATGGTAAACTATACTTACGTAGGTGAGAACTCACTGGAATTACCAATAGCGCAGATACCATTACAATAAAAAAGTAGGTGATATGATGAAAAATGTGTTGATAATTTTGGCATTAGTGTCAGTTGTTTTTGTTTCAGGGTGTATAGACCAGGGAGATCTATTTTCAGGATTAGTGGGCCCGTCTGGAGTTGATACAGAAACACTCTCGACAGATATACTCTCTGTAAAAAATGTAAACATAATCCCAACCCCACCAATAACATCCGGCTCATCTTTTACTTTAACATTTGAGGTGGAGAATGTCGATGACATTAACACCGTGAAAGACGTTGAGATAACAAAGGTTGATAGTGGATTATGCGAATTCGACAGAAGTAATGATGAGTACAAAGGTGACGACGCAGTCACACTTGTCCCACAGCAAGTTCAGTATGTTGAATGGATATTCAATGCTCCTTCACAGGAAAAAACAGGAAATTTGCCAGTGGCTTGTCCAATAAAGTACAAGGTAGCATATGATTTTGAGGCAAACTCACAGGTTGATTTTTCAGTAATGTCCAAAGAAAAATTAGAGACACTACAGAGAGCAGGCGAAAGCCCGTCATTCAAGTCAAGCCAGGTCGTGGGAAGAGGGCCGGTCAAGGTATTCTTTGATTTTGGAGCTGCCCAGCCTGTAAAAGAGAGTACACCTTTCCAGATGTATTTAACAATTAAAGACCAAGGGACAGGACTAATAGAAGGCGGGGATATAGGAAGCGGTGATCTGATCCTAATCGTTCCAAAACACATGGCTGCTGAGAAAACACAGGATCTTGTACCTGGAACAACTCTAATATGTTACGACCAATTCAAATTAAAAGGATTAACAGACGACGATAATGCTGTGTTTGAGAACACAGAAGAAATACCAATAGTAAAGAGAAAGAGCCCAAAAATAGTCTGTGAATTCAAGTCGCCAAGCCAAGGTAGGATGGACAGTGATGAGAGAACATACTATTTCACGGCCAAGCTGGGATACAGATATTTCATTGATAGAGAAAATGAGATCTCTGTCAAGCCAACACTACAATAGGTAAATCAAAATGAAGTTAGCCATAATGACAGCTTTAATTGCAATAGTTTTGATATCTGGGTGTGTAGACTTCGGAGGATTAAGATTAGGGATAGGAGGAGAAACATCCTCATTAGAGAACCCAGACATTTCTTTAGAAATAACCTCAATTCCAACTCAAGTCAAAGCAGGGAGAAACATAACACTAACAACAAATATCTCTAATAATAGACAGACAGACTTAAAAGATGTTAGTGTAACTCTTTATGATCCATGTTTCTTTTTGGGAAATACGAACATAATAGAAGATTTGGAATTGCGTCCAAACAGATCAAAGTACGTCATGACTAAGCTCAAAGCAGGAGACACTTCATTTGAGAGAGAGTGCGACATAAAATTCAAAACAGAGTACACAACTGACTATAACATGGAAAGATCAATAGCAGTTCTTCAGGAAACTGAATATTACAACAGAGAACTGCAAGGAACTTTAGGCGATATATCATTGCACTCCAGCACAACCGAAAGCCCACTAAATATAGTTATTACGTTCTCTGAACCATTACCTTTCATAGACAACGACGAAGTTTACATGTATATTGATTATTCTTATTCAGGTGATGGTTACATAACCAAAATAGATCAGGGTGATATAACAATAGAATTCCCATCCAACTTAGAGGTCGATTGCAATGATTACGAGCTCGTTGAAGGCGGCAAATGTTTTGGAGGTACTGATATTGTGTGTGAAGACATCGGTTCTGACCAGGTCGAATGTAAAAGATTAGGCTGCACTCCCTCAGAGGGATGTGTCGCATTTGACTTGAGTGATCCAACTTCCGCAGATTGTCCGACACTCGGTTTCGACGATTGTGAATCTGAATCAGTGTGTTCATGGGAGGTCTCTTGTACAGGAGGAACCCAATCAATAACATGTGATATATTCGATAAGAGCGAGTGTGTATCAGGGCTATATTCCGGGTGTTTATTTAGCCGCTCTGTAGACCACGTCCTCAACAGAAATTTAACTTTCATAGATAAGAAAGCTTCAAGATCAACATGTACATTAACAACACACGCATCTGAACCCATAGATCTAAGAACCCTAAGGTTGGATGCACAATATACATATATTCTAGACAATTCAATAACAGTTAGTGTTAGACCGAGGTGAATGAATGAATAAAAGTTTGCTTTTAGTTTTGCCATTGATGGCAACAGTATTAGTAGCAGGCTGTGTAGATTTAGGTGACTGGGGAGGCGGAGACATAGTCACAGGAGGAGAAGGAGACGGAATAACTGTAGTAAGTTTTTCAGCAGACCAGGATTCAGTCCAGGAAGGGAAGTCAGTCAGAATAAATCTGGACTTAGAGAACCACGGTAACTATGAAGTTGGAAGCGGGTATGGAATAGTTTACCTGACAGGATCAAACTTAGTTAAAGACGCAACTTCAGACAGTAACTGGAACTTAACCTCCGGTAACATAATACAGAACTTCAGCAAGACACTGAAGCCAGCTGATCCAGCAAGAGACATACCGCCAACAAGAGCCACCCTCAGATGGACAATATCAGCACCAAAAGATTTGTCAAGAGGCCAGGAAAAAACAGACAGTTTTATTGCGAGAACATACTACAACTATAGAACATCTGGTACAGGAACCATCTGGGTATATTCAGAAGCAGAAGAAATAGCAGCCAGAGACAGGGACGAAGAATTACCAAAGTCAAGCTTGACAACAACACAAGGACCTTTAGGACTGAGCATGTCAGTAGCGCCAGATCCAGTCGTGATATCCTCTGATGAAGAAATCTTCACGCTCTACATAACTCTTAACAACAATGGGGGCGGAACAATCTTCAACAATACTAACAGGGAAAACATCGACTACACTAAAGGAACAGATCTAAATTCACAGGACTTGAACATAGAAGAAACATTCTTGAATGTTCCTATAATTGGGATAGATGGAATAGAAGATCTGATAGTTGACAGTTCCTGTTACCTATCCAGAGATAATCTAGAATTAATAGGCGGATCAACAGTTACACTAGCATGCGATGTAAGGGTTACGGACAGTGACGTGGGCGTCAAGAAAGGATTCCCAATAACAATAACAGCTGACTATGGATATTACAAAGACAACACGCTTGAGATAAAGGCAGTTGGTAAATAAACCAACTGTTAATTTTATTTTTTTATAAACTTCTTGAGGCTTTCTTGTTTGGATATCTTCTCTGAATCGTTCATAATCAATTTACCATATACACCGTCATAACCTGGCTGAACCTTTAACTTTCCTTCTCTGTTCTGGATAATAGCCTTGACTATTTTCTCTTTGGTTAAAAGTTTTAATTTGTTTTCTTCTACATTCAGAAGAATGTTAAGTTCAGAACCAAATTCTTTTATCAGTTTCTCAGACTCGCCAAGAACTTTTTTGGTGAAGACCTGTGTGTTGTAGATAGCCGCAAGCAGTTCTGACAACGGTAATAACTTTTTGAAAGGAATAGCATTTTTAGGGACAAACCCTTCTTTTCTGTCTGCCAACTCTTCAACCCTGTATTCAACGCCGATTGTTAACGGCTTTCCACACGAGGGACAAATCTTGTTCACTTTCCTGGATTCTTTTGGCGACATGGAGACATTACAGTTTCTGTGCCCGTCCCAGTGATACTTTCCGTATGCAGGGTCAACTTCTATTGTGTAGAGAAACTTATTTTTATCCCTTTTCTTTATTGCATCCACGATGTTTTTGTAAGTCACTTTATTCAAGTCAAACACATTTGCTTCTCTTCCCATTCTCCACGTGTAGTAAGAGTGACAGTCGCTATTGCTTACTAAAGAAAATTTATCAAGTGAGGATAGCCTCCAGTTCATTGAAGGATCGCTCGACAGACCAGTTTCTATTGCATGTATGTGTTTTGTCTGGTCCTGAAAGCATTCTTCAATAGAATCAAAACCAGATTTGCTTCCAAGTATCCCAAACCACGGAGTCCAGGCATGTGCAGGTATTATCATAATGTCCTTTGAGATACTCATCAGATTTTCCACAAGTTCTGTCGCAGGAAATCCAAAGATCGGCCTGCCGTCATAATCTAACCTACCCTTTGTTAGCAGCCAATCGTTAATTTGTCTCACAACCTCAAAATTAGGCGCAAAGATAACAACATGAATCCTTCTCCCCTTGCCACCCTGGGAATACATTAGCGAGATCTCGGCTGTCAGCATGTAGTAGAGGTCTTTTGTTTTGTATTGGTAGAGATTAGAATCATCTACCTCTCTTAATAATGATTTCATTTCTTTGAACCACAGCGGATGCGTGAAATCCCCTGTGCCCAGAATATCTATTCCCTTTATTTTCGCGTGCTTGTCCAGATTTTCTATGTTCATGTTTTTAGAGGTTGCTCTAGAGTAATGGGAATGAATGTGTAGATCAGCAAAAAGTTTCATATTTTATATACAGACTTCAATTATTTAATATGAACACCAAGAGAGATTCTTTAATACAAAAAGAATTTTCTAAATGGGTAAGGGATTATGGGAAAGTCAGGCCACCTGGAATCAGAATGAAAAAAGACCTCACAAAGACACACTTAGAAAATCAGATGTGGGCAATAAGCAAGTTAAAGCCAAAGAGAGGCCATAAGATTATTGATATTGCTTGTGGTCTGGGAAAGGCTCTCGTTATTCTGAGTGATAAAGTTGGAAATATTGGAGAGGTAGTTGGTATTGACATAACAAAAGAGATGATTCAAGAGAGTAGAAAAAGAACAAAGAAATTAGAAAATGTGAGCTTAAGAGTAGCTGGTGTCAATAACATCCCATTTAAAGACAATTATTTTGACGGTGCGATGTCTACTAATGCTTTTCATCATTTTTATGAACCAGTGAAGATGTTAGGTGAGATTAGAAGAGTCGTTAAGACTGGTGGAAAAGTTGTTATTGTTGATAGTAACGGAGCCACAAAGACAAACAAAAGATATGACAGAATTCTGAAAAGAAAGGAAAAAGCACACTATAAGTTCTTTACATATAGCGAGATGAAGAAAATATTCAGAGAAGCAGGAATAACAAAGGTCAAGGGGTTTAGAAAAAACGGCAAATTCTTATTGATTGGAAAGAAGTAGACCTCATTTCTTTGACAATTTATCTATTTTCTTTTCTATTCTGTCCAACCTTTTAGAAACATCCTCCCACATATCCATGACTATTTCATGTGGGGGTTTTGGTCTTATATGCGCAGGCATTGGTTTGTGCGACTTTAGAAAGTCTAGGATTTTTCTGTCTTTCAGCTTGTAGTATTTCTTTCCTTCCTTCCAATGATAACTGACAAGCCCTATTTCAGACAACAAATTTAAGTGAAAGTCGGCTGTTTGCGGGGCAAGCTTTATCTCATGCGCAAGTTCAGAAAGATATTTCTCTCTTTTTGATAATGCTAACAGGATCCTCACTCTTACTTCGTTTCCCAGTGCCTTATGGACAATGTCAGGTCTCATAAAAGAGGTTATGTTCTAATTTTATATAAATGTTTGTGCTTTCTATATTTCTAGAAAAACCGATATATTTAAATAGTTTTCCAAACTATAATTCTATAGAAAACTCGAAAGTGATATAATGGCAAGCTGTAGTTCGTTAAGAGGAGGAGGCGACAACCCATGGTGCACAATCACAGGTAAACAGATTCCTCAGGTGATATACAAAGCAATTTGCATGAATAATGCCGAAAATGTTTGGATAAGCTGCGAAGATGAAACCAGAAAGATATACAGGGAGTGATGTTATGCATGAATTAAAACATATTCCGCTACACATGAGAAAACCAGAGTTAGTCACAGAGATAAAACAAAGAAAAGGTGTTGCAGGCAGTCTGATACTCTCAACGTCAGTAGTTTTTGGTCTAGGAAGTTTTTTACTGCACTTTATCCCGCTCACAACTGTCTTACCAACGTGTGCCCCAATATGGGCTTGTCTATTTACTTTAATGTACAGGAGGTGAAAAATATGCCGATACCACCAAGACCCCCTCATGAAAGATCACCTCATGAGAGACCGCCGCACAGAGAAGAAATTGTGCACGAGGATTTAGCAGATCTGATAGAAGCAAAGTTTGAAAGAGTCTTTAGAGAACTGGATGACATAAAGAGAAGACTGGGATGATATGGTGGGCCCGAAGGGCTCCACCTATTTGGTGTGGTGGGCTGAAACTAGATTTACTCTACCGTTTTAATCACTTGCTTTTGGCAGTTGCTACCAACACAACCTTTTCATTCTCACCAATAACATCTGATATCTTATCTAATGCTGGAAAAACTGATAATGATGAAAATTCAAATTCATCATATTTTCCTTGATACGCTTCTATTTCGGAATCTGTTACAGAAACAGCCATACCATTTGTGTCTTGGAGTATTCTCATTATCTTATGATAATTGAAACATGTGTCAGATGCTATTGCGTGAGCCCTTGAGTCTTTTGGATCATCCAAGACAACAACTCTGTTAAATTGTTGGTTGTTGAAACCTACTGTTATTGGGTCTGCACCCTCTATCTGGACAGTAACTAGTTTGGGTAACTTGTTAATGAGGCCAATATCATATAGGTCTAAGAACCCTTGGTAACTGCTAACAACATTTCCACCACTTCCACATGGCATAATTACCCAATCTGGAATATTTTCTTCTAAGTCCATATACAGTTCATATGATAGCGTCTTAAGACCTTGAGAATATGGTATGTTTGTAACTGGAAATCCATTATAAACATCTTCTCTATCTCTGCAGAACAAGAAGAAATTTTCATAAGCTTGTTTTAAGTCTTTATTAGGAACGAATCTAATGCCGTCCTCTTGTTGAATTGTAGGTATAGAAGATTCCGGGACAAACAAAATAGCTTCAATATCTGCTTTTTT
>JAFCDY010000009.1 GCA_017609445.1 Candidatus Aenigmatarchaeota archaeon | reverse complement strand
TCACTTCACCTTTTTAAGTACAGCCTGAACATTACAGTTTTTTAATCTTAAGCCGAACTTCCTTTTTCTCCTTGACCTAAACAATTTTCTTCCAGTATGAGTTGAGATGGATAACAACATCTCATCTGCATCAAAGTTTCTTGATATTGCATTGAACTCTAGGCCTTTGAGAAAATCCTGCAACTGTTTGGCTGTTTTAGTATGGTACTTTCCGTTGACTGGAACCTTCTCTTTAACTAAGTCACTTACAATTCTTTTTGCCCTTTTGAATTTTTTCCTGTTCAGATGGTTACAGATTTCATGTGCAGCCTTGGTTGAACTTGTAATATTAGTTTTAGCACAAACCATCTCTTCTTTTTTGATTGGAAACGTATACGACATATCGATCACTTCAGTGGTAGGAATTTACTTGATTTTGTTGCACCCACGCCCGGAGCTGAGTGCATAACTCTCTTTCTGGTCGGAGAGAACTCTCCTAACCTATGACCCAACATTTCGGATGTGATGTCTTTGGATATCCATTCCTTCCCGTTATGAATCATGATTTTCTTTCCGACCATCTCAGGAATTATAACAATATCTCTGCAGTGAGTCTTTACAGGTTTTTCGGATTTCCTCAGCTTCTCTAAGAATTTCTTCTGCCTATCACTAAAACCTTTCAGCAGGCTTCGTCTTAATCTGGTCGGAATGATCTTTGCGAAATTATCTAAACTCATCTTCTTTAGTTCGTCTATTGTTTTCCCTTTGTAGTTGAAAACTTTAACCATATCATCACTTCCTCTTACCTGTTCTCTTTGATGCTATTGATCCCACCTTGGCACCTGGCGGTGCGTGTCTTGATATTGACTTTGATTTTCCTGGCTTGGCGCTTCCACCGAATGGATGGTCAACTGCATTCATTGCACTTGCAGATGACCTTGGCCACAATTTGTTTCTTGCATGCATTGCAAAATGCTTCTGGCCAGCTTTGACAAACGGCTTGTCGGCTCTTCCTGCACCAGCAGGTATTCCGTATGTAGCCAGACAGTTTGGGTGGAAATTCTTGAATGCCTTTGAGGGCATCTGAAGTATAACTTTTCCTGGCTCTATTGATACAACAATAGCTCTCGTGCCAGATGATAAACAAAATTTTGGTCCAGAACCTGGAACAGTTTCTATCCCAAATACGTATGACCCTTTTGGCATCTGGAATAATTTTAGCACATTTCCTATTCTGACGCCGCTCCCAATCGTTAACTTATCCCCGACCTTAATACCTTCGGCCGCAACCACCAGTTTTTCTTTCTTGTCTTTTGTTAATATTTTTGCCAGAGGGGTGTCTCTAGCAAATCTGTGTCCTGGCGACCTGTACGGCGGTCCGCCCTTTCCCCTTGCTCTCGAAATTATTCTTTTTCCCATGTTATCACAACATTCCAAATCTTGTCGCAATCTCACCGACATTGAAGTCCTTTGTCAGTTTGATTATTGCTTTTTTTCTTCCCTTTGTATCTATCATTGTTTTTATTTTATCAACCTTGACCTCGAGTGCTTTTTCAACCGCCCACCTGATTTGATTTTTGTTTGATTTCCTGTTGACTATGAAAACTATTTTGTTTTGTGTTTCTATTTCAGAGAGGGCCTTCTCTGTTAATAATGGGTGTATTATTATCCTCCACGGATCTATTAATGGTTGTTTTGCCTCAGCCATACATCTCACCTATTTTCTTTATCGAGGACTCTGTCCAGATAGTTAGTCGTCCGGCGTGTGTACCAGGTGCTAACAATTCAGTATTCAGATTATTAACATCACAAATATCAACTCCAGGAATGTTGCCAGCAGATCTAACAACACCCTCGTCTTTTGTTATAACCAACAATAATGATTTTCTTTTCTTGTATTTTCTTCCCCTCATCTTTCCCTTTCCAGGCCTGACCTTTCTCTGTTTTGCTCTCCCTAATTCTTCAGAAAGCTTCATTGACTCAAAAGTTCTTTCCAACTCTTTTGTCTTTTTAATTGATTGAAGGTCATCAACTACGATTAGTGGTAAATCTGTCTTTTCTATCTTGTGTTTTTTGGAGACCAGCTCGAAAGAAGTTGTTGCAGCTATTGCGGATTTTATCGCTGCTGTTTTTTCTTTTTTGTTTATCTTTTTCGACCAGATCTTTTCTGGTTTTGGTGGGTGCGCTTCTCTCCCGCCTTTCGCCTGTGGTACAAACCTGGCTCTGAGCTGCTGGGCTGGGGAAGAGTTTACTACTCTTGGAAGTCTTGCCAGCTCCCTGTTGGCCATTGAGTTGTGCTTGTGTCTCCTCCCGATGAAATGGGCAGAGGTTCTTTTTCCTGCTAGTCGGTTAACACCGTAAGCTTGTCTCTTATTGTTCTGGATAGCCAACACAGCTTTCTTTATCAGATCAGGACGATACTCATGACTAAATACTTTAGGCAAGTTTACTTCTCTCGTCTTGTTTCCTGTTAAGTCGAATACATCTACCATTTAAACGCCTTGTTTACTTGTAGTTGAAATATATTTTATCTCAACCGGATGTTTTGATTTCGGGGGTCTTATCGCGTGTCTCATCCTGATTAATCTCTTTCTTGAACCTGAAAGACATCCCTTGACTAAAATACAATCACCAGAAACCATTCCAAACCCTGGGAACCCTCCTTTAGGAGTCAGGTCTTTCCCGTCAGTTATTCTCAGCAGTCTTTTGTTTAATTCAGTTCTTGTCTGAAAACCCATCTGACCTCCCTGAGGAACAGTTGATCTGACTTTTCCTGGTTCTTTTGTTCCAAGAGGGGCAATATGCCTCTGCATCTGCTGTGCATTTCTTCTGTGGACCTTTACGCCAAATCTTTTTACTGGTCCCTGGAATCCCTTTCCCTTTGTGACAGCAGAAATGTCTAAATAATCCCCATCCTTAAAAACATCAGATATTTTAATTTTCTTTCCAAGAAGTTCCTTTGCTGTTTCCAGTTGTTTCTCTCCGCCTAAAGCAATCTCAAATACTTCTGGTTTCTTTTTAAAGATAGGATTAGTATGACACAAAATATTGACATGTGTAATGTTCTTGCCTTCTATTTTCTTGAGCTGTTCGTCTTTTTTGGACTTCTTGGGTGTTTTCATCTTTCTTGAAAGTCTTTTATCATTTTTTTCTGAAAGAACATCGCCAAGACACGTGGAATTTGAATAGCACTTGAAACCAAAAACAGAAAGAGGAGGACACTCGAGTATTGTGACAGGAGCTGATATCTCCTGTCCCTTTGTCCTTGAATTTGGGTTTGAATCCACTATAAAGACATGGGTCATGCCTGCCTTGTAGCCAGCAAATCCCAAAGGCTTTGCTTCAGACAACTTTGGCCATGTTTTTGTTCTTGGATAAATACGTTTAGCCCTTTTTCTCGGCCAGTAGCCTGCGCTTCCTTTTTTTGGAGATCTTATTGTTGGCATTCATTCACCTTGATCGTTATGAATTTTTAATGTATTTAATTCACTATTTTTCACGCTACTTTACTCAGAACACGACACACACGAAACTTTCCGAATCTTAATAGAATGAAAGACTATTTAAAGGTTACGATACTTTGGGTCTTGTACAAAAATTCCATTTTGAACAAAAAGACCTTTATTAAGCAACCAAATTTTGTATAACACATCACATATCTTCTTGAGGTCACGATACAACTTCGAAACATCCGCTCTTTATTGTTAGTTCACTACTAATGGGAGTGACAAATACTTTTACTTAATATATTATTAGAAGTTTCATGAAATATAGATTCAAAAACATACCAAAACAAGAAAGACCAAGAGAAAGGGTAATAAGCCAAGGAGCCTCATCGTTAAACAATATAGAACTAATAGCAATAGTTATTGGAACTGGGAGCAAGAAAGAAGATGTGTTGTCTCTATCTAGTAGAATTCTTAGGAAATACAACTTAGATGAATTATCTAATGTAACTGTTTCTGAATTAAGAAAAATATTTGGAATAAATGATGCAAAAGCTTGTAAAATAGTAGCTACGATTGAACTGGGAAAAAGAATAATTTCCTATTCAGATAGAACAAAAAAGATAACCTCGCCACAAGAAATAGTTAGTTTATTATTACCAAAAATGAAGAACCTTAAAAAAGAGATATTAAAAGCAATATATCTTGATTCGAAAGCAAAAATAATAAAACAAGAAACAATATCAATTGGTGGGACAAATATTAATTCAGTTGAACCGAAACATATCTTCAATCCGGCAATAAGACATTCGGCTTCTTTTATCATATTGGTTCATAATCATCCTTCTGGAGACCCGACACCAAGTAAACCTGATGTTATGTTAACAAGACAAATCAAAAAGTCAGGTAAACTACTTGGGATAAGGTTATTGGATCATATAATAATTGGAAATAAAAATTACATAAGTTTTAGAGAAGAGAATTTACTTAAGAATATTTGAAAGTTCTTCTGAAATTTTGAGCACCTTTCTTCCTTTTCCAGAGATTTCATAAAGAGAAATGCTTCTTCCATCCATTCTTTTGGGGGTTACTTTTATTAAGTTGATTTTTTCAAGTTCCTTCAGTCTTTGTGTTCTCATTTTTTCTATTTTACAAATATCTCCAAGTTCCTTAAATCTCCTTGGGCTCTGAAGTTTGTTGAGAATCTCATAGGTATATTTCTTACTCAATAGCTTTAAGGTCTGTTTCTGCTTTTTGTTCATAGAGGAGTGTTGTTTTGACATTGTTTTATTCTTATTCGTACTATACTTGTGCGTAACTGACTGAATTGGTAAGATTTATAAATGTTTGACTGTGTTAATTGTATATGTACTCTGAAATTATCATATCAATAAGATTAGTGGCAAGAGAAATCAGAGGGATCAGGAAAGAATTAAAGGAATTAAAGAATCTGATGAAGGAAAGAAAATAGATTTATGAAGATACTTGACTATTTTAGCTGCTCCAATACATAGCTACACTCAGTTTTTTATGACATCTCTAGTAGCTTCGGGAACTAACTCTTCCCAGTTCTCTTTATTTTTTATTCTCTCCCTGACTTCTGTGGCAGAGATGTCGAAGTTCATGTTCGGCAATTCTTTGACTTCCCACCCCTCTTTGGTATAGAGCTCTTTCTGGATATCATGATGCTTATCTTTCATGCTGAGATAAATAACAACATCCTCTTTTTTTGGGAGAATATTGTCCCAGTTGAACGGCAGTTTGTCATATGGCGCAAACCTTGGTATAATATTGATCTTCTCTGGGTTGACGCCGGCCTTTATCAATGATCCTTTGATCATCTTATATCTCTGCCAGTAGCTCCAAGGGTTGTTTTTCGGTCTTCTGTGTTCGTTTATTTCGCTTGCTATATCTTCCGGTGTTTCGTCTATTAGTTCGGAAGGATATTTTCTGGTTGGATTGGCGATAGCTATGATTATCTGTTCGTGATTTTTTAAAATCTCTAAGCAAACCTTGAGGTGTCCATTATGAAATGGCTGAAACCTTCCGTGAAACATTCCATATTTTTTCGTATAATCACCATGGCGCCGAGTGTGAGATTTGAACTCACGTATCCCGAAGGAAACCAGCTTTCCAGGCTGGCGCTCTACCTAGCTAAGCGAACTCGGCCTAAAGAATAAGTAAGAACGATTGTATTTAATCTTTTAGTTTTATAGAAATTTGAACCCCGTCAGGAACCTGAATCCTCATCACCTGTCTCAAGGTTCTTTCGTCAGCATTGATATCAACAACTCTCTTATGTATTCTCATCTCCCATCTGTCAAAAGTAGCATTGCCGTGGCCTGTCCCATCACCGCATGGCGTCTTCATCGTTGTTACTTTCAGTTTTTTTGTCGGTAATGGTATTGGTCCCTTTAGAACAATCCCGAATTTTTCTGCAATAAGCTTCAGCTCACCACAGATGTTATCAAGCTTAGTTGGATCTGGACTTGTTAATTTGATTCTTGCCTTCTGCATATCTCTATCTATAGATTAAAAGTATTTAAATAGATTACGGTAAGTTGATGGAACCCTATCAAATATAAAATTTAAAAAAAGAAAAGGAGCCGGCTTATTCTTTAGCCGGAACAACATCCAAACACATGCCTGCAGCAACAGTCATGCCCATATCCCTGATAGCAAACCTTGACAATTCAGGCAAATTTTTGCTGCTCTCGATTATGAGAGGCTTTGTAGGCACGCACTTTATTATTGCTGCGTCACCAGCTTTTATGAAATCTGGATTCTCCTGTATTGTCTGGCCTGTTTTTGGATCAATCTTCTTCTGTATCTCAGTTATCTTACAGGCAATCTGCGATGTGTGCACGTGAAAAACTGGTGTATAACCTTTTGTTATAACGTTTGGGTGTTGTAATACAATTATCTGTGCGGTGAACTCTCCTGCAACCGTTGGTAGGTTATCTGCCCTTCCTAAGACATCTCCTCTTTTGATGTCATTCTTGGAAACACCTCTTACAGAGAAGCCGATATTGTCTCCTGGCTTTGCCTCCTGAACCTGCTCGTGGTGCATCTCTATTGACTTGACTTCACCCTTTGCTCCTGAAGGCATAAAGACTACCTGATCGCCGATCTTCATTACACCTGTCTCAACTCTGCCGACTGGAACTGTCCCAATACCAGTTATTGTATAGACGTCTTGAACTGGTAATCTTAGTGGCTTGTCGATTGGTTGAGGTGGCAATTCAAGCTTGTCAAGAGCTTCTAGGATTGTTGGTCCCTTATACCAGCTTGTTTTGTCACTTCTGTTTGCTATGTTGTCTCCAACAAAAGCAGAGCATGCGACAAAAGGTATCTTGCTTGTGTCATAACCGACAGATTTCAAAAGCTTTTCCACTTCAGCTTTAACTGTATTATACTTGGACTCATCATAGTTTATTGCATCCATCTTGTTCATAGCAACAATCAATTGCTTTACACCGAGAACTTTTATCAAGAATGTGTGTTCTTTTGTTTGTTCTTGGATACCGTCCTTAGCAGAAACGACCAAAATAGCTGCATCTGCTTGTGATGCGCCTGTTATCATATTTTTAACAAAATCCCTGTGTCCTGGTGCATCTATGACAGTAAAATAATATTTCTGCGTGTCAAATCTCTGGTGCATTATGTCGATTGTTACTCCTCTTTCTCTTTCCTCTTTGAGTCTGTCCATCATAAAGGCAAACTCAAAAGTCTCTTTCTTCAGTTCTTTCGCTAGTTCTTTTAGCTTTCTCATGTCCTCTTCTTTTATACTCTTTGTATCGTACAATAATCTCCCAACTAGTGTTGACTTTCCGTGGTCAACGTGACCTACTGTTACAAGATTCATGTGCGGCTTTGCAGCCATATTCTACACCTCCGATGTGTGAAATAGGATTTTTAGAAGATTCCTATTTGCTGTAAGTCTATATAAATATAGAACCTATTTAAAGATTTTGGTCTAATTCTCTGCTTTGGGTATTTCTTTAGAAAGTCCTTTCCTTTCTCTGACCTTTAGTGTTATCTGGTCTCTAAGATCCTTTGGTATTTTCTCGAAAACAACATCCATTAAAGATTGAAAACCCTTTCCGGCTGTTGCTGACTTCAACGCACCCTCAAAACCAAACATCTCAGCTACCGGCAATTTGGCCGTCACGACCGAAGAGAATTCTTCCTGCTCGACATTCTGGATTTCTCCTCTTCTGTTGTTGACCTCAGCTGTCACATTCCCGATATAATCCTGCGGCGTATCAATCCTCAATATTTGTTTTGGTTCTAAGAAAGTTGTTCCTGACCTCAGCATACCGTTATTAATCGCATACCTGATAGCCGGCATTACCTGAGCTGGTCCCCTGTGAACCGCGTCCTCGTGCAACTCGGCATCTGTCAGTCTGATAATCATTGCAGCGCAGGGCTCTCTAGCTAATGGTCCCTGATCGCAGACATTTTTAAATGAATTTTTGATTAGTTCCATTGCCTCATTAAGATATTGGATACCTTTTGTGCTGTCAATAAGAATGCAGTGATTGTAAATAAGAATAGAGTTTTTGGCATCGTCTTTGCTCATCCCTAATTTAATTAATTTCTCGACTGTTTCTGATTTCTTTCCCTTTATTACCCCATCTCTTATCTCTCCTTCGATCATTGCCCTGTATATCTCATCTGACACTGGTTCAACTGAGATATAAAATTTATTATGTTTATTAGGACTCTTGCCTTCAACAACAGGGCCTTGATTCTGTATTGTCTCTCTGTAAACAACTATCGGAGGTGAGACATCGATTTCAACTCCTTTTTCTCTTATCTTTCTCTCGACCTTAGCGTCTAAGTGTAGCTCGCCCAAACCAGAAACTAGTGTCTCTCCTGTCTCCTGATTTATGCTGATCTTAAGAGTAGGATCTTCCCTGTTCAATGTTTTCAAGATCTCAATTAATTTGGGTAAATCCTGAGGATTTTTTGGTTCAATAGCTTTTGTAACAACAGGTTCGAAAATATGCTTTATTGCGTCAAATGAATCAATTATAAAATCAGGGTCGCAGATGGTTTCACCGACAGTTGCGTCCGTGAGTCCGACCAAACCAATAACATTTCCAGCAGGAACGATATTAACAGGGATTCTTTTGTCAGCAATGAATGTCGTGACCTGTTGAACCTTGACTGTTCTTCCCGCTTCCTTGAGATATATATCCTGTCCCTTTGTTAATTTTCCAGAAAATATTCTTACAGTTGAGATCATTCCTGCATGAGGATCATAAACAACTTTTGTGATAGCAGCTGCTAACTTCCCGTTTGGGTCGCAGTTTAGTAATTGTTTTCCAACATCACTCTCAATATCCCCTTTCCATAACCTTCCTACTCTATAGACCTGTGATTCAGCTGGGGATGGAAGATGTTTGATTACCATATCCATGACAACAACATTCATCGGTGCTCTCTTGGCCAGTTCTTCATCCTTGTCCTGAGAGCACAAATCAATTATATCCTTAAATGTTACTCCAAACCTCTTCATTGATGGGACAGAAATAGCCCATTTCCTCAGAGCTGAACCAAATGCAACAGACCCGTCTTCTACTTTTGGCACCCACTTGTCTCTGAACTCTTCTGGAACGTGCCTCTGGATGAACTTATTGACATTAACCACTATTTTCATCAGCCTCTCTTGAAGCTGTTGCGGTGTTAACTTTAATTCTTTGATGGCTCTATCGACCTTGTTGATAAACAAAACAGGTTTCACTCTTTCTGTTAGTGCTTGCTTTAGAACTGTTTCTGTCTGTGGCATTATCCCTTCAACTGCACAGACTACGACAACTCCTCCATCCACTGCTCTCATTGCTTGAGTTACGTCGGCACCAAAATCAACGTGACCTGGCGTGTCAAGAAGATTGACAAGATACTTCTCTCCCTCATACTCGTGCGCCATTGTAACGGTTGCGCCGTAGATGGTCATCAATCTTTCTCTTTCCTGATCGTCAATCCAAGTTAGCATCCTCTCTCCTACCAATTCAGAGGACATCATTCCTGCTGCTGCAGCGAGATTATCTGTTAAACATGTTTTTCCGTGGTGAATATGAGAAACAATACCAATATTTCTTATATTTTTAGGATTAGACATTAATTTTTGAACTTTTTCTGTGTATTCTTCTTTAGATGCCATGCTATCACTCTTAGAAGTAATAGTATTTAAGTTTTATCTTGCACCAGCTGCTTCTCTCTCGATTCTTTCTTTCTCTTTTATCGAATGGCTCTTTGAGGAATCGTAATCATAAGCAGCTATTAGTTCTTCAGCTAAACACTGAGCCATTGGTTTTCCCTTAGAAGCTTTCTGATAAGAGCCTTGAGTTATTAACCTCAGAGCAAGATCAATCCTCCTCTGTGGTGAGGCAATGACTGCTTTTCTGACTGACATCCCACCCAACTTGAAAGAAGTTATCTCCTCTCTGAGGGAAGCATTCTCAATTGCACCAACAAGAACTTCAAGCGGATTCTTTTTGGTTCTCTTTTCAATAATATCAAGTGTGTCTTTCATTACTTTCCATATTGTGGTTGTCTTTCCAGTGCAGTGCTCACTTGTTCTTAAATGCTTCTTGCCTCTGTGTCCTGGAACAAAAAGATGGTTCATCAGCCTCTCGACTATGTTGAGATCTTGTGTTTTGTGGAACTGTTGTTTCGCGTGTCTTCCGAATGTCTTTGGGACAATCACTGGTCTTATATTTATATAATTCTTTAAACCAGGATCCCTAACTTGCACACCTTCAAAACTGTACTTGTCAAACAACTTCATTTGGCTCCCTTCTTTTTCTTTCCCTTTCTTAATTCTTTTAGTGCTTGATTATTAACTTTTACAACTTTCCATTTAACGCCCCACATTGAACCAACTGGTCCGCCCTGCGAACCACCAATCCCTTCAACTAATACTTCGTCGTGTTCGTTTATCAGTTCAATCGCACCTGTCCTCGGGCAGAAGACAGTTACTTCCTTTCCATTTTTTAAAAGCTGGACTCTTACGCACTTGATTATGCCTGAGTGTGGCTGCTTTTGCTCAACTCCTTTTTTAGCAATAACAATACCTTTAGCTTGGGGAGCTCCTCCAAGTGGATCCTTCTTTTCTTTCAACTTCAGTTTTCTGACCTTGTAGGTTGTTTTTTTCCACTTTTTCTTTTTTCTCTGCTGTCTCATTTTTCTTCCGCCAAACTCTCCCATAACATCACACTCTGATCTATTGTTGTTCAGGTATTTAAATATTTAAATGGTAGCCCCGCCCGGATTCGAACCAGGGTCTCGAGGTATCTTCATCTTGAATCAGGTCTTTAGAGCAAAACTCCAAAGCCTCGCATGCTTGACCACTACACTACGGGGCTATATTGTGACTATTGAATTCACTACAATTTAAACTTTCTTCTGTGACATTTAGTCATGTTTAAATAAGTATCTTACAAAATAAAGGTTGGTGAAATAAATGGGTGAATTACAAACACTGTCAAAGAATTGTTATATCTAGTTATTCTGATGTGAGAAACCTTTCACCAGATGTTTCTGTTGTTCATTTTAGAAAGTTCATAAGCGAGAAACTCCTGACAAATGTTTTCAAAAAATCTCCTAGAGTAAAGATTATCTGTCTTTCAAAGTATGCAGCCAAGCGCAGTAAACAAATAATTTCTAAAATACCCAAAAAGATAGTCGTGATTATATCTAAGGAGAAGGGAAGACCGAGTTCAATAGAGAAGAATTTTTATATGTAGAGATAGGTAATTAAAAAGTGATGACAATGAAAGATTTAGAAACAATGAGACATAGTACAGCTCACATTCTAGCGCAGGCTGTATTAAGACTTTGGCCTAATGCAAAATTAGGAATGGGTCCTGCTATAGAGAATGGATTTTATTATGATTTTGATGATGTAGAGATAAAAGAAGATGACTTCCCTAAGATAGAAGCTGAGATGAAGAAGATAGTCAAAGAAAATCAAAAATTTGAGAAAACTGTCATGAATATAGACGATGCCATCAAGCTCCTTGAGGGGAAGAAACAGGAATACACAGCTGAGTTGGCTAAGGATCTGAAGAAAGAGGGCAAAAAAGAAGTGAGCTTCTACAAAAATGGTGAATTCATCAACATGTGCAAAGGCCCGCATATTTCTTATACAAAGGGGGTCAAACATTTCAAACTTCTAAAGATAGCTGCTGCCTATTGGAAGGGCGATGAGAAAAATAAAATGTTGACGAGAATATATGGAACAGCTTTCCAAAAAGAATGTGACTTGAAGCATTATCTCCACACTCTGGAGGAAGCAGAAAAAAGAAGCCACAGGAAAATCGGGAAGAAACTTGACCTGTTCAGCATCAATGAAAAAATAGGACCTGGTCTGCCGGTGTTCCACCCGAAAGGGACTGTAATAAGAAATGAGCTTATGAAGTTTGTAAGAAAACAAAATGAAAGACTGGGATTCAAAGAGGTCTGGTCTCCGCATATTGCTAATTCAGACTTGTGGAAGAGCTCTGGACATTATGAAGCATTCAAAGACGATATGTACATTTTCCAAGCAGACGAGCAGGAATATGCACTGAAACCAATGAACTGCCCGTTCCACATCCAAATCTACAAATCCAGAACAAGGAGTTATAGAGACTTGCCGCTGGCATTTTCTGAGTTTGGAGTGGTTTATCGTCATGAAAAGTCCGGAGAGTTATCTGGGTTGTTCAGAGTAAGAGCACTAACTCAGGATGATGGTCATGCTTTCATAAGAGAAGACCAGATAGAAAGTTTTGTCCTGAACATAATAAGAGTTACCTTTGATATGTTTGAGAAATTAGGTTTCAAAAAAGAAGAACTAAATGTCAAACTGTCAACAATGCCAGAAAGGCATATCGGCGATGAGAAGATATGGGAAAAGGCAACTCTTGCCCTCAAGAAATCTCTAGATGATGGAAAAGTAAAATATGAATTAAAAGAAGGTGAGGGTGCTTTCTACGGGCCGAAGATTGATATTGATGTTAAGGATTCCCTGGACAGATACTGGCAGTTGACCACAATCCAGTTAGATTTCTTCATGCCCGAAAGATTTGACCTCAAGTATGTTGATAAAAACAACAAAGAAGTCAGGCCGATAATAGTTCACCGAGCACTTCTTGGGACATTGGAGAGGTTCATCGGTGTTTATATTGAACATTGCGACGGAGCATTTCCTTTGTGGATGGCACCAATTCAGGCGGTTGTGATAAACTTCACCGATGATTACAAAAACTACGCTGGAGAGATCGAAAAGAAATTAAGAGAATCTGGAATTAGGGTTGAAGGTGACTACAGAAGTGAGAGCGTTCAGTATAAAATCAGGGAGGCAGAGGTTCAGAGGATTCCTTTAATAATTGTTGTCGGCGAGAAGGAGAAGAAAAATAAAACAATAGCTGTCAGAAGGCGTGGTCAGAAGAAAGTTGAGTTCGGAGTAGAGTTAGATGATTTTGTTAAGTCTGTTCTTGAGATCATCAAGAATAAGGAATAAGGTATTCTTCGGATAAACATTTAAAGTTTTCTTTACAATTAAACGTATGGTTATATTTGGTAGAGCGTCACCTGATCATGTACTTGGCAAAATCATTGCTAAATCTACAGAAATGAAGCCCATTCCAGTATGCAGAGCCCAGAGCACACTATATCAAAAACAAACATATATTGAGGTTCCTGAAATAAGATATGTTATATCTCATGAAGAGAAAACCCTTCAAATAGATTTTGACTCTGATAGACTCAATTTAGACAAAGAAGCATCAGTACTATTGAAAAGAAGAGAATCATATGTTCCGTTCAGCCATAGGTCAGTCTACTATTTATGCATTGGTAATGAACTTCTCAGATTAGATAGGGTTACTGCCTAACTGATTATTTCTAAAATGTAAGGGGAAACTGACAGAACACCTAAAGATATAGACGATATTATTACTGCCGCTATCACCACTCCACTAACAACAGCAATAAAACTCTTCTTCCAATCCAACCGCATTATCCAGGCTATTATGGTTCCTGTCCACGCGCCCGTTAGTGGAAATGGAATCGCAACAAATATCAAGAGCCCCCAAATTCCATATTTCTCAACATACTTTCTTCCTTTCCTGTCGGCCCTACCAATTATTTTTCTGCATAGCTTATACTTGCAGAATACTCTTTCGTATAGAAATTCCAACCCAAAATAGATCGGAAAGAAAATTAAAACATTGGCTACTATTGCCAGTGGAATTACAGTAAGTGGGTCTAATCCGAGATGAATTCCTAGCGGTATTCCTCCTCTCAGTTCTGAAACAGGAGCTGCACTAGTTATTATTGTTAAAAACATCGACGTAATGAAGTCTACCATAGATAGAATAAAGAAAGGTTAGATAAAAAGATTGGTCATGGAAATGGTACTGTTTTTAGCACCAAATTTGTTATACAGAATTGTACAACAAATTAAACAAGAAAAGAAAAAAATATTTTTATTATCTATATGGTCTGTCTGGCCATGTGTTATCTGATCCTGGAAAATAAACTTCTTTTTCTTCTTTTTTGGCCTTGGGAGGGAAATTAGGAAAAGAAGGAGGTAACATTATTTACCCCTCAGTCCAGATTGCTCCAAAATGCATCAAACATCGGCTTGACCAAATTCTTTGCAACGTGTGAAGACTGTGACCAGAATGCTACATCCTGTGTTGGATGGACACTCTTATCGTCTGTGAGTGCGAGAACAGTGTGGTCACCATCAATTATAAACATCCTTCCCTTTACGTCAGACTTCTTAACTTTCTTGACATCTGCAAATCCAGACAGATGCTTGACAATCGGGCCGTGTTCTTTTGAATGTGGAGCAGCAACTCTGATCTTGACTCCCTTTCCGGCTACTTTCTTCAAAAGATCACTGTGTTTTGAGTGTAGGTCATTCAATCCGTCAGCTGTAGTCACTATTGAAATGCTCTTTTTAGCACCCTTGAATAATGTCTCTAATTGGCTGTGCATTGCATTTCTTCCTTTGAGCGCAGCTGAAAGATCCCCTGGTGAGACCAGGTTCATTCCCTGCTTGTAAATCTTCTCTAATTCTTTCATCATGGAAGATCCTTGAAAGTTGGTGATTCTCGTTAAATTAGCCTGGACATCTTTTTGCAGTTTCTTTTTTGCTCTCTCCAATGCCTCAGTTGGTGCGATAGTCATATACTTAAGAGGCTTTGTTGCCTGAACGACCACAAATCCCTTTTCAGCCAAAGACTCTAAAACATCATAAGTTCTAGAATGCGGTACTTTTGCTAGGCTTGATAATTCGCCTGCAGTGGCAGTTCCCTTTGAAAGGAGCGCTACCCAAAGTTTTCTCTCATAAAGATTTAGCCCTATTTGCTTGAGGGCATCCAATACATTTTGACTGGCTATCATTGAATCACCTACCACGTAATTATTTATTATATTGTTATTTTTTCCCAGTTATAAGCTTTATTACTGACCTGTGATGGCTTTCACTGGTGATATATATTAGTACAGAAAGGTATTTAAAGCTATCACTACCCATGCGTGACAATATTTCACTTAGAACTTCCATTGAAAAATATAGTTTTTGAGAGGTTTTCGAGTATTTTATTGTCCAGAGCTATCAGAGGCCTCAGAATTAGAGTATTTTTGAGTCTTCTTAACTTACAATATCCCCCCTCAGAAGCGCATATAATATAGGTATGTGTTTTCTTCGTAACGTCATTGATACGTCCTCTATGATAGTTCAGCTTCTTCCCAGTGTGCCATTTTTTCAAAACATCAACATATTTCTTGTTTTTGTAGACAGCAATTATCTGGCATCCTCTTTTCATCATCATCCAGGCAGCTATTACAGAATCCTTGTCATTCAAATAAGCTATGATCCTTCCAGCTGTTCCCAGCGGCAGTCCGCCTGGCCCTGGGATTTTTTCAGTGAACATGTATGTTTTTTTCTGTCTACATTCAACGAAAAACTCTTTCTCTGGGTTGGAAAGATCAACACCACCTTCTATAATCCAGCCGACCTTACTCGCTATATCCTGAGATGTGAATTTATGGGATCCTGATCTTCTCGCCCTTATTGCGAATTTCTTTTTTCCCGCCTTGAAAATAGACTTGCCTAGTCTTTTCATGTCTCTCATTGTTGACTTACATATCCAGACTGGTGATATGGAAACTATCCCAAATATTCTCTTAAGAACATCTATTGTTTTTTTGATTTGTTTTGTGTAGATGTAAATTCTATTAGGTATCAATTCAATTCTAAACTTGATTTTATTGTCTCTTAAACCGGTTCTGATGTTGTTTAGAAGTATGCTGACAAATCTTCTCTGAACCTGTTTGCTTTTTAGATAGATCTCTCCTGTTCTGACCAGAAGACACTCAGGTTTTTCCATACAAAAAGGTTTATATGCTTTTATTTATATAACAGTGTTATAGGTGTGACAAAAAATGAAGCCTTTTTGTGAAACAATTGTTCAAACAATACTTCCTGGCGTCAGGGCGCTCATAGCAAAGAACTTGATGGAAAAATATAACATGACACAGCAGGAAGTTGCGGTCAAGATAAGTGTTTCGCAGGCAGCTGTTTCTCAATACAGAAGGGACATCAGGGGCTTCAAGGTAAAATTCTTACAAAAAGATAAAGACGTCGTTAAAAAAATAGAAGGGGTTGCTGGAAAAATAGCAGCTTCTGACTTAACTTTTCCAGAACTGCATGAAGAATTGTGCAGTCTATGCAGGTTAATAAGAAAGAAAAAGATAATCTGCGAAATCCACATGAATTGCATACCTGATGGGAAATGCTCTTTCTGTTCTGGCATGGTTTGCTAATGATAGTAGCTGTAATGATGGCTATGCCTTTTTCTCCTGTCTATGGCTTCCTTGATTTTCTTGATAAATGACTTTCCCCTAGCAGTTCCCCTTGAATAATCAGGGACGTGCTTGTATCCTTGTCCTGGTCTGTAGCCAGCCTTCGGTGGTGTCACCACAAATATAACAACGCCTATCACTACTACTATGACCACTAGAACAGCTATTGGCGTCCAGAAGCTGATCTCCCCTGCGACAAGTTCAGATAGCTTGTCGCTTAGAGTTGTCTCAATACCAGACAGATCACTTTCTATTGTTGTCAATATCACACAGGCTGAATCATAATCCTCAATCTCAATGTAGGCTGCCGCATCGTCTATCTTATCTCTTGTGGCGTTTAACTTCTCCTCGGTCTCGTTCATCGAGACTCCCTTTCCTTCTATCTGAACCAGCATGTTTACTAGTTCATCATACTTTGCTGCTGCTGTGTCCAGCCTTGTTGAAGCTTCATCTGCTGTACATATTTCTTCAGGTGGCCCAACTATTAGCTTTGATGTTTTTCTGGCTGTGGTCGCTGAATTGTTTACTACAAACTTTATAGAGTATTCGCCTTCCTCGGCATCGATCGGAACAGTGAACTTCAAATCAATATTCTTTATCTGTGATGAGGCTATAGCAAAGGTAGCTGGTTTCTGGTACCAGCTCTGGTTGAGGTAGTCAATCCACAACTCCAGATCTCCAAGATTACCGTCGAGAGTGTTTCTGACTTTCACTGTTATGGTTTTGTCTGAACCTCTTGGAACAGTTGTTGAGTCTGGTAAGCTGTATATCGAAAGCGAGCCTGAACCGCTGTCCGGAGAATCATTGTTATCGTCATTGTTACTATCGTCAAGGTCACCACTGCCGTCCAGATCAATTGATATTGTGTCTTCTGTGTTTACCCAGCTTCCGTTGGTGGTGTCTTTATAGACCCTGACCGAACAGTCTGTTGTTCCTTCTAATTTCAATTCCCAGGCATCCTCTGTTGTGTTGTTTGAATACGCAGGAAGGTCGTTTATTGTGAATGTTGTATCTGTTCCTAGCTCCCCGCCGCTCCTCAGCTCTGTACAAGTTCCCGCTGATATTTTTATAACAAGATTTTCAACATCCTGATTACCATAATTTGTGACAACCAGATCGATCTTAAAATCGTCATCATCCTCGCCGTAGACCTCATCGTCGTCCACATCTTCATTACAGCCGTCACATTCATTTGGAATAGCATCCAAGACTATCATGGATCCGTCTATGTAGATAAAGGCATTCTGACCAGTTCCAGTATTTCCAAGTCCGTCGTCTGCCTCCACATTAAGAGTAAAGTTACCGCCGTAACTTGAATTTTCTACAGATGCATTAAAATCATATATTCCATTCGTCTCATTCCAATTGAGATCATCTATTGGAGTAACATCAAGCTCATAATCCGTCTCAATAGTGTCTAGCACATAGCTTGTTATTAATTTAATCTCTGTGAAATTGGAAATGTTTTCCAATGACACTGCTCCACCATCAAAGTAAGAAGCCTCGGTTGCAATCTCAAGATAAGATCCTGTCATGTTTATTAAATTGTTGGAATCTATACCATCCTCAACATTTGTAATATCAATGTCAAATGATCTTACTAGTTCTACATTGAGCGAAAGATTTAATTTGGCCCACAGATCCTCGTTCGTTAAGTTAAATCCTAGATAGCCGGTGTATGGTCCGTCTGATACAGCATTGTTTGTGTCAGCTGTATAGTTGATAACTGTCAGATAGTTTTGTCCCTGGCTGACATTTGAAGTCAAGTTGTGCGTAAAACTTATGTTTTGGCTGCTGTGGGTATCAGACCGCAGAATGCCCTCTGTTATGTCGGTTATATTGTAGTCGTGGTCTCCTGGATTTGATATGGTGAACGTTAGGTTTCTTGAAGTGTTTCTGTTGAAGTTCAGATCAAGTGAATCCAAATCTCCTGTTCTACTATCAAAATTACTTACGTTTGTTATATTGAACGGAATCAACCACAGTTCTGCTTTGAACTCGACATTCTTCCCTCCTACGTTTACCCCATACATTCCGAGACCGTCAAAATCAAAATACTGGAGCCTGTCTGAAGTGTAGTTTGTTGCTACTACACTACTAGGTCCGTCTGACAATTGTATGTTAAGGCTATCGTTTGTTTGAACAACTAAGCCTGTCGACCCGCTGACTGCAGTGGCGTTGAAATAATATCCTTCGCTCATGTTTCCGTATACAGTTGCAGTACCGCTTGAGCTGAATGTTATAGGAATGTCTACCTGCACTTCAAGGTTAGATATATTCTCTGAACTGTTTGTTGAATTCTTGATTACCAAGTTTCCAGCATAGTGACCAGGGTCTGCTCCTGGCGTGACATTGAGCATTACTTCTACTGAGCTTTGGTTTTGAATAAAAATACTATTGTCCCATTCTGTTCCATTATAGACAGCAAAATTCAGAGTTTGACTTAGAGAATTAGTCAGTGGGCTTGTATCGTTTACAATATCAAGGGTGATGTTATAGTCGTTGTTGTTTGTTAAGGTGATGTTTCCTTGGGTTTCGTACCATTCAATTTCTAATGTGTCAGTATCTGAGCTAAATTCACTGCTGGTACTGTCTAGAGTAGCAGCTATGACCAGAGAAGAAAAGACAAAACTCAGCATCAAGACTAATATTAAACCGTATACAAACCTAAGACGCATCACATCAACCCCTGTATTTACTTTTAGATTTTTGTGATTTTGCGTATAAAAGCTTAACTATTAGTAAGTTATTACTCGCAGATATTAGTTCCATCCTGCTCCAGGAGGGTTTTATTCAGATAAATGGTTGATCCTGTCCTCAGAGCCAGAGCCATTGCGTCTGAAGGCATGGAATCCAGCTTTAGGACCTTATTTTCAGTCCTCAGATACATGTCTGAGTAGTAGAAATCATCATCCCTGCTGTGTATTGTTATGTTATCCAACGTGATATTGAAGTTTTTTAATATATTTGAAAAAACGTCATGCGAGGTTGGCCTATTGTCTATTGTTCCCTCCAGTCCTAATTGTATTGATCTGGCCCTGTCTGGAGAGGTTGTTGCTGTTATGACAGTGCAGTTGTTTCCAAAAACTATGTTGTTTTCAATTATTTTGATGACATCAACTTCCACGTATTCGTCTGGTGTCAGATAGAGTTTTATAGCGAAGCTGGATGTTGCTAACACTGAAAAGATTATTACGATGATCAAAAGTTTTCTTTCGAATTTCATAATAAGTATTTTGAATTTGTTAATATAAAGATAAAGAAAATTAAAATAAAAGAAGGGAGAGGAGAACTTCCCCCCATTTAGCCGGTAGCCTCAATGATTACTGGCTCTATTGGCATATTACCTAGAACCTCATATCCATCTTCTGTAACCACACCTATTACTTCGAGTCTGACCTGTCCGTGTGTTTTACTTCTTACACCGGGTTCAACTGCAAAGACATCACCTATCTGTAACTCGTAACTCCTTATAGGTGAGAGCTTCTGGTATGGTTGACCGTCATGGTATTTACGTCCCGTACCGTGACCAGTACCCCAATCCATTTGGCCTATATGAACGTCTGGATCGAATTCAATACCATCAACATCCTGCATTCTCGTTGTATGTATATCATACCTCTGCAACACATCTGACATTGCCTTATCTACTTCCCAACCATTTACTCCTGGGGCCATTGCAGCTATTCCAGCTTCCAAAGCTTCTTGGGTAGCCTTAAACATCTTCTTGACTGTTTCGTCAGGCTCTCCAACACAGACCATTCTTGTCATATCTGTATGGAGTTTTGTTTCTTTATCTCTCCAGAAAATATCAATGAAGATTGGTTTCCTTGACTGTAGAACAGTTGATGAATCACCTACATACACGCCATATGAGTCAGGACCGATGTTAAGTTCAAGATTACTTCCTTCTGGATATTCATAACCCATCTCATCAGCCATGCTCAATATTTTTTCTCTTAGCATACCGATGGTAAAATCTTCTCCACCATATGTTAGCTTATCACCTTCAATGGTAGCTTCCCTTAACATATCAAAAGCAGCACTCATTGCCTTTTCAGCATCAAGAGTTGCTTGCTTGATTGCATCTACCTCATCAGGGTCTTTAGAGAACTGAGCGATTTTAATTAAATCTTGCGTCTCTGTCCCGTATCCCAACTCTTCTAAAGCACCAACCAAGCCCGCTGGCACAGCATGTGGTACGCATAGTACCCCGAGACCATATTCATTCATCACATTTCCTATGGCAGTTGCTATTCCAAAGTACTCTGCTTGCTCTCCGTCTTTACCGCTCTCAATAGCTCCCGTAATTCCAGCAGAAAAACCATGTTTATACCAATCGAAAAACTCACATTCTGGAAGGTCTTCTCCTTTTCTTTCTTTGTAAGCTTCTTTAATCTCTCCCATGTTATACCATGGAGCAACCACAAGAATCTTGCTGTCTTCCCCACCTGTAAAAATCGGATAACATACTCTTTGCACTCTTGGATCAGAAACTCCTGTTAGATATTCAATATCAGAACCGTCACGAGTAAGTACACAATCTCCAGCGTTTTTTTCGAGCAACTCGGGTAGTTTTGCAGCAAAATCCATTTTATCACCTCAAGATTATTACTAGATAATAATTGGACCGAAAAGGATTTAAATGGGTCATGAGAAGTAAAATCTTTAAATCTGTTATGGTGCCCTGGACGCGATTTGAACGCGCGGCCTGCTGCTTAGGAGGCAGCCGCTCTATCCAAGCTGAGCTACCAGGGCTTATTTAATAAAAAGTTTTCTATATTATTTAAAATGGTAGTTATGAGATATACAAAGAGAAACGAAAAAGAAATAGTCAGGAAAGCTGTAAAGGTTTTAAAGAAAGGTGGGCTGATAGTCTATCCGACTGACACTGTTTACGGCATCGGAGCAGATGCAACAAACAAAAAAGCTGTTTCTAGGGTTTTCAAAATAAAGAGGAGAAGCAAACCGATATCTGTCCTTGTTTGGAACAAAACGATGCTGAAAAAATATTCATATCCTTCAAAGCTTTCTCTGAAAAAACTTCCAGGAAAGTACACTTTCGTCCTGAAACCAAAAAAGAAACTTCCTGTCTCTAAAAGCAATATCGGATTCAGGATACCAAAACACTGGTGCACGGAAATATCAAAACAATTTGGAAAACCAATAACAACAACATCAGCAAACCTGACCGGAAAAAAGACACCTTCTTCGATTGAGAAGATAAAAGGCACCTTCGGAAAAGATATATCACTTTACATCGACAGCGGAAGTCTTTCAAAAAAACCATCCAGAGTTATCGACATCAACGGAAAGAGAATCAGATAAAAACTTTCATGTCCTTCTTTCTAGCAATTGACCTCAAAACATTCTTCCCGACATCAGAATTTTTTCCAACCTTTATCTGACCGCTTCTGCCGATGGTCGCAGTGAATAAATATTCGTCGTCAACGTAGATGTTTGCATTCTCGCCAGAGTGTTTTTTATCAAAATAGAGAACAATGTAGGCCCCGGTTTCATTGACTTCAAAATCAATCTCCTTACCTAATGATTCAACCATGGGCTCAACTTCTACAGAGATCCCCAATCTATCTTCTACTCTCTTTATTGTCTTGCCCTCCTTACCTATCAGTCTGGGAATGATATCGTTCCTGACCCTGACCAAAACTCTTTCATCAGAAAGGAACTCCACCTCAGCGTTACTATCATACTTTTTTATCTCTTCCCTAACCCTAGAGGCAGCCAATTTATGTATTGGCGGTTTCCTCTTCTCCTTGACAGGGACAACAACAGTCTGCTCACCATAAGTGTAGATTTCATATTCAACTTTTCCGTCTTCAAAATCCTTGACCTCGACCAACGGCCTCGCCAGATCAGCCTCTGTCATGCCGTTTGGAACTTTAACCGTCAAGCTAAGGGAATAGATTTTCTTAACGTTACCGTCTTTTATGTAAACAATAGTATCAATAACATGAGGTATGACCCCAAGTTCAACCCTACCAATAAATCTCTGAACTGCATCCACTGGATCAGTTGCATGGACAACCCCGACCATGCCTATTCCAGCCAGTCTCATATCAGAAAATATCTGAAAGTCTTTAGTCTTTCTGATTTCATCAAAAATAGTATAATCAGGTCTTACTAAAAGTAGAATATCAGATGTTTTGACAAAGCTTCCCTCGAGAGGTGCGTATTGAGTAATCTCTGGTGGGACATCCAAATCCCGTGGAGATTCCATTGTTTTTACTGTTTTTTCTTTTTTGAGGTAAAACTCAGCCAGAGAAGCAGCAAATGTTGATTTCCCAGAACCAGGCGGTCCGGCAATCAGAATCCCTTCAGCTCTCTCAGATAATCTCTTCTTTAATTTCTCTGACAGCTTGTAGTCATCTAATACTAATTTAACAACAGGTCTCACGCATGTCAATTCCAGACCATCGGAAAACGGTGGCCGTGTTATTGCTATCCTCATATGCCTCAGTTGAATGACAGTCGCATTATGAAAACCAGATTCAATAAAAGCGTCCTCCTCATATCTTGCGGCATCCATCAGTTCCTTTATCATATCTTCAAGGTCTTTTGTTCTCATTTTTTTCTTGCTTAGCTTAACAAACTCAACCTTTCCGGGCCTGCCTCTTTTGGCATAGGGAATTGTGTTTTCTTTAAGATGAATAGACATCGTGTCCTTTGTTAATAATTTTTCCAACCTAATCTTTTTTGCTTTTTTGTAACTCTCGAAATATTTTACAGCTATACCCTCAGCCTCGGCAACCAAAGCCTGCGGCAGGTCAGAAGTAACTAATGTTGCTTTTTCTTTCTTAGCAACGTCCTGTATCAGTGAATCTATTCTTCCGCTCTTGGCCAGCATTATGTCATTGTAGCTTGGTCTCTCACCAATTAATTTTAGAGAAACATTATACTTCCTTCCACTGTCTCTTATTGTTTTTATTTCCTCTAAACCAAGAAATCCAGATTCTTTCATCCTAGATGCCTGAGCTTGTAATTCGCCCATTACGATTTTAGGAATTATTATCTCGCTTCCCTTTATTTTTCCGTCCTTCATCATCTTTGACAAAACGCCATTAATTATGGCAGAAGTGTCGGGAACGATTTTTTTCAGTTTAACTTTTTCTTGTTTGGGTTTTCTGATTTTTCTACTCATAATCATCAGATTATTTTCCAATCTTATTAAAAGTAAGCTTTTTAAAATTATCTTTACTCACTGAAACGTGTTAATTAGCAATGGTCGTATACTCTGAAACCCCAAAAAGCTTAAATAGCCTATCTCCAAAATTTTTCTCATGACAATGAAGTGCCCGGAGTGTGGATCTGAAAAAATATCAGCACATCTGAAGGAAACTTTGTGTAAAAAATGCGGATTCATACTGTCAGACGAAACAATACTGATAAATTAGAAACTTATAACGACCCTTTCTAGTCCCAGCTATCTACTATGTTAGATTTTTAAATTCATGAAAACTATTATTTGGTATGAAAGGGGTTAACATAATTCTTCAGGCTATCATGATATTTGGCATAGCGCTTGCAGCGGTATTTGTTGTTGTTCCCTGGACTATAAACATAGTAGAGAGGTCGTCTGAAGGTTCTGAACCGGGCACAATTCTTCAAGAGTTAAGAGACTGCAATCAAAAAATAACAGAAACAGCAAGAACAGGCAATGGTAATGTTTGTTATTTCTCAGTAAAGAGCGGCAAGATGAAAATTAAAAGCGATGGGATATATTACACATTATCCAGCAACTCTAACTTTCTATGCGACGAACATGTTACTGTTACAATAGATGAAGAGAACCACATAGTCCAGAGCTGCGATGTCTGGATGGATAGAAGAACATTAGAACTTAAATGGTATTGGCCACAAGAAGTAAGCATAGGGAGCAGTAACCTTGGCGGAAATATCGGCGTTTCACACACTAACAGTATATGTGGAATTTGACACTACCGAAGGACAGACCGGCGACACAATAGATATAACAAGGAAGTCTGTTGGTGAGAACAGGGTTGTTTTAAACGCAGCATTAAGGTGAAAGGATGAAAAGGTTTTTTCCAGTATTGGTGTTGATTTTCGTACTGATGATGATACCATTAGCACATGCAGTAATAACTTATGGTTCTAATCATTTCACAATTAGCGATAACGTGAATTATGTCATGAGCGGTGTGATAGCAACCGGAGGAGATATGACCCTTACTGGCGAAGGTTATAAAGCTTCTGTTGTTGTGGGACAGCCAGCCATAGGCCACGTCGAATCAGATGGATACTTGATGGATCTTGGGTTCTTCTTTGGAGAAATAGGAACAGATATGACAACAATAAGAATAAACGGAAACCTTAGATATAACAATGGTCTTATTGTCTCAGATGCAGATGTTAGGGGGGTGGTCTCTAAAGACTCGGAGGTTTACGAAGACTCAACCACAACAGATGAAAACGGCTACTTTGAACTCTCGATAGCTGTTCCAGAATATTTCATGACTTATGATTTCAAACTACAGGTATTTGTTACAGGTGAGATAGAATCAATGTATGAATGTTATTATTGTCCTGATCCAGATAGTCCTGACTACGGATCATGTTCATCAAATAGTTGTTTAGGTTCATAGCGGGGGTGTAAATATGAAGAAACTGTTAGTAATAACTGTTTTAATATTGGCTGTCCTCAGTGTGGGCGTTTTAGCTGAGGTGCCTAGAACAATATCTGTTCAAGGAAAATTAACAAACACGCAAGGAAGTCCGATTAGCGGAAACGTAAATATGAATTTTGAAATCTTCGATTCAAGCGATAATAGCTTGTGGGCTTCTGATACTGTAATCGTTACACTGAATTCGGCAGGAGTATTTAGTGAAGAACTCAATATTCCGGATTTGACTTTTAATAAGCCTTATTGGCTGGAGATAAAAGTCAACGACGCAGTTTTAAGTCCCCGAGTAAAACTAAGTAGTTCTCCGTATTCTTTGAGTTCATCGTTTACTAACAGTTTGATTGTTGATCTCACCGGGCATTCTGGTGACACAGGTTCTGGAAGAGATGGATTGGTTATAGAATCAGCAAACCCAGACTTTGCTGTAATCAGAATCAACAGGCCTGTCCTATGGGCATATAGTGTTATGTCAGACGGGACAGAACATATGTCTGATTTCGCAGTAAGAAGTATCTATGCAGATGAGAATGTTTATGTACACAGAGATGTTGATGGGACAATTACACCAATACCGCTTCAGTTAAGAATTTCTGGAACATGTACAAATGGTTACGCGATAAAAGAGGTGTATGAAGATGGTTCAGTTGTCTGTGAACAGATACCTGATCCGACCACGCCGGAATTTGTGAACACCTTCCAAGAAGACATAGGGGATTCATGCCCATCAGGACAATATGTTGAAGCTATTAATGATGATGGGACTTTGAATTGTACAGAAATTAGTTCCGCAGCAATTGGAGATATATGGATTAATGAATCCGGAGACAGTATGAGCGGAACACTTGATTTTACCGGAGGTTCAAAAATATTAAGCTGTGGAGATTTTTGCGTCGGGACTGACTGTACGGGAACATTGTTCCAAACAATTTACACTAGTTCGTGTTCCGGTGTCGGGTGTTCTCAGACGTGCCCGGCTGGATGTACAGAAGGTGATGACAGGTGTGTGGGTTCGTCTGGATCTTACAGCGATCAGTCTAATGTTGTTCTATCGATAGATTCAAATGATGCAATAGCTGCAAATAGGATAGTGGCAGAGAAGATGCATGTAAGTGGTGAATCCATACTTACTGTAAATGACGAATTTATGGGATATAGCGGACCTAACTATGATTATATGAGATTTATGAAAAACTCTGGATCAAGAGTTGGTGGTCTGATGTGGAATTATAACCAAGCATCTTATGGGGATGGTGATGATTTCACAATATACAGTTATGATAACAGGGACATATGGCTGGTTCCTTCCAGCGGAAACACCAAAATCAGCGGGAATATGTATGTTGGCGGCAGTAAAGTCTGCACAGCCACAAATGGTGAGTGTGGAAGCGGAAGTGGTGGTATCGTCTCATGTAGTGAGTGCGACAGTAGATTTGTCAACCCTAGCGAAACGGATATAACAAGGGGCAGTGGACAAAGTAGGGGAGGAACGGCTACAGGTTTCCAGACTTTATATGCAAACTGTAACAAGGATATAAATGCCAATGAAATAACTGGATATTATGTCGCTGGTGGTTCTTGTGGAGATGCGTCTTTTTCTAACACAAAACTGATAGTTTCTGAGTGTTCGG
>JAFCDY010000008.1 GCA_017609445.1 Candidatus Aenigmatarchaeota archaeon | reverse complement strand
AAGACAGAGCCGCCATGCCGACAGCTATCATCAGGATGATTATGACAGCTATCAAAGTTGATATTGCTTTCATAAGTTAGATTTACTTTAGAAATATTTAAATAAAATGTTTGTGAACAGAAAATATATTATACATCCTTTTCATATTATACAACCATGACAACCAAGTCTTTCGTAAAAAATTATGCAATGACTAAATACACTTTTGACAAAGATTCAGACAATTTCCTTATTGCTAAATTGATACACGGATATATGACTGGCAAGAGGGTTTTAGATTTGGGATGCGGTCCTGTAGTTCCTATCACCAGTTTGTTCTACCCAGAGGCCGATGAGGTCGTTGCAGTAGACATGTCTACCGAAAATCTAGATTTCATAAAAAGACACTCAGGTGATCTCGACCAGATTAAAGACAGAGCTCTGAGGTATAAACACAGATTTCTATCCAAAATAGACAGAAACCCAAAAATAAAATTGGTCAGAGGTAACGTGTTAAAAAAACTAAATGTAGGAAAATTTGATTCTGCTATGCAGGTCGGATGTTTTGGTTGTTTACGGAATACTGGAGAGTTCCAAAAGGCTATAGATAACGTGTACCATTATCTTAAGAAGAACGGGAAGTTTCTGATGGTTAACTGGTTAGAGAATAAAAAAAGAGATTCAAGGTTCAATAAAAAACAAATAAAAAATCGTTTTGAAGGTACAGCGAATTGCAGAGAGAATTATGTTCCATGTCTGAAGAAAGCTGGTTTTAAATTATTAGAATTCCACACAACATCTAAAATCGGGGAGCTTTCTAGGAAAAAGGGGTACAAGAAAATAATATGGGCAGTCGGCAAGAAAAGCTAACAGAAAGTGAAACTTTTATTCTTCTAGTGTCAAGAAATAATAGGTGGTAAGATGAAGGTTGCTATAATCGGTACCGGCAGAGTTGGTAGTACTACTGCTTTTCTCTTAGTTGAAAATGAGAAAATAGACAAGCTTGTCTTAATTGACAGGACAAAAGACGATGCTGAAGGACTAAAGATGGATATGATGGGAACCTTTTCAAATTTTGGAGATAAACTAATTATTGGAGACTATGAAGACGCCGACAATGCTGACATAATTCTAATAACCTGTGGTTCTTTTGGCGCGCCAAAAGGATCAAATCTGTTGGCTGTGAACAAACCAATTATAGAAGAACTATTTACAAAGATAAAACCAAAGAAAGAAGCCAAACTAGTTATCATAACAACTCCAGTTGACAAAACAGCACTTATTGCTTACAAACTTTCTGGTTTAGACAAAAATAACGTGATTGGCTTTGGAGGCCAGTTAGATGTTAATCGTCTAAAATATTTGATATATTCTGACAAAAAAGATTTCTCAAAAAACATTGATGTTCACTATGTAGGGGAGCACGGTGGACGAGGGATACCTATTTTTAGAGAAGAGGTCAGTAACAGGAACAAGATAATAGAAAAGACTAGAAAATACTTCAGTTTATATCTAGCAAAGATTGATGCATCAACGTACGGAACAGCCAAAGAACTAACAAAGTTGGTGGAATCGCTATTAGGTAGAGAGAGAGTACTGGATGTTTCCTATTATGATGAAAAATATGGAACATTCATAACATGGCCGTGTGTTGTGAACGAAAACGGAGTTAAAGAACCAATTAAATTAGATTTAACAGATGAAGAGAAAAAAGAATTTGAGCAACTAGCTAAGAAGATGTATGGCGAGACTATGCAAGAGTGATTTCAATTCTCTTCTTCCCAGCACCAGGATTCTTCTTCCCCTTCTTAACAATAAGAGGACCTATCTCGCTCGTGTTCTTAGGATGAGTTCCGCCACAAGGCATCTCATAATCCCCACACTTCCAATATCTTCTGTCAGGATCGTTCTCATCGCTCCAAGTAACGATCTCTTGGTTTTTGGAAATAAACTCATTAGCTTTTTTCTCAACCTCTTTAATCTTCTCAGGGTCAACCGGACCCTCAAACAAATAATCTGACTTGTCCTTTCTTTCGTCAACTATGCCAGAAGTCGCCGGCTTGCACTGGTCACCAAAAACTTCCTGCATGAAATAAAAAACAATATGAGCAGAAGAATGCAGTTTCATTATCTTGTACCTTCTTTCCCAATCAATCTTGCAGTGAACTTCGTCCCCCTCTTTAAAACTCGGCTCGCCTTCTATGATGTGAAACACTTCCCCGTTCTTAAGAGTATCAATGACTCTGGTTCCGTTTATCTCGCCTGTATCACCGACCTGACCGCCGCCTCTTGGGTAGAAGCAGGTTTTATCAAGAATAATTTTGTTGCCGTCTATCTTGACAACCTTAGCGTCAAACTCTTTCATGTACTGGTCTTGGTAGAAAAGTTTCTCTGCCATGAAGAAAATTAGATCTCAATCAATAAAAAACTAATGTTTAACTAGACTTACCCTTTCAGAAACCCAATAATTAACTATTTATTGTTAACTAGACAATTATTTCTCAATGACCAGAATACTTACAGTCATATCTGGAAAAGGCGGGGTTGGAAAGACAACAACAGTCTCAAACCTAGGAGCAGCGCTGTTACAAAAAGGGAAAAATGTGATAATCCTAGACGCAAACGTAACCACCCCAAACCTAAGTTTGCATTTAGGGATACCTTTCTACCCAACAACAATACACGATGTTCTGAGAAAAGACCGCGACGTGAACGAAGCAATATATCATCATCCTTCGGGATTGAGGATAGTTCCAGCCTCTCTTTCAATAGATGCGATGAAAGACGTCAACGTCAAGAAACTAGAAAGAGTATTATGGAATCTCTTGGGACAAGCCGATATAATCATAGTGGATGCAGCAGCTGGTTTGGGAAAGGAGGCGCAGGCTGCAATAGATGTGGCAGATGAACTAATAATAGTCACAAATCCAGAACTGCCAGCCGTGACAGACGCATTAAAAACAATAAGACTGGCAGAAGACTACGGAACAAAGGTGATGGGAGCAATAGTCAACAGATTCAGGGGAAAATCATACGAACTCCCGTTAGATGAAATAGAAGACATGCTGGAAGTCCCTATTCTAACAATAATACCAGAAGATTTATCAATACCCAAATCCATTTCTTTGAAAGTTCCTGTTGTCAATTACAGGCCGGGATGCAGGTCATCTCTAAGGTTCAAGAGGCTTGCAGGGAAAATAGCAGGAGAAAGACGAAGAAGGGCGAGGATAAAAAAACCTTGGTTCAAAAGATTTTTTAAATGGTCCTGATAATGAATTCAAAGAAATTTGCTTCAGCAATTGAGATATTATTCTTTCCACTGGTGCCGATAGCACTTTGTTTTTTCTATATAACATTTTTCGTTGGAAATATGTTATTTCAGAACTTATTGATTGTAATGACGTGTTCAATAACATTTGGTATATCACATCTCATAGTCAGAAGGAGAATAAAGGAAGAGAATAAAAAATTCTTCATATCATCATCGGTGGTGACCTTTGCATTTATTATTCTCTATTACCTGATAGGAGTTTCTTGGGAGCTTCTCTTCGTCAGTATTATATATATTGTGATCGCTCTTCTGACATATTCCATAAGATACCATTGGAAAATAAGCGCGCACATGATAGGTTTTATTTCGGCAGTGACAATAGCATCATTTTTCCAAAAACATTTTTATGTTCTCTATCTTCTGATACCATTGGTTGGTTGGTGTAGGCTAAAGCTGAAAAGACATGACATATATCAGGTTTTCGCAGGATCAATACTAGGTTTTGTGATACCTTTCACTACCTTTTCGCTTTTTTTCTAGATTTTCCGATATGTTCTATTATTTCATCTATATAGTAACATGGTAGAACTATAATTACAAAAAATAAGAATAAACCAACGCCAAATGAAGAGGCCATGCAGGCTTCTGTCACAAATTGACTTGTGACTGGGACGTTAAGACAAAAATTAACAGCATAATATGTTGTATCGAACGGAAAGAGAAGAGCCACACCCGGACCCTCTGTAAATAAATCTAAGAACAAGTGACTTGAGAGAAATATCAAAAGAAGCACAAAAAACCCTTTAACATATTTGCTAGTTCTAAACCTAAAGGACAGTATCAAAAGAACCGCTGGTATGAGAAATGTCACGAAGATGTTATGAAACAATGCCCTCTCTAGACCAATTCCAACAAAATGATCAACATCTATAAGGACAGTTATGATCCCAGCTAACAGGATTGACCTAAGAGGATGTCTCAGATGGACTCTGGAAGCTAGAGCTGCTATTATTGGGAACAGAAAATGAAACAATGTATCCACTATATGCCACCCAAATCAATTTCAAATGCTATCACAGGCTTTTCCAGTGTCCACGAAATTAAAACTTCTGGATGGATCTCCCCAAAAAAACCGACCGGTTTATTATTAACAATTATCTGACCGCACCTGGATTCAATGAAAGACTCATGGTCAAGAGGTCTCACCTCGACTTTATGATCCATATTACTCATGACCGACTCCACTATTGACTTCATCTCTGTCAGGTTAGCATTGTCATAAGAGACGACCCCAGCGAGTTTTTTGATATCCTTTGTTTTTCCGTCTTCGATCAGAATACAATCCCCGACTTCAAAGACTTTCTGTGGATAGTCCCTGTGTTTGTTGGCAGACAGAACCTTTAACAAACTCGGCAACAACCAAGTTCTGCACATATTGTATTCACTGGAAGCAGGATTAAGAATTTCAACTGATTCATGTTCTTTAATCTTCATCTTGCCAAAATTATTCTCAGGATTTGTTATAACCATCCCGACATATTCCTGAAAACTCAGCCCGACCATCAACTCTCTCACTTTTCTTGACATTCTTTGAACTTCCGACAAACCGCCCACTGTCGGGACTTTCGGAATAATCGGTTCTATGTTGTTATACCCATAGCCAATCGCGACATCTTCCACAATATCAATTGGATGCATGACGTCTGTCCTGAATGGTGGAATGAGAACATCTATTTTCCCACCTTTAAGCTTGACAACAGTGTATCTCATCCTTTCAAGTATCTCGGCAATTTCCTTTTCTTTTAGGTCCAGTCCCAATATTTCATTAACATAACCAACTTCTATGACCTGTTGTTTTGGATCCAGATTTGGTGTTTTGATTCTCCCAACTTTAACAGTTTCAATTATGCCAGAACGTTCTGCAATATTTGAGACCAGTATGTTAAGAACATATTCAACGTATCTTTTGTCCAGTCCGATAACATCTATCAACAAGTTCTTTGTTTCGGGCGTCACTTTGTCGAAATCAGCATTGATCACTGGTATCAAACCCAGTATCTTCTTGTTAGCATCGACCAGAACAGGATATTTATCAAACTCTTTTATTATATGGCCGTATTTTATTCCCTTGGGATGTTTTTCCAGCACCTCGTCTGCGCTCATCTCTTCTTCAAATCCAAGGGGAACAAATCTTATGTCCTCTGGTTTCATGAAGGTGTAAACATAAGGTGGTCTTGTTTTATCTAGGTCAAAAACACCGATGTCGGTTTTTCTTCTTTTTCTACCTATAGTTTCATTTAGTTTCTCTTGTAATTGCATCAAACTTTTTACAAGTTCATCTGTTAGTTCAACGTTTCTGATTACAGCTAAGCCGAAATGTTGCCTGAGTTCTACGTCTTCTGACTTCACCTTAATAGTTCCATTCATTGTTTTGTACTTTGGGATTCCAGTTTCAATTCCTAGGAAACCTTTCATTGCTCTGGCTATTCCCTCTACAGAAAACATATCCGGTCTGTCAGGATTTAGTTCGCATTCTATGTCATTGTCTTTGAATTCAGTCTCTACTTTAAGCATAAACAATATCTTTTCTATTTCTTCGTCTGATAGTTTTTTTCCTATTAAGTTCAACAAATCATCTTTTTGAATTATAATCACAGGCATTTATTTCACCGAACTGGATTTTATTATCATTTCTTTACAAAAGTTTTTCTCCATAAACTTTATGGCATAGTCATGATACTTCTTTCCATAATGACTCATACACAAATCTTTAATGACTTTGATATCATAGCCAAGATCAAACCCACCCACCAAGTTAAAGGTAATGCAGGCATCTGTATCAAAACCGCATAAAAACAGTTTCTTTATTTTATTTCTTTTCAGAAATTCTACAAAGCTCTTTTTATTAAAAGCAGAATATGTAAACCTCTCAAAGACTATTTTCTTATTTCCATTCAGCTCCTTTATCAGCTCCGTATCACGTCCACACATCATTCCTTTCCATTTAAGATATTTTACAAAGCTAGATCTCTTTTTGTTTACGAATTTTAGAAATATTATAAAATCGAACTTGTCTCTATTTTTTTCTATGAACCTTAGTATTCTTTTAGCTACATCTTTTGTAGGTCTAGTAATGAAGTATTTCTGGACGTCCACCACAACCAAAGCGCTTTTCATTTTATTTCACCACAGGAGCATTCCTCAAAAATCCTAGATCATCTGAATAAAGATGTCTTATGTCATCTATACCAAGCTTTATCATGGCTAGTCTCCCCAGACCAAGTCCCCAGGCCAATACTTGTGATTTCTCAATTCCCAGAGGTCTCAACACCTCAGGTCTGAACAAACCAGCACCGCCTATTTCTACCCAACCAAATTTTGGAAACTTCATAAACAGCTCAACAGACGGTTCTGTGAACGGGAAGTATCCAGGCTTGAACTTAACATCCTTAACGCCGACCATTTTACCGAATTCTTTCAACATGGCAAGAAGATTTCTAAAGTTAAGACCCTCACCGATAACTATCCCCTCGCACTGGTCAAATTCTATCAGATGTTTTGCATCAATGACATCATACCGATATTGTCTGCTTATTGAGAAGAATTTACCAGGTTTGTCGCCGTGTTCAACCAGGGTTCTGGCTGACATTGGAGTTCCCTGAGATCTCATCAATAGTTTAGAGGACTCTTCCTCACTCCAGACACCTCCCCACCCAGTGCTGTCAGTTACCCACCCGCCTTCGTGGGTTGCTTTGACTCTTGCCACCAGATTCTTGTCAGGCAACTTTCCTTTAGATGGGGTCTTTACCATAAAAACATCATGAACACTTCTTCCTGGATGGTCCTGCGGCATGAAAAGAGCGTCGCAGTTCCAGAAGAAAGTTTCTACTAGCGGTCCTGTCATCTCCTTGAATCCGAGACCGACCAGTTTGTCTTGAATATCTTCTATAAATTGTATGTAAGGCTGCTTCTTTCCAACTATTAACTTAGGGGCAGGAGTTGTTACATCATATTTCTTGAATGGATATTTCTTCCACTGGCCGGATTTTATTAGTTCAGGTGTCAGCTGAGCTATATCCTTTACTTGCTTTATCTCAGTTGTTATTTTGACTTCTCCTGGATCAGGTTTCTGAATCTCAACTGGGAATTTCCTTTTAACCAGCCCGATCTTTTCTAAGAATCCTACCTTTCTTTTCACTGGTTCTTCAATTCTTGCTTCCTTTTCCTCTTCAATCAGGTTCCTGCTTAACAAAGATTTAACGTTTTCTTCATCAGCGTTTCCAGACACTTTTATTTTTTGCAGGGCCTCTTCCAACAAAGTTTTATTGTCTATAAATCTCTTACCGTCGTCTGTGATCGAAACTTTACCTTCAATTATCTTTATCCAGTTGTTTTTTCTTGCCCATCCGATTGCTATCGACACATTTGGAAATGTCCTTAATTCTTGCATTGTTTTTTCACCAGAGAGCAATAATTCTAACAATCTCCTTTCTGGAAGCCCCTTTTCTAAATAATCCTTACCCTCTTGCGTTAGTTTGTACATAATCTCACTTAGACTATTTTATCATGCTAATTTAAAACTTTAACATGATTGGTTCTCTGCGAGTTCTTTAAGTTTATTGACTAAAATTACATTCTCATCATGATTATGTTTTATTGTTATCCTCACGTATTTCTTGCCTTCCACACCTTTGAGATTATTCATGTCTGTTACTAATATTCCTTTCTTCAATAACTGCTTGTATAAGTCTATATTTTTATGCCTAATCAACATTATGTTGGTCTCAGATGGAATGTAAGACATGCCATCAGTCTTAGATAGTTCATCCTCTACCCATGCCCGTTCAGACGATATCTTATCAACAAGACCCTTGATATAATCTCTATTTTCAAGTAAACTATGTGCGATTTCTGAGGCTAGACCGTTTACAGGGAACTCCAGCCTCATTCTGTTCAGCGGGATCATCAAATTCTCATTTCCCAAACCATATCCCACCCTCAGTCCAGATAGACCGAGTGCTTTGGAGTATGAACGTATCACTATCAGATTCTTATAATCTTTTATGATCGTAGACGAGCTTGGACTTTTGACATACTCCCCATATACCTCATCTACACATATCAGTGTCTTTGGATGCATTTCTGCCATCTGTTTTATACGACTTAGTGGAGTTATTGTCCCTGTTGGATTGTTTGGTGTGCATATCCAAATTAGCCTTATCTTGTTTAGATTTCTCATTCTTTCGATTTCATCATCTCCTATTCTATAGCCATTTTCTTCCTTCAGGTAGATGTCAACAACATTTTTAGTATATCTAAGGGTGGCATCTTCTATGCGGAAGAATGTCGGATGGAGAATCACACAACGGTCATCTTGGTCTAGATAAGTTCTTGCGATACGCTCTATAATTTCATTGGCGCCAGTCCCGATTGTGATGCATTGTTTATGCAGGTTGTATTTTTTTGAGATCGCCGATAACAGTTTGGTATAAGAAGAGTCTGGATACTGTTTCACTAACCCCTTCAAATCTATTTCTCTTAGGATATCTCTCAGTATTAAGGGTGTCAAATCAGTTTCACCTAAATCATATCTCAGTCCGTGTGGTTTGGAAACCGTTTTGTCCACATATCCACCTACATTTGTTTTCATATATCGTTGAACCTGTTTGTTGGGATGGATCATTCTAACACCTCAATAGGTTCGACTATCTCATTATAAATTGCATCAGGAATACCATCCTCACTCAGTGGTCTCTTCCCCAGCATATCCAAAATCAATCCACACCAATTTCTGTAGACAATACCGCTTCTCTTCAATTTTTCTAAGACATCGTTCCTAGAATCACCATAGTTTATTCTCCGTTGTCCTGTTGCCGTTATGTATGGTGCTGTTACACTTTTCCTTGATCTTGAATCTATATTGTAACCACCATCAAGGTAAATAGCCTCAAGTTCAACTCTTCCCAATTCAGATCTTGACAAGTCATGTTGGATAACTACACGTGTAGCTTTGTCAAACATTCTCTCTCTATCCCACCCGATTTTAATCGGTATGCCTCTTTTAGAGAAATAAATGGTAGAAGATGTTTCTTCGAAAACATATCCCAGATCGTTATCTCTATGTCTCTTAGGCACATAACTAATCAACTTTCTTCTATAATTATCATCTGCCTGAATTGACTCATTCACTTTTTTAACATGTTTTAATATCTTTTGATACGAACCGGTAGATGATATATCGTTCCAACACAATACATCTATATTCCTTAATCCATGATGTCTCAAAATACTAGACACACCACACTTTTTCTTACGACCAACTTCTCTAGCCTCTTCGACATCTAGCCCATTATATTTTGCTAACTCATCTGCAATTATCACAGTGTGTCTAGAATCGTTTTTTATAGAATAGTTCTCTGACCAGAGAAGATAAGGGAGTATATCTATGGATATTATATCTGGCTCGTTTGTAGGAACTATACCATAACCCATCCAGGTGTTTTTGGATTCTTCTAGTTGTAGTCTCCCAGAACGACCTATCACAAAATCATCATAAATTGGTTTCCATCACCCATTCTCATCACCTCGTTTTTTGGCGGGACCGGTGCGATTTGAACGCACGACAACAGCATCTTCAGTGCTGCGCTCTCCCGCTGAGCTACGGCCCCGAAGTATCTCCAGCAGAAGGCTGCCAGAACCATTCAGTTTAACAGGCACCCCTCTTTTTTCTGAAGTTCCGCAAGTCAGAAGACCAAGCGACTTTAACTTTTCGATATTCCATCTCAACGTAGATTCAGCGATCTTATATCTCTTAGAAACCTTTCTGACCAATGCAGTAATGGTGAGTCCTCTTTCAAGATTCATGATCTCTTTTAGAATTATTTCTTGGGTCTTGTTTATAGAATCAGCTATCAAAACCTTCAATAACTTCTCTTTGCTGATTTGAATTGGTTCGGCAACACCTTTAACACCTTTAACTATTAATTAGTGGTACTGATATATAAACCTGATGCGCAAAAATCTTGCACTAATCCCTAAGAATGAACTTATCAACAACTTTTCTAGATCCTTCCCTCTTTTTCTGATGGTCTTCTATGAATTCGATCGCTTTTTCTAGACATATTTGTTTCATCTCGCCAGAGAGAATCTTCCCAGCTTTATAATCGTCATATATTTTTTTCAGTTTAACATCATCTGGCTCAAAGAATATTCTGAGATATTGGAACGGAATATCAATGTCAGGATTACCGCCGAGTTTTTTATGCTCTTCTGTTGTCTCCCTTCCCCCGGAAAATGCATTCATTATTTTTTTCTTTATCTGTTCGGGCGTGTCTGTAACAAAAATAGCTGACATCGGATCCGAAGCAGACATCTTGCCCCCCTCTTTTAGTCCAGGAAGAAATATCGAGTGTATTGATGCGGGTTTTGGGAAACCTAGTTTAGGCGCAATATCCCGAGTTATTCTGAAGTGAGGATCCTGGTCAATTGCATGGGGAATCAACACTTGAGTAGGTTCGCCTTTCAATACTGAGGGAAGTAATGCTGGAACCGATTGCATGCATGTGAAAAACACCTGTCCGACATTGTTGTCGTTCTTGAAACCAAACACTGCCTTTGATGTCGAAAGCGTGAGGTGTTTTGCAACCTTCAGAGCAATCGGATACATAGTCTTGATATATTCTGTATCTATGATTATCTTTGTTTTCTTTGGATCAAACCCGCAGGCTATCACATCTAGCGCATTCTCATATGCAAATTTGTTTGCCTCCTCCAGAGATCTCTTCTTGAACAGGAACTCCTCGTCATCTGTCATCTGGAAGTAAAGTTCTACATTAAATTTATCCTGTAGAAACTTTGTGAATTTCCATACGAGCAGATGGCCGATATGAACATTGTCAGAAGGTTTTCTCCCCGTATAAAGAACAAATTTATTCCCCCTCTCATATTCATTGAGAATTAAGTCTAGGTCTCTGTGGGAGAAGAATATTTTTCTTCTTAAGACTTCATGAAGTTCTCCGGTGTGTTTTTTTATTCTCTCGAGTAGCTCATCTGTGATCGGTTTTGTGCCAAATTCCTTGATGAGTTTGTCATAATCTATCTCACCTTGGACTTCGTATGGAGTTACCTTCATTTTCTCACCTTTACTAAATTGGTTTTCTTACTTAAATATTTATTAAGATGTTTTCAATCACATTTTTGTCAAAATTACATAGACCATGCTTGTTCCCCTGGACTCTAGTCAATTCAATCCCATTTAATAAACTGAATTTTTTAGAGACAGAAAACCCCAAGTTCTTGTCATTCAGATAATGATAAATTCTGATGCCCTTGTTTTTCAGGGTTGTAACAAAGGGGTCATTTATCTGCACGTGATCCGTCAAGCTCAACAAACTTTTATTTCCAACTCTTTTAATCAATTCGTGTTTCCTGATATACCTAATAAAACCTTCTTTTGACTGACTGGATTCAGGATCTTTGTCAAGTCTGTTAAAGCTTATCAACGGACTGGTCAGAACCACATCAACATACCTATGTTTATCATATTTTTTTAACAGACCAAGAGCAATCAACCCACCATAACTATCTCCAATTATCATTTTCACATTTTTTCCACTAACACATTCAATGCGTTCTATAGTTTTATCTACTATTTCCAATATTTTGCTCCCTGGGAAATTTCCACTAGACTTTCCAAATCCTTTATAAAATACGATAAAAATATCACGTTTTATGGGAAGATCATTAATCTTTTTTTGGAACATCTTCACATCAAAACTTAATGATGGTAAAATCACACAAACATCCCCGTCACGATTGCCTATTCTATCATAACTCAGAAACTCACTCAATTCCAAGCACCTCCAAGACACCGCCAGGGTTTGTTTTGTTATATTCTTCAGGCAGCGATTCTTCAATTATGTCACTATAAGCAACTACAAACTCTGTTAATCCCCTTTTTTCAAAACCAAACGGACTTGGTTGAATAAGACCAAGGCTTTCGGCAGATTTTAGTACAGCTTTTCTCATCTGATTCATGTATGTTCTTCTTCTGGTACCTAATACATCCCCCTCGGGCACAGTGCATATATGGAGAAGAGCTTCTGTTGTTGACAACAATTGCCTGACCCTAGGCTTCATTAGAGGAGCTTTTACAACTGGCAGGCAACCGTCCTCATTTTCCAACACATGACTTAATATCTTCTCTCCCTTTGCTACCACACCTCTATTGTAGAGGTCGCCACCAGTCTTGGCTGCAAGTAGCCTCTCGATCCCAATCGCATAACCGCCAAGATAATTGATTGGATTTAGTTTTCCCTCCTCTGTCACCTCATAATAATCAAAAACAACTGTTGCTATTTCAAAATTTCCATAAGAAACTTCCATTCTAGGACCAACTAAGCTCCCTGTGACAGAATTGATGTCTATGTTTTCTATTGAGTGAACTGGAGTCAACCTACTCCTATCAACATATTTTAGAGCAGCAGCAACACCACCATCATCACGACTGAAGTCATAAGTTGCTCCGAGAAGATCGTCTCTGCTGCTGATACCATCTTTCTTACCACCACCAACAGTCCCACCACCAAAAAATGTTATGTATATATTATCCATATCCAAGCCTTCTGAGGTTATATAATCAAAGAACTGACCAGTTACCTTTTCCTGGAAATCAAAGAACTGTTGGTCCTCCGCCGGATTTGTGAAATCACCTCTATGATCCTTCCCTCTCCTAATAGATTCAGCATAGATTGCCATGTGGAAATAGATCTTATGCATTTCATCATCACTATTGACATCAACATGTCTCGCGCAGGCATCAACACCATATAGCTTCCTTCCATCAGCTGGAAAACTTCTACCACCCCTGTGAAGATTTATGATTTGTTCGTGAAATCCACTTGCATTGAAAGTGCTGGGGAATGAGTCATTACAAAGCGGTGACGGAAGTAAGCAGTCGCCACCAAACTTAGAGTGATATTCTAAGAAAGATTCTATAACCTCTCTAGCAGAATCATCTGGTGTTGTTTTTGGTATCTGTGGTGCGTATTTTTCTCTAGGATGGGATTCTTGCGAATAGTTTAGCTTTTTCTTATCAATATAATCTAAAACTGAGTCCTTGTCCTCGAATGATCTGGGAACAAACCCTCCTACATGGTCGGTACCATTCTTACATGATAGAGTAGCTATGGGATTCTGGTCTAGACTGATGACTATTGTTGGGTAGGTTAATTCAACATCAACGGCTGTCTCAGTTCTATAACAATCATCAAGAAATCTTTGAGGATCTATTCCTACTTGTCTGCAGAAATATACAAAAGCCTTCTTTGATATCCTGTCAGACCCATTAAGGCTTTTTGTCATTCTAGGCATTTTCACCACCTCGTTTAGTGGGGTCAGAGGGATTTGAACCCCCGTCAGCGGTTTTCCCAGTCATAGAAGAACTCCTCTCCCCAACTGAATTGGAGACCGCCATCCTCCCATTAGACGATGACCCCAGTATTTCACAGACCCTAGAACCTAGAATAGTATAAGAAACCGGGATCCCCCTATCGTCAGAGGACCCGCAATTAATCAGTCCCTTTCCTTTCAATTTCCTCAAAATATACTTAACAGTACTCTCAGAGTAATTTTTAGACAGTCTCCTAACAACATATGAGAATGTCTTACCCTCAATTATTTCAGAAAGAATCAGCTTTTCCTTTTCAGATAGAGATAGATCTAGCAAGACCTTCAGTTCGTTCTTGCCACAGTTTTATCATCTCTACCATTTTAATCACTATCTAATAGTGGTATCTAATGATATATAAATCTGGTGGACAGTTCTGCTGCCCTACCCAGAAACAATATAAATTCAAAACCCTAACTTATTCCTATGTCAATAGAAAAAGTTGAAGAGCTTGCTAAAAGAAGAGGGTTCTTCTGGCCATCTGCAGAGATATACCAGCAGGTAGCTGGCTTCTGGAACTATGGCCCGTTGGGCACAGCCCTTAAAAGAAAAATCATAGATGCGTGGAGAAGTCACATCGTAAAGAGAGACGACATGGTAGAGATTGACGGAGCCCAGATAATGCCCATGCATGTCTTCAAGAGTTCTGGTCATCTGTCAAGTTTTCAAGACCCGCTTGTCGAATGCAAGAAATGTAAAAAAATATTCAGGGCAGACAAACTGATCCAGGATAAGACAGGAAAAATAGTACCTGAGGCAATGAAACCCGAAGAATTCGACAAACTGATTAAAGAAAACAAAATAAAATGTCCATGTGGTTCGGAATTTTCCAGTACAGAAATGTTCAACTTGATGTTGAAGACTTTCATTGGTCCAAAACAAGATGAAGTTCTCTACATGAGGCCAGAGACCTGCCAGTCCATATTTATCGACTTTCCATTGGTATACAGGGTCTCGAGATCAAAATTGCCAATAGGGATTGCTCAGGTAGGGAAGTCATTCAGAAACGAGATATCACCTAGGAACGCAATATTCAGGACAAGGGAATTCACACAAGCAGAAGTAGAAGTTTTTTTCAATCCAAAAAAAGAAGATGATTTTGAAAAATACAAGGAGATTAAGGATTACAAGATAAGGTTCGCCCTTCTCGGAAAAGAGGACGACATCAAGGAGATGAGCTGCGAGGAAGCTCTCAACAAAAAAATATTCAGGAGCAAGATAGAAGCATACTATCTTTCACTACATCTACAGTTCTTTGAGAGGATCGGAATACCTAGGGAGTTGACTAGGTTAAGGGAGATAGGCCCCGAGGAAAAACCATTTTATGCAAAATCAGCCTGGGATTTGGAAGTTAAAACATCCCTGGGGTGGACAGAGATAATTGCAAACCACTACAGAACAGACCATGATTTGAGATCTCATTCAGAAGGAAGCGAGACTGATTTGAGTGTTATGGACGGTAACGAAAAAATATTACCCTGGGTCTGGGAAGATTCCATGGGTGTTGATAGATTATTGTTGGCTCTCCTAGATGTTGGCCTCAGGGACGATTCCAAGAGAATGTTTTTGAAACTCTCTAAAGAGATCTCCCCATATCAGTTAGCGGTCTTTCCTCTGGTCAACAAAGACGGGTTGAACGAGAAGGCAAGAGAGGTCTTCGACATGTTGAAGGACAAGTTTGACGTTTTCTTTGACGAGTCTGGTTCTATTGGAAGAAGATACGCCAGACAGGATGAAATTGGTACTCCTTTTTGTGTCACAATAGATTATGACACTATGAAAGACGGAACAGTTACTGTCAGATTTAGAGACGACATGAATCAGAAGAGAATCAAGATTCAAGAGCTTGAGCGAATTTGTCCTTTATACTCTGGATAACACTCTCAATACCAGTAAGATCGCCCACAACAAAATCTGGTGCATTCTCAAAAGTAAGTTCTGCGAACAACTCTTCTCTATCTACCAAAACACCGTAGACATCTTTCATTTTGTTAGTACCAACAAAGTCATGGTAACGGTCACCAACATATATCCAAACATCTGGCTCCTCTTCAAATAGAGACATGGTATGTTGAAGACTTTCTTCATTTTTCTCCCAGATACCTATTTCTTCGGCAACCGTCATTCTATTACCAATATGTCTCTGGAATAGTTCCCACTTTCTCATAACATTTCCAACAACCGTATTACAGGCTGTATTAACACCTAAAGAATATCCACCATCACTAAGCCTTTTGAAGGCTTCTTCAACCTCATCGTGGAAATTTTCTTCTTTCAGATAATTCTCAAAAAATATTCTTCTCATATTTTCTAGATCTGAGAATTTAAGAATATAACTCCTATCATCACAATATTCAGCAAATGTTCTTATTTCTCTTTCTATCCTCTCTTCAGCTTTAGGATATTCTTCCCTCTTTTTTTGATAGATCTTTTGTATTTCATATACATCCCTTTCAGGAACGATATTAGAATCAATTTCTTCTTTCATGTATTCAAGAAGAGCCAACCTAGCGCAACGTTTCGCCTTAGTTTTATCAATAATAGTTCCATCGACATCAAGTATAATCCCAATGCTTGGCGCTGCCTCACTCATAGGTAATAGATATATAAGTCCGGAAAATTTAAATATGAATCACAGTACGACAAAGAGCTAACATAAACTTATAAGTGATCTCCAATGAGACAAACTTTCCAATGGTGGGCACTCAAAATAGCAATAATCTGCGTGGTTGCTTTTGTTCTTCAGAACGTAATACCAACGTTCACAGAAGACTTAGTCTTAGTTTCGTCTCAAGTATTACAAAGGCCCTGGACAATGTTATCTTCGATATTTTTGCACGGAAGCTTTTCTCATTTATTCTATAATATGTTTGCTCTGGTTTTGTTCGGTTCAATATTAGAGAAAGTGGTTGGAACTAAAAATTTCTTACTGATATTCTTTATATCAGGACTAGTTGCCAGTGTAGGTGCGCTAATATTTTATGAGGCTGCTCTCGGAGCGTCTGGAGCTATCTATGGTATAATGGGATCCCTAGCTATCGTGAGACCAAGATTAAGAGTTTTTGTGGGAATGATCCCGATGCCGATGATTTTAGCAGTAGTTGTTTGGGCAGTTGGTGATTTTATCGGTCTCTTTGCTCCTGGTCAAATAGCATATGCAGCTCACTTGTTCGGTTTGGCTTTCGGCATTGTCTACACACTAGCCTTTCTAAGAGATCATATGGAGAAAATAGTCAAGAGAAGAATAAAGAACATCCCAAATAAAGAAATGAGAAAATGGGAAGACAGATGGATGAAATGATCATATTCTCGGTTTGCTAATTTTCAATCCAGGGAACTTCAAAACATCTCTATTCTTACAGTTTTCACAAGTAAAGGTCAGTGTAAACACCCCTGTTCCAGTTGAGTCAACGTTGTTTTCAGTGAGACAGGTTCCACACTTTTCGCATATCAGATAAGTTGTCAATGAATCACCTATAAGATATTCGCATTTTTTTCTTGCAGTTTTTGCATACTTTTTGCTGCAAGCTACCGATCTTAACTTTTGTCAGTCTGCCGACTTCTTTGACAGACTTCCCGCATTTATCACATTTTTTTTGAATCACAATCACCTGGTCCTTCTGGTCTTACGTTTATTTCTTTTCTGCCTTTTAATATCTTTTTCCTTAAAAACAATCCTCTCAAGATTGTCGAGAGCATCCCCGACAGCATCTCTTAGGTCCCATTTCCAGGCCTTGCTCATGAAAACTCCCTTATTAGTTCTTAATCTTGCTCTAATTGAATATTTTGTTTTGGATCTCAAACCAGTCTCATGTTTTTTAACGTGAAGGAAGAAAAATTCTGGGTCATATGTGTGTGATATTTTTCTGATAGAATCCCTTATCATCCTGTCAACAGTGTCCATGACAAAACTGTCCTCATCTGTCAGACCGACTATTTGATAGTAGACCCCTTCAGGTTTTATTTGAGAAACCAAGACTTCCAGTAAATCTTTAGTGGTGATTATCCCTTTCGGGATTTTGTTATCGACAACAACAATCCCAGTTGTATTCTTTCTGGACATCAGGGACGCTACTTCACTCAATGAGCTTTTTGTTCCGATGGTCACTGGAGTCAAGTCCATTATAGTTGAGACAGGTATTCTCATTATCCTGTCCATCTCAGCTGCCATTGAATACCATCCCATTCTCTCTTTTGGTTTTACAGCCTTCAACAGATCATAGACAGCAACCATTCCCTTTAGCTTGCCGTCTTTGTCTATAATAGGTAATCTAGAGATATTTTTCTCTCTCATCAGGACCCTTACCTTCCCTATTTCAGTTTCTTCTTTTATCAGGATTGGTTCTACCATTATATTCTTAACAGGGGTCTGCCTGAATATTGCTGTCTTAGAAGCCGCATCCACAACATCATGGCTTGTTATTACACCTTTGACAACTCCTTTTTCTACAACAGGCAATGCCCTGACGCCCGTATTGAATATAAGTTCAGTTGCCTCGTCCACATCAGTATCTGGAGAGACTGACGGGGGCATTGAACTCATGACCTTCCTTATTTTTGTCTTTGATGGATCAGGGATGTTTTTCTTGGCCAGACTCTTGTAGTTGACTTCTCCTAGTAACTTTTTCTTATCAAGAACAAGAACTTCCTGTACGTGATATTTTTTCATCATTGAGATGAACTTCTGGACATTGTCGTCAGGAGAAAGCGTTGACTTTGTTCTAGACATTATATCTTTCACTAACATTTGATCACCTGGTTTATGAATTATGATATTTCTGTTAATATAAAACATCACGGACTAATAAACTTGATCTCATAGTAAGTGCAGTCACCGTCGTTGTCCACAATACCCCACAGCATGTTGGCTCTTATGTTGTGAGCCAACCTCACGGCCCGGGACAGTTCTTGGAACGAGCAGGTGTGATCCTCAGGAACAGCAAATACAACCCACTTCGTGTGTTCCTTGGCAGATTTGGGCCCTCTTTTTATTGGTTTGACACCCCTCTCATAAACTCTGAAGTCGCAGCCAAACTTGAACCCAGTCCTGACTGGAAGACCCCTTTCCCTGAGGTCTTTGTAAACAGTATATCTAATATTGAATCTCTTGTCGATCTTCATCGCATGGTCAAACAATTTTTTGAAGGCTGTTTTTTTTACAGAAATCTTCTTCTTCTGAACAAGATAAACAGCTTCTACTAGCGATAACTCCAACCCGTCTTCTTTGAGTTTCCCATACCATCCATTTTCAAAAATATTCTTACCCTCTTCCAAATCCCAGATCACTACTCTCTCTTCGTTAAGTTCTCCTTTTATCATAAAATCACTTTACCCTCTTTATAAGATCCATCTCTTTTATTATTTTTGTAACAGCCTCAGGAACCATTTCTTTCCAATTCCCATTGTTTCTCATCCTTTTTCTAATCTCCGTTGCTGTAATCAAAATATCATTTACCTTAATAGGGTGTTCAATAATTTTAAGTTCTTTGTAATACTTTTTCCAAAGATCTATTTTTTCTATATCCCAATCAGTTACTATGTTTATATAAACATTTAGTTTATCAATTGTTGGTTCATAGTTAGTACATTTTTCTTCAGAAAACAGACCAGCAAAATAATAAGGAATGATCATAATTCTATTCATATCAACTTTTTCAGCAATCAAAGATTCATGTATCATTCTATATCTTTCCCAGAAATTAAATGGGTTTTTCTCTAATGCAAAAGTTTTAAAATCTATTGTATTCTTAGGATAAGGATTTGCAATAGCAATAATTAAATCTTCTTCTTGTTTTAATAATAGTTTAACGGTTTCTGAATGACCCAGATGGAAAGGCTGAAACCTCCCATGGAACACAGAATATTTTTCCATAAAATCACTCTAGATTTACTCCCTTTACAGCCATTTTAATGTTACAGTCCTTACAAAATTCTTTTCTTTTTTTGTCAATCTCATTCACAGATGAGGAAAACGACATTATACACCAGGGATGCCTGCAATGATCAAGCCCGACGTAATGTCCTATTTCATGCATACTTTCCTTTATAACCCTTTCTGTCAATCTGAAGGGGTTTGGTCTTTCATCATAAAACTCAGGCTTTAGTCTGGCCAAGGAGACCATTAATGTACCTTCTAACGGCTCTTCCAACCCGAATATAAACCTTAAGCCTTTGTAGTAGATATCTTCATTTGTCACTACCAGTGTGGGTATTGAGGCGTCTATGAATCTTGTTTCTGGGTTATTAGAGAGAATAGCTAATATTTTTTCTGCGTCATACTGTTTCCTCCATTGGTTGAACGCCTCCTTAGGAACAGTAACAGGGGATAGTATTTTACATCTCATTCTCACTAAATCTCTGAGTTCAGAAGAGAGCTCTTCCAACATCTTAGAAGGCACATTGCCCAGAGGGACGAGGCGCAAGAGCATATATAATTATTTCTTTTTAAAGATTAAAAACCATCCTAATTACAAATTAGACAGCTGTCAGATTATGATGATGAAACTGGGTATTATGTAGACACATTGACAGGAGATGTATTATTTGAATCTATACCTGTTTATTAGTTCAATTAAATAAATTTTCAAGACCATTTTATATCACCCCCTTCATTGAATATGAAGTTGTTTTAAACAAGGAAGATGATGAGTGGAAAGTCATAACTATAGAAGAAGGGAAGATGTATTAGTTTATCTCAAATTCTCTAGACATGCAGACAGGCAGATCGTCACAATTAGAAGAACTGTGATAGCAAAATTCCAGCTTATAGTCTCCTCTTTCTACATTCTTTAGATTGAAACAATCTTCTTGTTCTCCCTCAAAAAACGCTTTGTCCTTATAATAGAATTCCTGGTTCCATATGAAGTTCATATTCTTGTCAAATCTATCGCAACCTGTAGCATAGATATAGCACATAGGGCATCCTCCATAGAGATGAATTTTCTCACAGAGGCATGCACAAAAAACATCAATATCCACCCTTTCCCAAGAACCATTACTTAACTTATAGACACCGAAACTATTGTTATAATCCTTGTATCCATAGTCCCTATGCTCAAGGTATATTGGCATGAGAAAATCGTTTGATACATTTACAATAATTTCTTCGCCTAAGTTGTAAGAATCTTTTAAGTCCAGAACAATACCATGTGCTTTAACTTCAAATTCATTTGAATAAATCACAGACGTGTTCCTACAATAGTCTGGTCCTACTGGTTCATCTTCATCACAACCAATACCATATTCAGCTCTTACTCTGAAAAATCCTATTGAATCAGTAACATACTCCAAAGTGAGGTTCTTATCAACCCTCTTGGCAGTTCCAATAAAAAAACATGCTATATTTGGCAGCTGTGAATGACCAATCCATTCTTCTCCTGTCCATCTCTCGATAAAAAACTGGTTGCACCCATGAAGATATACGGGCTCGTTCATTGTATTGATCAATGTTACGTTGATGATATCCCCGTAAAGAAATTCATTGCCATTTGAAGTGATAATCGGTTCGGATATTGTCTCAGTTTGAACACAACCACCGATAAAAATCAGAATTATCAACAAGATAAAAAATAATTTCATAAACTTATTTAGAAAACATGACTTAAATGTGTTTTTATTTTGCTAGTCAATTAGAACATAACATGTGATATGGTAAATGAGATCACTGGTTCTGGGGCCTCTGTTGACTGTGAGGACGGATCAGCTGCTAATCACAATTTTGTCATTTTAAGAATTTTCTCAATCCTCTTCCTGTTGGGTTCAACCGGAAGCTCGTAAATTTTTATCCTGTTATTCTTCACTATCTTGTCTATCAACTTGTCAATGTCCCTCTGCCACTTTGGATCTTTGCTTCTGAATTTGTCCTTCTGAAGCTTCCTTGGTATTATTGGGAGTTTGAATACAAAGTCATAGCTGTTCTTCCAGTTTTTGAACATATTCTGAACAGTTTTGACAACAAGATCAGCTTTTTTATACCTCTTCAGATTCCACAAGAAGTAAGCATAGTTGTCTATTATTGTCCTGTCGCAGATCAATATCTCGTGCCTCTGGCCATGGACTATTTCTTTTTGTATCTGGTCTGCTGCTATCCAGGCCTGAGCATAAACGCTGTTTCTTTTTTCTGTTCCTGTAGGAAGTGGGCATCTCCTCACTGATTCTTCTATGAATCCAGCATCATGCCCCTTTTCTTTCAATTTTCCAACCAGAGCATGGGCAAGAGAAGTTTTCCCAGTCCCATGGGTTCCGCATATGCCTATTTTCATAAAGTAGGTTCGTATCTAAGAGATATAAATCTTCACGAACACGAATGTAGAACGTGAACATGCTCCACAGTGTCTGCAATCTTTCCGTTGACTTTCACGCCCAAGTGTCCCAACACCTGTACAGCGCTGCTCGCTATTCTTAACTCTTCCATCTCTTTAGGATAAAAGAATTTCGCTTCTGATAGATCATCTGAAGCCTCAATTTTTTCTGATAGAGGCTCAGCCAGATAGAAGAAAACAACAGAATGGTACCCCACACCCTTGGCTATTATCTCCATTATACATACCAGTTTTTTGAGCCTGATATCGAGACCTGTCTCCTCTTTTATCTCTCTGATAGCAGCTTCTTCAGTGGTCTCATTATCATGAACACCGCCGCCTGGTATGACCCAAACCCCCTGATATGAATGATCAGGTTTGTTTCTTTTTCCGAGAAGATACTTGCCATCCTTTTCAATCAAAACAGCACTCCCTACTCTCGGCATAAAATCACTTTACCCTCTTTATTTGCTTAATAACCTCTTCTGTAGATACTGGTCTCCTTCTCATTTTAAGGCCTTTCATCTGTTTGTTTGCCAGTAATTCTGTATCGCTTATTAGCTTATCAATCAACTTAACCTTTTTTAGTATTTCTTTGTTGTTATTCAGTTCATTTATTTTATCAAATCTTTTCTTGCAGTTCTTTGGTTTTAATTTGAATTTTTTTAGATCACTTTGAAACCATTTTGGAGTTGAGTAGTAAGCATCATTCAATGCATATATCGCGTTTATTAGCTTTTCCAAACACCAGACAACCGAGAAGTCTATAAATATCTTGTTGTTTCTCTCTATGGAAGTCGGTATTGTTTCCAACATTCTTCTAGCAGCAGAGAGTGAGTTGAAATTTCTTCTTTTCAACCATCTTGGATATTTTTTCACCTTCCCTTTCCATTTTCTGACAACGCCTTTGGGGTCATAGACGATCTTCATTTTGATCAGTGTGGTTTCAATACTGCCTTCAAAACCCCCATGTTTTTCT
>JAFCDY010000040.1 GCA_017609445.1 Candidatus Aenigmatarchaeota archaeon | reverse complement strand
CAAAAGATGCAAAAGCTGAATTTGATCTGAAATTGAATGAAAAAGACAGATCAAATGTACTAAAAGCTCTTGATGTCGAGATATCCAATGCACACTTCTATTTCTGTGCTGCTGAGAGCACAGAGAATGATGAAGGTAAATTGTTGTTCAGGGCTCTGGGTAAAGTTGAGAAAGAACATGCTTCAATATGGAAGAAAATATTAAAGATATCAGAAGACATACCGAAGATAGAGAAATGTTCAAAAACCAACAAAGAAAATCTGGAAGAGTCTCACAAAAGAGAGACAAACGCGATCAAATTCTACGCAGAAGCTGCAAAAGAATCTGAGAATAAAAGAATTAGAATAATATTTGAGGCTTTGGTCGAAGTGGAGACAGATCATTTGAGATTGTCGGAGGAGAGGTTAAAATGACTGAGTTGAATGAAGTTTACAAGTGCAATATCTGCGGTAATGTTGTTGAGGTTCTGCACACTGGCGTCGGTCAGTTAGTTTGTTGTGGAAAGCCGATGGAACTGTTAAAAGAAAAAACAGAAGAAGAGGGAAATGAAAAACACGTTCCTGTCAGAGAAGGCCTAAAAATAAAGGTTGGTTCTGTTGAGCATCCGATGGAAGAGAAGCATTACATTGAATTGATAGAAGCATTTATTGACGGAAAACTGGTTGTTCAGAAAAGACTTTATCCGGGGGATAAGCCTGAATTGAAACTGATGGAAAAATATAAAAACAGGGACATAAGAGCAAGAGCTCTGTGCAACCTACACGACTTGTGGAAATCCTAGTTCTTTTTATTTTTAATTTATGAATCTATTGGTATGGAAGAGTTGATTCAGAAGATAGAAGAATTGAAAAAGAGTAAGGTAAAAGGTCTAATAGACCAGAGAATAAAAGAATTCAGAAAACTAGGAAAAGGTTCTAAAGAGAAGATATTCGAAGAATTATGTTTCTGTATCCTGACTGCGAACTTTAATGCCGAAAGATCAATTAAAATTCAGAAAAAAATAGGAAGGGGATTCTCTGATCTATCTGAAGAAAAATTAGCAGAGCAATTGAGAAGATTTGGTCATAGGTTCCCTAATGCAAGAGCAAAGTATATTGTTGAAGCAAGAAAATACGAAGACAATTTAAATTTTGAAAGAGAGTGGTTAGTGGAAAATATCAAAGGTCTGGGTTATAAGGAGTCGAGTCATTTTTTGAGAAACATCGGCTTCACCAGCTTCGCAATCCTGGATTTCCACATAATCGATATCCTTGTGAAAAACAAGATGATCAAAAGACCGAAGACATTAACAAAGAAAAAATATTTAAGAATTGAAGAAATTCTGAAAGGATTTGGGAGAAAAATAAATCTAAATATGTCGGAACTTGACCTCTATCTCTGGTATCTTGAGACTGGAAAAATATTTAAATAGAGATAAACATATTCTAGAATTATGAAAAAATGCTGGCCGGTCCCAAATAGCTATTCGAAAAAGATTCCAGAAAACGGAGAATATGGAGCATTCAAAAAAGACGAGTGGCACGACAAACTAGGCCATTGGCACAGCGGCGTGGATTTTCTTTGCCCGACAGGGAGCAAGGTGATAGTGATAGAAGACTGTGTAGTGATAGAAACTGGGCAGTTCACCGGATATCCTGGTTCTCCTCAATATAGAAAAACTTGGTTTGTGAAAGTAAAAAATGGCGACGGAAAGATTGCTGTCTATGGAGAACTGAGAAGGCCTAAACTAAAGATGGGACAGAAACTTAAAAATGGCCAGATCGTAGGATATGTCGCAAGGGTCAGCTGGACACGACATCAACCAGATAGAAAGAAGAGGTCAATGCTCCATTTTGAACTTTACAGAAAAGGGACAAAGAAGACTGTCGAATGGTGGAGCAAAAACAGAAAAAAACCTAAAAATCTTTTGAATCCTACAAATTATCTTAAAGGTTGTAAGAAACTTTAATTAAAATTCGTATAAACTTCTGTTCAACTGTTCCAGAAAACGCCTAAAAATCGTTGCAAATCAAACGGTTTTACTGGCGTTAACTACTCGTACTCACGCCACACATGCTCGCATTTTGTACACTTATAAAATCTAGTTGGAGCCTCATCAGCTGCTCTTGTCTGCTCCATCCACCAGAATGCCTCGTTGTTCTCGCATTTGGGACACTGGACATGTGTCTTGGGTAACGTGTCTAATCTGGATTTTTTATCAACAACAACAATCTCTTCTACGTGCTTCTCGGTAGCAGTTCCCAGCTTAAAGTCTTTAGATTTTACCTTGCCTGCTCGGAACTTCTCACACTTTCTACAATAGAGAGCATTTTTAGTGCCTTTCCTCTTAGGTACCAACAACGCACCGCACTTACTACAGAATTCCATATCAAAACCTTTTTCATACTCTAATATTTAAAGCTATGCTAATCCAGTTGTTTTAGTGAAGATTATCTTTACCCATCCTAAAAGAGGTATCCTTAGTACCGATTTTCCATGGACTAAACTGAGATCTGTCTTCCATGGGTCAACTGAGCGATTATTGTCTCCTTTAGTCAGTATTTTACCGTCTTCTGTTATGTTATAGACCCTGTGAATTATCGGATAGCTTCTCGCAGGAGAATCGAACACAACTACATCTCCGATCGAGAGGTTTTTATCACCAACAACAATTATCATATCGCCTTTATTGTACGTTGGAACCATGCTTTCAGAGAACACAGCAACAACAGGGGTATCTGTGTTCAAGGCAAATCCTAGAGCTGCGTTAAACCCATAAGCTATCAAAAATCCCAAAACTATATAGATTATTGTTCCCTTCCATCCTTCTGTCAATTTGTCCCATTTTTTCTTAAGTCCTGCCAAGTGATTCACCGAAACCCTCTATTTCGATACCAGAACATTAACAGCTGACCCTTTTATTATTAACCTTTACCCGATGGACCGGACCTGCATCCTTTACACACTCTATTGCTTGTTTAAAATTTATCATAAAAAAATCTATATGTCCTAGACAATAAAACATTTTTCCAGCTCTTTCTCCTATAAGTTAGCTTTAGAGCCTTAATCGTGTCTTTGCCGTGAAGGTGATTTATTATCTTTTCATAGCCTTTGTTGCCCCATGTATTCAACAAAAATCTTATAGCTGATGAGTTTACTATCTCTCTTTTGAAGGCATTTTTCCATAGGTCGTCATACGAAATGTTATCTATAATTGCTTTTGCAGCAAGATATCCTGATTCTATTGCGTATTTCATTCCGAAACCAAACATACAATCCTGAAAACCTGCTGCTTCTCCAGTGTAAAGAATGTTATCTTTAATCGCGGTCTTGGGTATTCCTGCGTTTGCAAAACCAGAAAAATAATGTTTTAGTCTTGCTCCTTTTATTATGTCTTTGATCAAAGGTAATCTTAAATTTTTATCGTGCAATCCTTTACTTATCCTAACCTTGGACGAGCACGTCACTACACAGGCTTTTCCGTTCCAGACAATCAGATAAAAGTATCCCTTCGGCGCAATATCATCAGACAAAATACCAAGTACCTTGTCTTCACTTTTTACTTTGTCAAAGAAGCATCCCAATGCATGGGCTGTTGGATACTTTACTCCAGTTGAAACTATATCTGCCTCTGACATTTTTAGAGAAGAGTTGAAGTTAAATTTTACGCCATACTGTGAGGCCTTTCTCTTTAGATAATATTCAAAGGAATTCCTTCCGCCGCGCTCAACGAGATAAAACAATGGTTTTTTGCATTTTAGTTTAACTTTTCTAAAAGAAGGAGAATACCATTCAACTTCATTCATCTGTTTTGCCCTGAAACCAAAACCTATGTTAGTTTTTTTCAACAATTCTTTCATATCTTTTGTCCAGTTTTCCAACCCTTCAAAATTAAGCTTATGTTTTTTTCCTACATCCGACAATATTTCATAAACAGTGACATCATACCCTTCTTTTGCTAAATTTATTGCTGCTGTCAGTCCAGAGATACCTGCACCCAGAATATTGATCGTATCATGAACCATAAAGAAGATTTGTAATAGTCGTATTTATTTCTTTAGTGCTCTTGAGAACTCTTCCTTCAATTCGTCGCATTGTTCAGCTATCTTTTTAGCTGATCTTTCAAGAATTTTCTTAGGATTAGACCCTTTAACCAAAATGAAAGGCTCTAGCATGAATGGGTGTTCTCTGACACCTGCTGCTTCTCCTTTTTCTTCCCAGACTGTCTTTGCCAGGAGCTGGACTAGTGTGTGAGTATCCCCTTTAACTTCTACTTTCATCATGTTTTTGTCGCTCTCAAGAACTCTCAGATTCATGTTATCACTAAAACAAATGTTGTATTTTATTATTTAAAGCTTTCTAATTCACCAGCATTCAGAATGGGATTCTTGAATTGAACCCTATTTTCAATAACTATCCTTGGACAAGCTGTATTGACATAAGCATCTAACTCCATTCCTTCTAACTTTTGAGGAACTATCTCATCAAAAACAAATACCCAGCATTTTTTATCTAATTTCTTCTTTAATTTTTCAGCCAGTTTGATGTTAAATTGGCCTGGTTTTGTTGAAACTAGAATACCAACTCTCTTAGCGTCTTTGAATAAGGACTGAGCAACATATCTCTGCTTCAAAAATTTGTCCCTGAAATCGGAGATATTTTCCATTTTCCCCTGCTCTAGATTTAATAAGAAGACAGGTTTTTCTGTTTCCAACACCAGACCAAGAGGATGAAATCTTCCAGATCCGATTGATATGAAACAATCGACATCCTTTTCAATTTCCATAGGAGAAGAAATGTTACAACCAAGTATCTGTCCCGGATATTTTATTCCTTTGCCTTTTCCAACCATTATTTTTTTTCCGTTTTTCTCTAAAAAACTTCTAGCAGTTTCAATAGTATCTATGAACTGCAAACTAGAAACCAAACCTATTTTCTTAAAGTCTTTTAATACACCGATATTTTCATCAAGTAGTTTAGTGGGGTCAATCTTTTCTTTTATTTCAACATATTCAACAGGGACATTCGCATCTAGAAATTTTGTATGCCCATAATGGACTATTTTATCACAGTTCAATTTCTTAGCATCATCCACTCTAAGGTCGCATGCACCATAACAGGATTCACCTGAAATGAAAACTTCACCATCTATCTTGTCAGCTATCTCAGTAACTTTTGTCTTCAACCCATCAGGAACCTGTAAAAAGATTCTCATGAGAACACTTGTGACACAATACTTAAATAATTTGTGAATTCAAGGTAACTAAAAACATACCAAAACATTGGGATTATTATCATTAAAACAATTATGAGAATCATTATAAGAATTCCCCTTTTTCTCTCTTCCTGCTTGAATCCAAATACCATACCAGTCACCAGACCCCCGATATGGGAAATATAGGAAATG
>JAFCDY010000039.1 GCA_017609445.1 Candidatus Aenigmatarchaeota archaeon | reverse complement strand
ATATAACACCAGTTTTTACAGCAAGAGGTGGTTTGACAGAAGACAATTTAAATATTTCAACTGTAGAGGTCTTGAGGTTGAGTTGTCAACAATAACAAATGAACTCAAAAAACCTTCCGGAAGAAGAGTTTTCCACCCGTTCAGGAAGAAACTAAGCCTTAAATTATTAGACAACCTTTAAATAAATGAATAATAAGTGATTAATATGGCAAAAGAAAAAATGCAAGCACCGAGCGGAATGGCAGGTTTAGTAAGGTATTATGATGAAGACAAAAGTGTAATAAAATTAAAACCGCAGCACGTTTTGATTTTATGTGGGGCGTTAATAGTTACAGAGTTGACGCTGCTATTCTTATTCTGAAAGTTTTATAAGTAAGATTCCTCAATTAGTTTCATGGTTCTAGAGTATTTCAAGAAATCTTGGAGCATATACAAGAAAAATTTCTGGACGTTTATCGGAGCATTTGTAATCTTGTACGCGGTGGTATTTGCTTTAGTAATGATAGGAATGTTCCCGATATTTGGATATCTTATGAACAATGCCAGCATTGGACTGGAGGAATCTGAAATAATGAGACAGTCCTTTACTCCTCAGAATATAGCCATCATTATCATAATGTTTGCATTATCTTCCATAGCATCAGTTCTGATGAGTGGGGGGATAATAAGGATGTTCTTCGAGGGTCAGAAGAAAAAAGTAAAGCTGGATGTTGTTTTCAAAACAATAAAGAAAAAATGGAAACCAATAATCGGTGCGCATATCATAAAGGGAATTATAGTTGGATTATTCTTACTAGTAGTTATGATGATACTAAGTGTGCCAATAATGACAGCTGGAATAGCAAGCGCCTACTACATAATACCTTTTATGGTCACAATTATAGCGACCGCACTTTTCAGTATTCTGTTTGTGTTCCCAGAATATGCTGTTGTTATTGACAACAAGAAAGCAGTTGACTCAGTGAAAAAGAGTTTCAGGATAAGTTCAAAGAACTATGTTGAAATTCTGGTTGTTATGTTGATATCAGTCGGATTGTCTTTCTTGGTTTCGTTTATACCTTTCGTGGGTTCCATAGTAAATATGTTCTTAATTAGCCCTCTTGTTGTTGGGGCCTATACAATGGTTTATGTTCGTAGGAGGAGGTGAGTGATTGTATCAGAAATGGATAGATGTTCTAACCAAGCCTAAAAGTGCATTCGCCAAAGAGATCAAAAGAGGAGGTCTTGTGGAAGGCGCAAAGCACATAATCGTAGGAGGACTAATAGCAGGACTTATATCCGGTTTGGTCTTGTTGGCGCTTGGTTCGGCTGCAGGTTCTTTATTAGAAGGAATTTTGGGAGCATATGTCGGTATAATAGGATTCGTAGCCTCACTAATCTTGACACCAATAATAGGTTTGATTTCTTGGATTGTTGGTTCAGGAATAGTCTATGTATTTGCACTGATATTTGGAGGAAAGGGTAGCTTCGAGAGACAGTCATACCTTATAGCACTATATACAGCGCCAGTTATGATAATAACAGCAGTGATAGGTTTGGTACCAGTGGCAGGAGCCTTCATAAACTTCTTGATAGGGTTGTATACACTTTATCTATTGACAGTGGCTCTTAAGTTGATTCACAGATTTAGCATAGGGAAAGCAGTCTTATCCTGGTTAGTACCATCGATAATAGTGGGAATCGTAATGGCTGCAGTAGCTTCAATATTTTTGATGACTATGATCTCAGCGCTTGCCTGATCTTAGCCTCTTTTTCTTTCTTTTTTACCACCAAGAGTAGTCAATTCTAAATTTCCTTAGATTGTTTTATATTTCTTCTTGAGGTGGTTTTAGATGTTTAGGATAACTAAAAAATCTGGCGACTCTGTTGTGGTCGAGTCAGATTATGGAAGCGGTTCTGATCACAAAAGAGCCCACAGCAGAAGAGGTACTCTAACAGGGTACATGGACAAGCACGGAATGGATTCTGTTGAGGGAAAAGACTACGATGATATCAAACATAAAATTTGGAGAAAGGATCAAAATAAGGATTGTACTTCTTCTGCCCTTTCGGACCTGGGAGGTTTTTTCCCATGAAATCTAAGGGATATGTCAGAAGCGAGTATGAGTCCAGAATAACAGTTGACGATAAGAACACCTACGTCAGAAGGGAATTCAAAGTCAAAGGAAAGGACCCCAATCTCGTCAGAGATACATGCGAGCAGATGAGGAGAGTGATCTGATGTTCCATGGTAAGAGTTCTATAAAAAGCAGAGTCTCTGAGAGTGGTGATTCTGTCCGTGTGAGCGGCCAGGGGAGCATCAAGTCAAATGATTACAGGACAGCCTGTGCTCTGTCAGATGAGCTTTCTAAAGATGTCGACCACAGCAACAGAACTGCTTATGAAGCTCACAAGAGGAGATTCAGATGAAAGAATACTATGGTAGTGTTTCTGTCCACGGTTCAGCTACTTCGCATAAGAACAGATATTTCTCAACCTCAATTGTTGAGGGCGGGGGATCCTGCAGGTCAAATGATCTGCACATAGCAAGAAACCTGTCCAAGGATCTTACTCACACTGTTAACAACGCAATAACCTATGCGTATGACATCCACAAGAGGTGATTCTTTGTATTCAATGTCTGTTAAGGTGGAGATGGAGATTGATGGTGAGGGAAATAGAAAAGTCACTGATCTGGATGTCGAGGCTGGCGGTTACAGGGATGACAGGGCCTTGAGGAGAACGAAGAAAAGGTATAATGCTGGAAAAGATATGCCAGAGGTTATTTACGAGGATGATGACTGGAGAAAGGAGAGATTTTACTATTTGTGGCAGGGGATGAAGAGGGTACTTAAGAAGAAATTATCTTAACTTTTCAGAAAGGATCTTGAAGGTTTCCGGTGTGTCGACTTCACTAGTTATCATGAGAGTGTCCCTGTGGCAGGCTATTATATGCTGGAGATTGATGTTTTCAGACGACAACGAGTCCAGCAGATAAGAAGTCACCCCAGGAATCTTTTCAATCTCTTTGGGGCTGTTTATTCTGATCAGGTCGAGATTTTTCTCAACTTCAATTATCCCTTTCTTTTTTATGTTCCTGAGATCAGATTCCTCGACAACGTAAACATATCCACTCGTGACCTTTGCTTCGGCTATGAAATCGCCTTCTATTCTTTTTCTTGAAACCACTATAGCTATTTTGCTTCTGACTTCCAGGGTGCTGTCCCTCAAAATAGAGAGTATCCTCTTTTCAAAATATTTTTTCTTTTTTCTCAGTTTTCTGGCTATCCTTATCAGAGCCATTTTTATTGCTTCATCACTCCCCTTAATCTCTCTGTTTATCACTCTAGCCAATGCGCTGTGGTTCACTATTCTTTTTTCTAAAGCCTCCTGCACGTGAGGCCTCTGCTTAACCCACAACCACACCAGTTCAGATATTTTAGCCATCTTATCATCTGTTCTATTTAGAACAAATATGTTCTTTTTTGTTATATATATGGCGGTAGTGATTTATAAGGGTTTACACCATTAATAAGTAATTACTAAATGGGGGTGAAATATATGAACGGAGGTGGATTACAAAGACAAGATAAAATTTGGGGTCTTATCTTTTTGTGAGAATCACAATACAATAGACAGTAAAGAAGTTTTTGGAAAGGATATTTTGTTATTGGACGGCTTAAAAGACAAGCAATTGGCAGAGGCTTACTGGAAATTGGATGGTAATGCGTTTAATGATCAACCAGCACCAGTCTTCATGAAGCAAGATGCACTGATTCTTGGCGGTCTACCCATACTGATGTTTCTGCCGAACGAGTATGAAAATAAAGGACTTAAGGAAACAATAGGGGCAGAACATTTAGAAAATATACCGATAGGTTTCATGGATTTACATAGGATAGAAAGTGGTAAATATTCTGTTAGTGGTTTGGGAATATCTAATCAGTATCAGGGACTGGGACTAAGTAAATCACTTATATATGCTGGGGCAAAAATAGCGGGCATCAAGGAGCTAATTATACCGACACAACTCAGTAATCAAGCAGCCCATTATGCATGGTTACATCTGGCACCATTGAAAATAATTTCTGTGGATTTCTTCCATAACAAAACAGACAGCATTTTGTATAAAGCAGAAATTTCGAACGGACATGAGCATATTCTGGAAAATAAGAACACCACAGAAAACGGTTATCACAAAATCCAATTTTCTAATGTCAAAAAAGAGCTCGATGGAAAAGAATGTCATCTTGTGGGATATCTACCAGATGCGTTGGTGGTGGACTATGTGGGGTGAGATAATCAAAAATAACATTAAAATGAAGAAAAGTGACAGAGTTATGATAATAACTGACTACAATAAACTCGACATCGCACATAAACTATTTAAAAACGTTCTTGATCTCTCCAACAAAGCAATGATGATAGTAATCAAACCGCCTGAACTAGATGGAGAAGAACCACCCAAAGATATCCAGAAAATGATAGATTCCGTAGATGTTTTATTCGAATTAACAACCTTTTCCATTACACATACCGATTTAACTAAGAAAGCCTTGAAGAAAAATTGTAAAGTTATCAGCATGCCTGCTGTGAGTGAAGAGACTTTGAAAGCCATTCCAGTTGATTCAAACAAGATTATTAAACTCACTGAAAAAATAGCAGGTTTGTTGTCAAGCGGTTCAGAGATTAAGATAATCACGAAAAAGGGTACAAACCTCTCTCTAAATATAAAAAATAAAAATGGGTTTGTCTTCGACGGTATTTCCGAAAACGGGAAAGTCATAAATTTACCAGATGGTGAGGCCTGTATCTCCCCAAACACAGCCGATGGGACTCTTATCGTTGATGGTAGCATGCCCCCAGATTCAGAAAATGAGTGGGGTGTTATTGGTAAAATAGAGAACCAAATAAAAATAGAAATAAAGAACGGTAAGATATCTGGAATCAGTGGAAGCAAAGAATCAAAAATCCTTAAAAAAATATTCTCACATCTTGATAAAAAAGCTAAACAAGTAGCAGAATTTGGTATAGGGACAAACTCCGAAGCTAAGATCATAGGAAATGTAACAGTTGACGAAAAAGCTCTTGGGACGATACATATTGCTTTTGGAAATAATTCTATCTTCGGTGGAAGAAATAAGACTCCAGTACACCTCGATGCTGTAATAAAGAAACCAACAGTCTATATTGATGGTAAGTTTGTCATGAAAGAAGGAAAACTAAAGATTTAAGTTAGGACATTCAAATTATTGTTATTATGAACTTATGGCTACAATTAAAACAAAACATAGCAAAAGAGCTAAAAGTAGATATAAACCAGATAGAAGAACCGGAGAATTTTGGAGACTTAGCCTTTCCGATCTTCAAGAAAGAAATTGATGCTTCCAAGATAGGAAAAATAGAATTTATAAAAGAAATAAAACAAACTGGTCCCTACATCAACTTCTACATAAACTGGTCAGAATTTGGAAACGAGCTGCTAAAATCAATAGACAAGAATTACG
>JAFCDY010000007.1 GCA_017609445.1 Candidatus Aenigmatarchaeota archaeon | reverse complement strand
GTAATGGTGAGTTCACAGGCAAAAGTTCCAAGGGGCTGGAGCTTATAATCAAGGGATGCAACCACAGCGATTGGCGTACAATAAAGGAGGGTAAACTTGCCTGGAAAGTTGACTTTGCAGCCAGGTGGCGAGCCTTGAAAATAAATTATGAAGCGTATGGGAAAGATATTCTTGATTCTGTTAAAGTTAATGATGAGATTTGTAGAAAAATATTGAAGTGGGAACCCCCTTTTCATTCATTATATGAGATGTTTACTGAAAGGGGTGGGAAGAAGATATCAAAAAGTGTTGGAAACGTTTTCACCGGACAGCTGTGGATGAAGTACGCAAGCCCAGATAGTCTTAGATTACTATTCTTAAAGAAACTGGGAAAGACGAGAGTTGTTGATATAGATACTATTCCCATGCACATGGACGAACTAGATGATCTGGCGAAAGTTTATTTTAATGAAAAGAAAATAAGAAATGAAAAGGAATTAAAACACCTGAAAAGATTATACGAGTATGTCAATTTGCTGGAAGATATTAAGAAACCAGAATTATCAATACGATATAATCTGCTCGCGAATTTGTTTAGAGTAGTTAATGATAAGGGTGTTGTTAAAAAAATATTAGAGAAGACCAAGCATGTCTCGGGAGAATCTGAGGAACTTGAAAGGAGACTAGAATATGTCAAGAATTGGGTTGAGGATTCAGAAAAAGAGGAGCATAAGAAGATAAATCTGAGCAACAAACAAAAAGAAGCACTAAAGATTCTAGCAGACGAGTTGGAGAAAAATTGGACTGAAAAGGAGCTGGAGAATAGAATTTATTCCATCGCAGACGAGTTGAATATATCCTCGAGAGAACTCTTCAAAGGCGCTTACCAAGCTATCCTGGGTTTAGACCATGGACCAAGACTAGCGATGCTGATATTGGCGATAGGAAAGGACAAGATAAGAGAAATTTTAAAAATCTAGCGGCCGAACTTTCTCTGCCTTCTCTTATACCATGCCATTATTTTTTTAAATTCTTTTTTTGAAAAGTCTGGCCAAAGTGTGTCAGAGAAATATATCTCAGCATAAGCAGCCTGATATAATAACATGTTTGATATCCTGTGTTCGCCGCCTGTTCTTATTATAAGGTCCACTGGTTCGTTGACCATAAGCATCTTATTGAAAATTCTCTCTGCTGAAGGAACTTTTTTGACACCCTTCTTAACAATCTCTTGTGCTGCCTTAATTATTTCATACTTTCCTCCATACGCAAGCAGGATATTGAGTACTCTGTTAGTGTAGGTCTTGGTTGTATTCATCAGTTCCTTAGCCACTTGTCTTACGTCTGGTCTCCAATATTTTGAGTCTCCCATTATGTTGACTTTCATCCTTTTTTCCTTGACATCATCTGTCTCCCTGAGGCCTTCGAACTCTTTTTTGTAGAGATCCCATAGTTTTTTTAATTCTCCTTTTGGTCTGGTCAGGTTTTCCGTAGATAAAGCATAAATGCTGATTATTTTTATCTCAGGATAGTCATTACACCACTCTAAGACGTCTTCCAGTTTTCTTGCGCCTTTCTTGTGGCCGAACCATATTAGTTTTTTGTGCTTCTTAGCCCATCTCCTATTACCATCAGGCACTATGGCAATATGAATCATCTTCTTCACCATTTATACACCTATCTTTAATGAGAAGAAGTTCTTTATGAATTTATCTGTCGGGTCGAGTCATGGAAACCCTAATAATCTCATCAAGATATCTGGCGAACAGACTGCTGGAGATAATGTAGTCGTCCTCTTCCTTCCTAACTAGACCAACCTTAATTAAGTCTGTAACATTTTCATCTGTCTCCACGCCATCAAGAATACCTAAGAGTGTCTTCTTCTGCTCAGAAGAGACTTGTTCCTCCCAATTCATAAATGTGTTTAAGAGTGTTTTTCTTTTCGTTCCATGTTGTTGTGGTCTATAGTGATAATCAAGGTCTTTGTAAACGTCCTGAACATATGTGTCTATCATGTCTTGTCCTATCACTCCATGGGTGCTGTCTATTTCATATGTCCCTTGATGAATTCCTTGCATGATATCTGTACAGATTATCCTGACTAATCTTGATGCCCCTCCAGAGATCTGGTAGATGCGTTCGATTGATTCGTCACTAAAACTGATACCGCTATTTTTCAGGGGTTCTCTCACAACCTCTTCGACCTCTTTATATTCAAGTGGCCTCACGAAAACTATCTGACAATGATTATAGAACTCTCTAATTTTCTCCTCGTCTTCTCTTTGGTATAAAAGTGAGCCCAAAAAATGTATGTTGTTCAAGGACTTAATCGGTTCTATGAAATCTCTAAACAATTCGTCAATTGGAAGGTCTTCAAAACATTCTAATTCGTCTATGAATAATGTGACTTTTTTTTCTTTTCCGCCCAAGTATTGATTCAGGAACCTCAATGGATCGTCATCAATTTCTACTGATTCTGAATATTTATCTTGGATAAATTGTGCGACCCTACCAGCCAAGGCGTCCTGGAAGCCACTAAAAGAACGGAATTCAATAGCGTTGATTTCTAAATATGAGAGGTTCAGCGACAAATTTCCATATTCAGCAAGGCTGGTCTTTCCAACCCTTCTCAGACCTCTTATCAAAACAGGTTTACCAGAATCCAATGTCTCGTAGATAAGTCTTTTCTGGTCCATCCTTTCAATCTCATTGACGAGTGGTGTTGTTAGATCTCCATATGATATTTTGATGGCTGCTGACTGGTAGTCCTCCATAAAAATCACTCTATAATAGAAATTAGAACCGAAAAGGATTTAAGTAGTGCGGGAGGAGAGATTTGAACTCTCGCAGAGACTAACTCACAAGGCCCTCAACCTTGCACGATTGACCAGGCTACGCGACCCCCGCTCATTAATTAAATTAATCCTCAGCTATTAAAACTTATACTCCTCCAATTTATAGACCTCAGAGACAATGACCTCCTTCCAGTCATCTATCAGATCATTAAACTTTTTTCTAATCTCATTCCTCATGTCTCTTAGTTCGCTAGTATTTCTGGCTTCCAGGACAGCATATATGTCATAATCTCCTAGCATAGAAATAAATACAGGTATTCTTGGATTGTTTTTAAAACTTTTAATAAGTTCTTCCATCCTCTCGTCTGTCATGTTGTGTAATTTTATGTAAATATGTGACCCTATCCCAAACCCCAATTTCACTGGATTGACTATTATACTGAATCTTTCAATTACACCTGATTCCTTTAGTTTTTTTATTCTTCCCTTAACACCGTCTACTGACAACCCCACCTGTCTCGACATCTGGGTTAGCTTTGTTCTGGAGTTCTGAGAAAGAATATTCAACAATTTTCGGTCCTTGTCGTCTATCTTGCTTATTTTTTCTTGTTTAGTGCTATCTCTATAGGGCATATACTAGTGTTATTCTTGTATATTTATAAATATACCTTTTTTTTCTTGTGAAATCATGTAAAGATACTAATAATTCTAGTGACATTGTATTATTAGGGGGGTGTTAAATATGGTGGGTACTTTTCGTTCAGGAAGGGACTTGATTGTTAACTTCAAAATGGGCACTGTTGAGGCAAAGATGAATAACCCAATGTAATTGGGGGATTAAAGTAGAATAATATATTTGGTGCTGATATTATGTTTGCGACTGATATGCCTGTTAAATCTGATGTGGTGGAAGAAAAGCGTTACAATGGTCTTGCTCAGACAGTCGAAAAGCATGATGTTACCGTGCTTGAATCTGTGGCAAGAAATGGAACAACCTCATTAATGAAATGCTTAGCAAAAAGAAATAATTCTTATGTTCATCTTAGTGCTCACAGACTTGATGATGATCAAATTACTGGAGATGTTTATCTGTTTGACGAGGCAATAAATGCTAAATTCAACACACAATATGCTGAGAAAATGAGAAATGTGGTTAGAGATGGAAAGAAAATGGTTTTAAGAACTAAACCAAGTCAGACAGATGAATTATTAGACTTTCTTGGAGTGGATAAAACTAGTGTTGGAAAGTATGAACTGCTGCCAATATCCTTAGAGCATATGAAAAAAATAGCAGGGAAATATGAGATTAATGTCAGTGATGATTTTCTGGAAAGAATAGATCAAATGAAATATATCATAGAAGATGGAACTGGACTTCCCCTAAATTCAATGCTTAGGTCATGTGCATTAGATTCAGTATCATCTGGAAGATCAGAAGAAGAGACTTTAGCTATTTATGAAAAGGGATTAAATAAAACAATTGGGTCATCTGACGACCCAGTAATAAAGGAAGGGTTTGACAACATGGATGATATTTAGGTGATAATATGTGTGTTATAGGGTTCAAGTGTACTGGTGATGATTCTTATTTATTCAAAAATAGAGACCTGCTTCCTGGTGAAGCTGGCAATAATTATATTTCTGATCAAGACGGCGTCCTACTTTTTAAAGACAAGAGATATGATGGCGCCTGGGCTGGTGTTAGTCGATATGGTGTTTGTATTGTTGAGTCTTATGCAGCTCCCATAGATGATGCGAAGGCTGGTAAGAGTGATTCTGTTAATTCATTTAAGATAATAGAACATGTTCTCAGGAATTCTACAAACCTAGATCAAGCGTTTGATATGTTTGACAAGAGACTCTTTAACGGCATAGATCTTCATCCTGCTCATATCTTGATAGCTGACAGGTATAGAGCAAAGAAAATATCCTTTGATCTTGGTGCTTGTCTTAAAGATTCATATGAATATGATGATTTCATTACCTTAACAAACCACCACATTGGTCCACTGTCTGCACTTAATCCTGATTATGAGAAAATAGGAAGCTCTGTTGGGAGATTAAGGACAGCTGAAGATAGGATTATAGATGCTAGGACGCTGCAAGATTTTAAGAATATGTTGAGATCTCATGGAGACAGTAGCCTATGCGTGCATGAAGGAATACCAACAACTGGATCTGTTATTTTTGAATTAGGTGATTCTGTGAAAGCTCATTTTGTTCTAAATGGAACACCTTGTAATCAAGAATATGAGGTGGCTGTGATTGAATAAAGGTATCTTGAAACACGCAATAATAAGCGGGGTGGTTGGTGCTCTGATCAGTGGTATTATCTCTTATTTTGTTCCGATTCCTATAACTGCTCTGCAGAATTCTTTTGGAAACGTTATTTCTGGCTGGCAGTCTGGTTTTATAGGCGCTGGGGTTACTGCATACAAAATATACAAAAATAAATAAACAGAATCTCAATAAGATCTATGAAGAAATCAGTTAGATCAATATCCGGAATCACGCCGGTTGCGGTGATGTTGAAACCATACAAGTGTCCTGGCAATTGTATTTATTGCCCAAGCGACCCAACAGTACCAAAAAGCTATACAAAAACGTCTCCAGTTGTTCTTCGAGCAATAGACTGTGAGTATGATGCAAAAAAACAGACTGAAGCCAGACTAAGAGTATTAAAAAGAATGGGTCATGTAACAGACAAAGTAGAACTGATTATTATGGGGGGGACCTTTTCTGCATATCCTCTGAATTATCAGCAGGGATTCATCAAGGGGTGTTTTGACGGAATGAATGGTTGTGTTTCTCAGGACTTGGAGAAAGCTAAAAAATTAAATGAAATCGCTGACCACAGGTGTGTTGGAATGTGTCTGGAAACTAGGCCTGACTATTGCAAAAAAGAACATATAAACAATTTTCTGGATTACGGCGCAACCAGGGTCGAGATCGGTGTCCAGACATTAGATGACAAAATACACCAGATAACCAAAAGAGGGCACGATGTTAAAGAGATAATTGAAGCGACCTCTCTTCTGAAGGATTCTGGGTATAAGGTATTCTATCACATGATGCTGGGGTTGCCAGGTTCTGATCCTGAGAAAGACTTAGAAACATTCAAGACATTATTCTCAGACCAAAAATTCAGGCCAGACGGGCTGAAGATATATCCCACGTTTGTTGTCAAGGGGACTGAACTGGAGCGTCTATATTATAATGGCGATTACAAGCCTTATACTACCGAGGAGATTGTGGAGCTAATAGTTAAAATAAAGCAAATAATACCGAGATATGTTAGGATAATGAGAGTCATGCGTGATTTGCCTGCAGAACATATTGTTTCTGACTGCATTTATTCGCATCTGAGGGATGAAATTGAGAGAAAATTAAAAGAAAAGGGATTAAGATGCAATTGCATAAGATGCAGGGAGGTCTCTCTGACACAAAAGAAAAAGGGAATACTTCCTGAAAATATTGAATTGTGCAGAATGGATTATGATGCTTCCAACGGAAAGGAGATATTTTTGAGTTTCGAGGATGTGGAGAAGAATATTCTGGTCTCTATCTTGAGGTTGAGAATACCTTCCAAACCATTTAGAAAAGAAATAACACCTGACTCAGCGCTGCTCAGAGAGATCCACACATATTCCTGGCAGTTGCCTGTCGGAGCAAAACCTAGGGAGAATGATTTCCAGCACAGGGGTTATGGAAAGAAACTGATTACAGAAGCAGAAAGAATTGCTAAAGAAGAGTTTAGATGTAATAAAATGGTTGTTATCTCTGGTGTTGGTGTCAGGAGATACTTCACTTCGCAGGGATATTTCTATGATGGACCCTATGTCAGTAAGAAGTTGTGAATTTGTTGTACAGGTTTGGTTCCATTTCTATTGACAGATTTGTCAACATTTTTGTTAACAATTTATATAACAATCAGAGAGAGACGATCATGTCTAGAAAATCCTTTGCTTTTCCTACAGCACGAGTCAGTCCTATAAAATCACGACTAAATATCAACTTACTTGTATAGAACGTTGCATCGGATGAAAATGAATAATCAGTAACATCCTTCACTGCATTCGACCACATCCTATCTTGATCAGCGTCTGTTGTGCTAGGTGCTCTTTGCATAGGAAATCCACCATGGAGGTGATAAGATACTCCTGGTGGATTAAAGTGTACTCTGAAATCTCCATTTGACTCATATCCATTAAAAACTCCAGCTGTTGCTCTAATTAACTCTCCTTTCTTTTCTAGAATATATACCGTGGTGCCTTTTTCTAGTTCTTTAAGAGCTTCTCCTATCGGCCTAGCAAATACTGGATTATCTGACATAATATTAATTAGAACCGAAAAGGATTTAAACCTTTTTCAAATGCTCTGGGTTAGAAATAATTTTCTTTAATTTTTTACCGTCCTTTATTGTGACAAGGTATGCTTTTCCCCGCTTTCCGACAACTGTTCCAGTCAGACCGTGAAACCTTCTGAATGGCATGCCGCCCTGAGAGGCTGACTCTGTCTTTAAGGCTACTTTATCACCTTCCTTGAACTTCCTAAGATACTGGTTGACAGTAACCCTTCTATTTTTACTATATTTCTTTCTTGTTCCTCTTCTTGGACCTCTTGATTTTCCATGAACCATAAAAACCACGCTAATTATTAAATAATAGCAACACTTATAAAGATTATGATAATTGCAACAACAGGAATGGGAGGCTCTGGTAAAGGAGTTGTGCTGAAATATCTGGAGAGTAAAGGCTTAAGATCGGTTGTTATGAGAACTGTTGTTGAAAATGAGATGAGAAGCAAAGGCATTGAAGTTACTAATAAGAATCTCAGGGAATACGCTACCCAATTAAGAAAACACAGTGGTATGGATGTTGTAGCTAAAATGTGCATTCCGCTAATTAGAAAATTATTGAAAACCGAAAAAACCATAGTTGTTGATGGAATAAGAAGTTATGAGGAAGTTGGATTGTATAGAAAAGAATTTGGAAATGATTTTATCCTAATAGCTATACATGCTTCTCTGAAAACCAGGTTTGAGAGACTCGAGAAAAGGGGAGAAGAGTGGGATATGAAAACCCTGGAAGAACTAAGATGGAGAGATGAGGTTGAACTGAGATGGGGAATTGGAAAGTCTATAGCTCTATCAGATTTTGTAATAGATAATAACAGCTCTTTAGAAAATCTCCACAAACAAATTGATAAGATTATTTCATCCCTGGGTGTTTGTTAATATCCTTGTTAAAAATAACTATTTCTACGCCAGCCATCTCTGCCAATTTGTCTGTGTATTCGTCGTGGTAGTTGTTTACGACAACTATTCTCTTTATTCCTGCATTGACTATAGCTTTCATGCATTGGGAGCATGGTTTGTAGATTCCATAAAGAGTTGCACCCTTTGTGCTCACTCCGTGCAGGGCAGCCTGAATGATCGCATTTAATTCTGCATGGATTGTTCTAACACATCTCTCTTTTGGTTCGCCGTCGCCGTAAGTAGTAAGTTTCATCAGACAACCGTCGTCAGTACAGTGTGGTGCTCCGATTGTGGAGCCGTTGTAGCCGGTCGTGAGTATCCTCTTGTCCCTGACCAGAACTGCTCCTGTCTGTCCGCTGTAGCATGTTGATCTTTTTGCAATCGCTTTAGCGATATCTAAGAAGTATTCGTCCCAAGAAGGTCTGTTTTCTAAAACCTTTTCAGCCATAGTATCACTTATGATTATTACTCCCAATTATTTAAAGGTTTTTTGAATCTTGATGACGTCCAGTTCTTTGCAGACAGCTTTTCTATTTAATAACTCAGATACGCTCGGTTTTGTTCTTCCATTATCTCCAGATATCAGTTCTTTGATATAAAGACCAGCTGTCCCCTCTACTATGAGTTCAAATGACTTTGAATTCTTGAATTTTATTTTTACTGACTTGACTCTTCTCTTTCTAGTTAAATCAGCTCTCCTGTGCTTTACTCTTTTTGGCGTTCTCTGTTTTATATCGCCCTTTAGTTTTTTAAGAATAATCAGATCTTTTCTCTTTATTGGCTTGTTTAATTTCACCAATGCCCTGTATGTCTTATCGCTCCTCAGAGATTTGACTTTCCTGACTGTATCCATATCGCAGATCTTCAGTCCTTTCACTTTGACTTTTTTTGATTTGTTTACTTCTCTCATCATATTCTTTATGTTGAACTTTCTTTTCTTAGACTGAGTCAATTCGAGAACAAACGGCCTCTGGGCAAGGCATAAAGCATCAATGTCCTCTCTGCCCGCGCCATGGAACTTGTGGTCTCTGCAGAATTTCAAAAAAGGTTTGCCGATCTCTTCCTGGACAGAAGTCTTATACTTTCCTGGAGTTCCCCACCTGCTCTGTGGTATCCCTCTTTTTATTTTTTGATAATAGCCGAAAATAAAGACTGGGTTTATCGTAACTTCGATTTTGTCGTTTTCAAAATTAATCAGAATTGTTACTTCTGGCTTCTTGAGGTCAGCCTTTTTCTTTAACGCCCTTTCTAGTTTCTTTCCGACTTCCCTGTTTATCTCTGCCCGTATCGGTTCGCAGTAGTTGATTCCCACCTTTTCCCAGAGCTCTTCTTCCCTGTCTAGCATTTTTTTGGATATTTTTGTTCCAACGAGAAACGTATTGAACTCTATGTCGTCTACGTTTTTTAGAATTCTATCCACAGTCCTGTCAATGCTTTGGAAAAAATCTCCACAGTAGTAACATTTTTCATGTTTTTTTGTTTTAACTTCCTTGTTTCTGAATTTGAAGTCAGAAAAGTTACTCATGTCTAGCTCTAGTTTTTCGCCAGAATCCAATCTAATCGCGATAAGATGCCTTAACATTTTTCCCCTCAGATCATTGGAAAACCCTGTCAGCAACTGAGCCACCTGCCTTCCGGCGCAGTTGTCGCACACGGGTTTGTCGAATAATTTGGTGAACTTGTCAATCATAGACATTATTTATCACACAACCAATTTAAAACAGATATACACGAACTTGATAGATAAGACTTCTCTCCTATTGAAAGTTTTTTCCCATATTTCAAAACAAATTTCTCTTCTTTTTTTGGAATGTCGAAATTGTCGCCGAGAACGAAGACTGGGTCTTTCTTTAATTTCATCTTTTTTCCTTTCTCATGGAGAACATAAATATTTTTCTTATCGTGTTCTTTGACTATATCTTGAAAGCTCTTTCTAGAAACTAGAATTCCATTCCTGAATTCCTTCCACTCTTTCCCGAAGTCAGATGCTAGAACTTTTTTGATCCAGATAGCGATTGATCTTTCATCTGGAGAAATTCTTTTTATTTTGCTTCCGTCGAAACATAAAGTGACAGGTGGGCTGGGTGCCCCATTCAGAACAATGTATAGCCTAGTGTTTCTTCTGATTCCATGAGATAACCACAAGGCAGAGTTGATGCATCTGGCAACCAAATCCATCCTTCCGCCTGAGGAGGGAAGGTCTTCGATATTAAACCTGGAATCTGTCCTTCCTCTAGAGTAGATTATGAAAGTTCTCATAGAAACTATATTGAATTATTACTTTAAAGAAGATGTGGGGCGGTGTCTGCGTTGCCGTCCTCGCCTTCAAATACTTCATTCCTTTTCTTGTATTCTGATTCTGAACCATACTTTATTTCATCTGGTCTTACTCCTTCAAATACAAACTCTTCTTTTTTAGAACTATACTCATCTCTGATGAGCTCTTCTTCTATTTTTTCGTCAACTTCGCTCATCCATTTGTTTTGAGATTCTTTAAACCAAGAGTGTTCAAGGTCATCTTTGGATTCTTCAAAAATTGTGTCATTGCATGTCTCCATAATAATCACTCAGAACAATTATATTTAAAACATCTTTCCTTTGAACATCTTCATTATTCTTCCCAGCTTTCCTCTCCTCAGACCTTTGCCAGAAACCATCTTCATCATTTTCTTTGTCTGCTCATAGTATCTCATAAGTTCCCTGACATCTGATTCCTGTACACCGGATCCTTTTGCTATTCTCTTTATCCTGGACGGACTCATTACGCTGGGATCATTTTTCTCTTCCAGAGTCATTGACTCGATAACATATTTCCATTTCTTCATTTTAGATTCCTGTTTGGAGGCGTCAAAATCTTTTGGAAGCTTCAGCATCGGCATTCCTGGCACCATATCCATTACATTTTTCAATGACCCCATTTTTTGCATTCCTTTTATTTGTTCATAGAATTCATTCATTGTGAATTTCCCTGTCATTATTTTTTCTGCTGTGTCTTTCTCCATCCCAATGTCTTTTACTTTTTCTAAAAGTGATTGCAAATCACCGAAACCGATTAATCTTGAGATAAATCTCTCTGAATTAAAAACTTCCAATGCATCCATCTTTTCTCCGACGCCCATGAATTTTACAGGAGACCCAGTTATCGAACAGGCTGTCAGCGCGCCGCCTCCACGAGCAGTCCCATCCATTTTAGTTAGAAACACTCCGGTTATTCCCACGAGTTTTTTAAACTCAGAAGCTTGGGGTCCGGCTGCCTGGCCCAAATCAGCTGGTATAGCTAACAGTACTTCGTCTGGCTGAACGGTCTCTCCTAGTTTTCTTAATTCATCTGCCAACTCTTTGTCAAGAGCATCCCTTCCTGAAGAATCGAAAATCAATAAGTCATATTTTTTGAACTTCTCGATCCCGTTTTTTGCGATCTCAATTGCGTCTTTGATGTCTTTAGGAGCATAGCATGGGACATTTATCTCAGTTGACAGTTGCATAAGCTGGTCCATAGCAGCTGGACGATGAACGTCACAGCCGACAAGGGCTGTCTTGAGTCCTTTCTTTTGATAGAACTTAGCTATTTTACCGATGGATGTTGTTTTTCCAGAACCAAACAAACCGACAAATAAGATCCTTCCTGGTTGCAAGTTTATCTCAACGTCTTTCCCTACTAAATTAACTAACTCATCATAGACTATCTTGACTACGTGCTCTCTTGCTGTCACTCCTTTTTCTGGTTTCTCTCCAAGAGCCCGTTTTTTTATTTTTTCAGTTAGCTCGAAAACTAACCTTACGTTTACGTCTCCTGCCAACAGTGTTCTCTGGATATCCTTGACTAATTCATTAACCGTGTCTTTGTCAACATATCCAGCTTTGGCTATTTTTCTTAGTGCATCCCTTAGTCCAGAGCCTAGTTTTTCAAGCATACTAACACTTATTTTTTAGAACTTTTAAATATAAGTATGAAAGTTGTTGGCATTGATCTGGCTGGAAAGCCTGAAAATGATACTGGATTCTGTGTCTTTATTACTCCTGACAAGAACAATCCGTTGGGAAAGTGTGAGACCAAGTTGTTGAAAAGTGACATGGAAATCTTGAAAGAAGTAGAGAATGAGAAACCTGACTGTATTGCTATTGATGGTCCGTTCTGGATGCCAAAGGGCAGTCACTTCAGAAGATCTGAAGAGCTGTTAAGCAAGAGGGGGTTCAGACCTGTGCCATTAAGTCTGCCGACAATGAGAATGCTGGTGATGAGGGCTGGCCATTTGGTTAAGGTTCTTAGGGAAAGAAAGTACAGGGTTATTGAGGTCTTCACCCAGGCCTCGGAGAAAATTCTTAGATTAAGCAAGGAACCCAGAAAGAACAAGGATGAGTATGATTCATTATTATGCGCATTAACTGCCAAATCTTATCTAGAAGGAAAGTACGAAGATCTCGACGGAATAATTTTACCAAAAGAATGATTAAAGATAGGGGTCATTGACAACTGCTTCCATGACTCTTGATACAAAATCGTCTCCTCTTGGTACAACCATTTTTCTAGGTTCTTCATAACCAGTCAATCTATGATGGGGTGGATTGTAGCCCGGTGTCGGTTCGTATTTGTGCGGCATTAGTTTTACAGGTTTTGAAACATCATTCATCATATCACAAACAGTAAAGGTTAATCTAATCTACCGAGATTGACCCCAGTACTATCCCCGGGCTTTCTATAATTCTCTGACCCTAGAGGTAGAACGAAGGTCTGTTCATCTTGGTAACTTATCCCGAGTACAAGTGATGGCTCTTCATCAGTATTTCTATTAGGACCAGACATTTTTTATCACTTTATGATCATATGGTTTTTCATCTTTTTATTGTTTTCGATTGTTGGGATCAAACATAAATACAGAAGTTTGGGTTTGGATCTGTTTGAGGTGAAACATAACCAGATTCTGGAGATAAAGAATAATCATCATCTTCAAAAGGAGGATGAGGCCCTACGGGTTGTCTCTCAGCTGGTCCTGGTAATCCGGAAAAAAACATATACACACCTCACTTAGCTTTGGATAATACTTTGTTGTAGATCGGGCAGACACCGACTCTCTGCCAGAAACATCTGGGTCCGAGACAGTGGTTCATGCCCTTGTAATAATGACATTTTAGAACCTTGTCACCCTTTCTGACGACAGCTGGTCTCTGTGGTTTTAATTTTCTAAACATTCATTATTCACCTTAACAACTTGATTTGTATGCACAATTTCTGCATTGTTCATCAGGGATTACAAAATCTTCTTTTCGTCCGTAACACGGTGGTTCTTCGCTTCTGAGTGATTCAAGATACACTTCGAAATCTTGCATAATACCACCATTGTATAGTAATAAATAATTGGTTGTCCTACTATATAAAGTTTATCATTATATGGTAGTTAAAAGGGTAGAGGTCTATGACTACTTATAAATTATACTGTTATAAATAATTTATCTGTGTCCATATACTTATATATAAAATTAATAGCTTCGGCGTCTGTCGAGTAAATGCTTAAAAGCTGTTCTCCCGAAGTCTCGAATATAGGTGTTTGTCGTGGGAGCAGAAGAGGAGCAAATGGTTCAGGCCTTTTACAGAGTTGTGGGTGGAGAAGATGTTGGAAAGCCTATAGTTGATACGGCCTACAAAAACATAGGCCACCAGTCTGGATATGACGGTGGTATAGACCTGCAGCCAGGAGAAATTGAACCAGTATTAAGACATCTGGGAGCGGCAGATTTTAGTAAAAGGTTTGATGTGAGAAAGTATAAGGGAGATATTCTAAAAAGAGAAGGTGGGAACACTCCACAGGCAATCTATCCTGGACACGTTCCTGTTGTTGCCTAGAATATAAATATTTATTTCTATTCTTGTAATTACCTCTAAGTGATAACTTTATTAACATCTTCTACCTATAACTAAATAGGTAATTCATATGGCTAGAACTAGACAAGGCACTAAAGGGGTTGAGAGAAATCTAAAAAGGCGTGGTCACAGGCCTGATCGTATGGGTGATGAACATGTTCTTCGATATAAACCAGATCATGAAAATACTCTTTATGTGTACGCAAGATGCCCTGTTGGCGGTCAGATGTACATATCTACTGCTCAAAAGAGGGCAAGTGATGACCAAATTCGGGTTTCACTATTCCCCGAGGGTGGGAACACGGAAATGATGGTAGGTTATGTTCCTGGCAAACAAATTGAATTATATGAAAAACTAACAACTCCTGCTGGACCAGCATATGGTGTTCTTGGGCTCACGAACAAGATTGTCCCTCGTGACCTATTCAGCGGATACGTATTAGATCTTCGTTCTCCAGATAGCGTGGACCTTCTCGTAGAAGGAGATGGGAGACTGATTGCTCAGGGCAAGTTGACGAAAGGAGAATTGTTCAGACAGACCTTTAAAATAATGGTTGAGCACAGCGAGTGTCCTATAATAAGGAAGGCAGACGAAATAGCAATAAGGGACCTACAAATGAATGTAATGAAAACTAGAAATGATATGGCTATGGGGAGAGAAAGATACAACCTTGTAGTTATATGATTTTATTCTTAAGAAACTGGTTCAATATCATGCCTATGATAATGCCCCTGACACTGATACACTACACCAGAACCACCGTTCTGAGACATCTCCTCTGCCACTCTCCAGGGGTCTCCAGAAACTATTGGGTCTGTTTGCATGGATATAGTTGAATATCAAAACTTAAATATCTTCTCTTTGGGTTCGACAATTTTGTTATTTTTCACTTCAATACCATCTCTCTTCAATAGAGCAATCTTCTTCCTAACTCCTCCATTATAACCACCGACCTTTCCGTCAGACATAATCACCTTATAGCACGGCGCCTTGCCGGAATCGTTATAATGTAACATCCTACCAACTGCCCTAGGACTTGTTCCCATTCTTCTGGCTAGAGAACCATAAGTAGTAATCTTACCCTTTGGTATCCTATTCAGAAGTTTCCTCAATAACAATATACCCTCTGTAGCCACAATTAACACACTCCCAGACCTGTCCGCCTGCCCAGGGTTTGTAAACCATCTTGGTGCTTTTACAGGATGGACATATTTTTCGCGATTTCTTTGAAGTCATTTAGATCACAATTAAAAACCCTTTTTTTGAGAAGCTCTTCAGGAACAGCATTTATCAGTTTTTTGGAATATTTTGAATCTTTCAGAGCGTTCTTCATTGTTTTTCTCTTGTGCTGGAAGGTTTTCTTAACCAATTCCCAGAATTTTCTGTTTGTCTTGAATTCCGGCTTTTTCTTTATCAGTTTAACAACAACAGAATCCACCCTAGGCATAGGAGAAAATCTCCCCTTTGAGACCTTCTCTAAAAGTTTTGGTTTACAGTGATAGTTTATTCCCAGAGTCAGTCTGGAATAGTTTTTGTCTCCTGGTTCTGCAAAAAATCTCTGAGCAAATTCTTTCTGATACATCAGAATTGCCAGATCCCAGTCATATTCAAACAGCCTAAAAGTGATCGGTGATGAAATGTGGTAGGGTAAATTGGAAATTATTTTGTTGAACTTCGGAAGCCTGACTTTTACTGCATCCCCAACGATTATCTTGAGGTTCTTAATATCATCCAAGTATTCTAAAAGGCTTTCATCCTTCTCGACTGCAACCACCTTGCATTTTTTTGCTATTATTCTGGTGAGAATTCCCTTTCCTGGTCCTATCTCCAAAACTGTGTCTTTGGAGGAAAGTTTCGCATGCTCCACTATTTTCTCGGCCAGTTTTTCATCCCTCAGAAAATGTTGCCCAAGTTTTCTCATATAACCATTAAGGATTTAAGGATTTAAAGATTTAAAGATTTATTAAATAAGCTTCTCTATTAAATCAAAAAATAAAAACGACTCTAAGATACTTCACCTATCTCTTATAGCGTCTGTAGAAGTTTCTACTGAGTGCTTTGTTAAATAGAAAACACCGGCAGCTCCTAAAGCAGTTGCTATGGCGATTGGAGCGAGTCCCAAACTGGTACCATGATGAGTTACCAGAGTTGGTTGGTAATTGGTTTCACGGAGATAGGAAGTGGTTTTATCTAGAATATTGATTCCTGTGAGTGATCCAGCCACAATTCCATATGCTTTAGAAACGCCATCTAAGACCGTAGCTTTGATATCCATTCATAATCACCTATTATATATTTACTACTAAGTAGTATATAAAGATATTTGTTTCTTAATATCTTCTAGTTGGACCAGCCACAAATAATCTGTATCTCTCGTTTTCGTTCTCTAATTCTTCTTGGATCCTCTTGATTATCGCATTTTTTGGGTCTGGCAATAAATGAACTCTTTTCTTCAGATCATCGAAGCTCTTGAAGGCACCTAATTTTCTCTCTTTGATTATATCCCACATATGCTTTTTGCCAAATCCTGGCAACAATTCCAACTGATGCATTCTAGTTGAAAGGGGAGCTGCTTTGTTGAAAAAGTCAACAAACTTCTCCTCGTTCTCTGATACTAATTTTTCAATCACAAACGGCAGTTCAGACTTGGCAAAAGTGGTTAAATCTCTTGTGTTTATTCTTTTCTTGATATGGTCTACTTTTTCTCTTTTGTCCTGGCCAATGTATAATCTGTCTCCATATTTCACAGCAATGTCTTTCTTCACAACCACTTCCAGAAGTGAGAAGTATTTCTTGCCTATCACCTGCGCAATAGGTTCTCTTCTGCCTGTCGCATGCCCGCCAGACAGGAAATCCAATACTATTACATCATCATCTCGTAGAAACACAAAATCCCCTCAGGAATATTTTTTGACTATCCCCAGAATCTTTTTGATCTCGTCTTCTTTCAACGAGAACTTCTCCCTTGCAAATACGAGCCTGACCTCGTCAGGGGTCTTTGGCAGTATATTGATTATCTGGACGGCTGTCTCTGGGGACATTCTTAGTGTATTTGATAACTCGTCTAGCATTTTTTTGGACTCTGGAGCTTTCAGTTTGGTGAATTTTTTAAGATGTTCTAAAGCCACTTTCTGCTCATAATTAAGCTCTTTCTCTTTTTCTCTTTTTACCATTATTTCCTTTGCCTCTGGCATTGAGACTGGTTCTGATTTTAATACCTTCATTTAAAACACCTTTGTATTTATTATACTGAACAATGCTTATATATAAGTCATAAGATGCATTTATATACTGCCCAGTAGTAAATATATCTATGAACTATGATCCTCCCATAACCCCAGATAAGGATTATATAGCTCAGGTTTTAACGAATGAAGTAACGGATTATGAGGAGAGGGAAATGGCCCTGAGCCTGCTGGACTTCACTTTTGATGGTTTGTTGGGATCCACTGGAGCAGGACACACAGGAAGAAAGAACCGTACATTTAATCTAGGTGTGGCTGGTGAGATAATATACCAGACAACTGGAAAAACAAGACACAATATAGCCGACTCACTTGGCATTAAACTGAACCACATTTTTTATTATAGTAAAAAATTAGGAGCGTGCATGGAAGACTCGGTCCCTCTTGAGAAATATTATGTTGAACGAGCATTGGAGCTCCTTGTTTAAAACGTCTATCTTCTCATATGCTTTTTTCTCACAGACTTGCCCTTTTTAACAACCTTGTAAAATCTGGCGCATTTGGGACAGACATACATCTTGTGAGACGACATGTGGATGTTTCTCCTGTCAACCTGTTTTAAGATAGAAGGGTCAGATATCCTGAATCCTCTGTACTTCTGAAAACACTTGTATCTTGGAACTCTTTTGCCGCAATAACCGCATATCACTAATTGCTCATGTCCTCTTGATGACGTATGAAGATATTTTCTGGTATACGGAGCTTTTGATACAGGAATAATAATCACCTCTCTATCTAATTAGGACATTCGTATTTAAATGTTGATCAATATGTTTGTATATTGTTAAGTAGTCATTTTAATCCACTTTTCTCAAATCCATACTCTTCTGAGAACTTGTATATTCTCTCGACGGTCTTGAGCGCCAGAAGAATAGCAATCAAGAAAAGTAATGTGTCTATCCATGACATCCATTCTAACCTTAAGAATAGCGAGTTCATAGAAACAATTGCATATGAAAAATAAGCTACTGTATATGTAAGAAAAGCCCAGAATAGTATTTCTCTGAAGTTTCCCCTGAAAAATCTCTTATATGCAATGTACATTAGCGGAAAAAGCATAAAACCATGCAAAACTATAAACCAATTCAATATTGTTATGATTTCTTGTATCATTTTCTCACCCTCTTAAGGCCATATCTCTTCGAAAATTTGTATATAAGGTAACACGAAGACAATGCAAAAAGCGCAGCAACCACATATAATGACCTGTCTAACATCATATTGTAGGGAGTATCCAGGAATTCTAGTTTTTCTACAATTCTTGACAGTTGAGCAAAACCAGCTGAGTAAAAGGCCAGCATTATGAAGAGCAGTAATTTCTTGAATTGTCCTTTCTGAAATCTGTGATAAGCTATGTATGTGAATAACATTATTGCAGGTATCGCTAACAACATTACATAAAATATAAGTTCATTGAACAGTACCTCTTCTATCATTTCTTCACCCTAAAACCATATTTATCTGAAAATTTTTTCATTCCAAATGATGCTTTCAATATTAACAACGAGACAAATATCATGAACACATATATCACATAGCTTATCTGACTGTGATAGGTCTCCACAAAACTCAAGTCTCTGATTATAAAGAGTGTGTACGGGATTGCCATGAAATATAATGCCATAAGTACATATGTGAAGAAATTCCTGAAGTCTCCTTTATTGAACCTAGTTAGGCAAATGGTGAAAACTATCACGCCAAAAAGTATCAAGATGAGTGAAATCAAACCTAAAATCACACAGAAATCTATCATTTTTTCTTGCCTCCTATATTCACGATTTTATCAACAAACTGACTCAATTGTGACACCAATTTTGTATCTGCTCCTTCTTTCAGTATCAACATGACTCCCATAACATCTGAGCTTCTTAGCTTATTTATCAGAAAGTGAGAAAACTTCAGTACACTGTTAGCATTATTGTACGTGACGAGCGTGGTCAGAGAGTCTATGACCAAGAACCTTTTTCCTTTGTCCATTGACTTCACAATTTGATCTATAGCTATGCTCAGTTCTGTCAGGCTCTCTGGAGATTCAGTAAACAGACAGTTTTTATTCTTATTGTTCTGTGCTGTCGTCGACTTAGTTATGGCATCGATGAAGAAGAGGTTGCCTGTTTTTATTTTCTCTTTTTTGAGAATCTTTAGTAGAGAACTATAAGTCCTGTTGACGGTCACAAGTATCCCCTTGTATCCCTTTTTGTTTGTAAGAGTCTTGTATATCTTCATTTCACTTTCATAATATTTTTTAGAGGGGATTATAACCAGAATTGAATTGTCATCCCCCATTAACTCTTTTTTTAGATTAACCATAAATTACTTTTACATTAATTGTTTATAAGTTATGCTGGAAACCAACTAACCTTTGGTTACACCAAGAGGGACCAATCTAGCTACTATTTTACCGATGCCGGCTCTGTCTGAAACAGAAGCTACTTCATCTATGTCTTTATAGACACCGGGCGCTTCCTCGGCTGCACCTTTCCAGCTGGCTGTTCTTGCAAAAATCCCTTTGTTCTTTAAGTCCTTGATAACCTTTTCTCCCCTGAATTGTCTCAAAGCTTTGTGCCTTGACATAACCCTTCCTGCGCCGTGGGCTGTAGAGTAGAAAGAATCTTTTCCGGTCTCAGACCCAACCAGAAGATAGGAAGCTGTTCCCATTGATCCTGGAAGTAGGACAGGTTGTCCGACCTTTCTATAGTCTTGCGGCAATTCTTCGTGTCCTGGAGGAAACGCTCTGGTTGCTCCTTTCCTGTGCATGTATACTTTTCTTTTCTTGCCATCGATCATGTGTTCTTCAATCTTACAGATGTTATGAGCAACATCATAGATTATGTCCATGCCAAGATCTTCAGCTGTTCTGTTTAGAACATTTTGAAAACTCTCTCTTACCCAATGAACTATCATCTGTCTGTTACACCAGGCAAAATTGGCTGCACAAGACATCGCGGAAAAATATTGCTCTGCCAGCTGCGATCCTGCTGGCGCATAGACCAATTCTCTGTCAGGTAATTTTGAAATTATTTCTGGGTATGCTTTCTCCATTTTTCTTAGATAATCAGAACAAATTTGGTGCCCCAATCCTCTTGACCCGGTGTGTATCATGATAACAACTTGGTTCTCTTTCTCAACCCCAAATACTTTAGCAACCTCAGGATTGTAGATTTTGTCGACTCTCTGTATCTCGAGGAAATGGTTACCAGAACCGAGACTTCCCAGTTGCGGCATCCCTCTCTTTTTGGCTGTGTCACTAACAAGAGAGGCATCAGCTTGTTCTAATCTCCCCTGAGACTCGAGATGGAGCAGGTCTTTTTTCCATCCATATCCATTTTCAACTGCCCATTTGGCCCCGTTTTTCAAAACCAAATCAAACTCATCTGTTGAATCAATTTTTATTTTACCTTTTGAACCCAAACCAGAAGGAACATTCCTAAACATCTCATCTACTAATTTTGAAATCGAAGATTTGACATCTTTTAACATTAGATTGGTTTTTAACATCCTTACGCCGCAGTTTATGTCATATCCAATTCCACCAGGAGATATCCCCCCTTCTTTGAAATCCAGAGCAGCTACCCCTCCTATTGGAAACCCATATCCCTGATGACCGTCTGGAAGGACAATAGCATATTTATAGATTCCTGGCAGCGTTGCTACGCCAGCACACTGCTGCAAAGTTTTGTCTTGCTTCATTTTTTCTATTAGCTTTTCTGAAGCAAAAATCATTCCAGGAACTTTCATATTCGGTATTGTACCAATAGGCACTTCCCAATGAACATCATCAATTTTTTTAATCATATCAACACCTCTGTTAAATGCAGAACTAATCGCCTGCACCTGTTTACACCTGAGTTAGCGCCAGATGCACGCTAAAAGAAGTTCATTAACATTCTATTTAAAATCATATGTCAACTATGAAGAAAACCCTTTTCTCGGAGACTTCCATCTGGTGATATGTTATGGCCTTTACAGAGGTTCTATCTTCATGTTTTTCAGGATTAAACTCTTCCCCAAAGACTTCTGCCTCTAAGTGGTATTTTTTGTTTTTTTCTATCTTATTTATCTTGAACTTGGAAAAGAGCAGGTTTTCAGAATCATGCAAAACTAGGAATTGTTCTAGAAAGTCATACAGCAAACTCTTAAGATCCTCTGATTCAATCTTTATTTCTTTTTTTATTTTCGGTTCAATTTTGGATGTATCTGTCATTATCTCTAGAAACCCTAGAGAAGCATTTTCGAATGTCTCTTCCAGATTTTTACCAAACGCTTCTACCCCAATGTCAGCTGTATGTTCAACAAATCTGAACCTCATGAAGATGATTTGTGATCTGTAAGCTTTAAATATATTACAACTTCAGTAGGTATAGGAATTTTACGGGTCTTACAGTTAAATGGTGTAATTATGGAAAGTGTTCAGGCTTTACTCAGGAACATGGGGCTGACAGAATATGAAATAAAAGCATGGATGACTTTAATTAGAAACGGGAGTCTTACAGCTGAAAAAATATCTGAATTAGGTTCAATACCACTTCCGAGAGTTTACGACACAATAACAGAATTACAGAAGAAGGGGTTTGTTTTGGTAACCAAGACCAGACCAAAGGTCTTCAAATCACTGGCACCTGAAACAGCTCTTAGACAATTCTTCGAGATAAAAGAACGGGAATGTCTGATGAGATTAGAGAACATGAAAAAGAGCAGAGATGAGATAATAAAAACTGTCTCAAAGATACAGTCTGTCAAACCTGACACGACAGGTCCCGGGCATATGTGGTTCACAGAAAAAAAAGAGAACATAGCAAGACTGTTGGAAGACCAAGTGAGGATTGGTAAAAAGGTCATATGTACATTTTCAGGAGATCTGTCTTGGCTAGATGATTCTGAGTATGTTCTAAGGGAAGCTGTCAAGAAGGGTCTGAAAGTCAAGATACTTGTCAACAACTACAAGAAGTCAAAGGCAGTCAAAAAGAGAATAGCCAAAGCAAAAAGAATAGGCGTGCAAGTCAAGTCTGGCTACAGAGGACTTCTCAGAGGGCAGATGATAGACAAGAGGTTAGCATATCTGGAGATAAATTACAACATATTGAGCCCAAATTCTCATAAGGAAAAGCTTGACAAGGGTAAGTATGAGGTTGTGATTTTGGACGCTCCCTGCATAGTAGATGCACTGAACCAATATTTCGAATTCTGGTGGAAAAAATTGTCATAAAGAAGTGATAACACCATTCGTCGTATGACGTATAGAAGTTTACATTCACTACCATTTCCGAGTTAAAGATGTAAAGGTTTAAATATTATGATATATATTATATAGTATAGAGGTTTCAAGATCGGTGATTTTCTTATGGATAGAAGCAAGAGAGTTGTATTTGTCTCGCACTGTTTGCTTAATCAGAACACTAGAGCCAAAGGCATGAGCAAAGCCCAGGGCGGTGTAAAAGAACTGATGGATCTGTTCTCTGAAGCAGGCATAGGAATTGTCCAAATGCCATGTCCACAGTTTGAAGCCAATGGTGGTTTGGACTGGCGGCCAAAGAAATCATATGATGCAAAGCCATATAGAACCTACTGCAAAAAACTCTCTTCTAACATTCTCCAACAAGTTAAAAAATACATGTCAAAAAACTATAAAGTTCTCGGAATAGTTGGTGTTGAAGCTTCTGCAACATGCGCTGTTCATCAGACAGTTTCCGGAGGTAAGAAATCCCCTGGAAAAGGAATTTTAATGGAAGAGATTGAAGAAGCTATGAGAAAGAAGAATTTCCAGGTTCCGTTGGTTGGTGTTAATCTAAACAACATATACAGTTCTGTTGAAAGAGTGCAGAACTTATTGAAGTATTCGTAGGTGATAGAATGATCGGATGGTTTGAAGAAAACGTAGGAGAGATCAGCTCAGGAATGGCTGTTCTGGAAAAACACAAGATAAGGGAAATGAAGCTGTTGTCAAGAAAGAGAAGAGCAAGATAATTTCACATCTTCTCTACTGCTTCTACCCCCAACAATTCTAAGCCAGTTTTAAGGACAGTTCTTACTGTCTCTACTAATTTTAACCTAGATTCTTTTCTCTCGGACTTAAGAACAGGAACTGAGTTGTAGAAAGAATTGAAGTCCTGTGCCAGTTGGAACAGATATGTACATATAATATAGGGTGCGTATTTATCTGCTGATTGCTGAATTACACTTGGGAACTTGGCTATCTGCTTCATTATTTTTACCTCAATCTCTTCTCCAAGCTCTGAGGCATCAAATTTCTTTGGCTTTTCCTTTTCCAGAATACTCGATGCCCTGACATAAGAATATTGGAGATATGGACCTGATCTTCCCTCAAAATTAAGGACTTCGTCCCAGTCGAACTTAATCGGTTTTTTGTTCTCCAGATACAACATCGAGAACTTTATTGCACCCATTGCTATTTTTCTGGCAGCCTCCTCTTTGTCTTTCAGGTCAGGATTTCTTTTTTCTATTTCTTTCTTAACTCGAGAAATCGCCTCGTCCCTCAGGTCCTCATAAAGAATCACATTCCCTAATCTCGAAGCCATCTTCCCTTCCTTGAGGTTTACCAATCCGTAAGAAACATGAACGCTTTTTTCTAGAGGGTGCAGACCCAAAAGGTCATATGTCTTGAACAACTGCCTGAAGTAGTGGTTGTGCTCTGAACCGACAATATAAATCATCTTGTCAAACTTGTACTGTCTCTTTAATTGTAAAAGACCAAAATCCTTTGTTGCATAAATAGCTGTTCCGTCTGTTTTCAGAAGTATAAAAAACCCAAGCCCGTATTTTTCTAGATCTATCCCGATAGCACCCTCGCTCTTTATCAGCTTTCCTTTGTCAAATAAATCTAAGACAAGTTTTTTTCCGGGCTCCTCGCATTCGCTCTCCGGGAACATCGCATCCACTTTGACGCCCAGCTCTTTTTTTATCCTGTCATAATCCTTGTAGCACAGATCTCTTATCTTTTTCCAATCGGTTATTATTGACTTGTCTCTCTTGTCGATTTTTCTGTTAAGTTCTTGCGCCTGTTTTTCGAACTCTGGATCTTTCTTTGCTTTCAGAGATGCTTTGGCGTAGATTTCTCCAGACCATTTGGTGAAATTCTCTTTGGGTATATCGCCCTTATAATAGTTTTTGAA
>JAFCDY010000038.1 GCA_017609445.1 Candidatus Aenigmatarchaeota archaeon | reverse complement strand
TGGAGGAAGCAAGAATTGGTGGGAACTCTTACTTTCTCCATCCTCCCTAAAAGGGAGGATAGTTAAATTATTAAGTTGTTATTGTAATATCTACAACCAAAGCCGCCTTTGGCGTCCAAAGTTTAAATCCACAATAACCATAGGTTACAACCTCTTTACCTGTCTTCCCGCTTACATCCTTTTCTTCAAACCTTATTCCTCGAGGAGCAGCATAAGTAGAAACTCCTTTTACTCCAAACACTCTATGTCCTGAATTAGTTACGGTTTTAGTTCCTAAAGTATCAGAAACAAATGAACTATCAGCTAAAACATAAATGTCAACCCCCATATATTTGGTCATAAAACCATTATTAAGGGCGGCATCAGCAAATGAAAATCCATTTGTTGCCTGCGCCTGCGTGAACCCGACTGTATCTCCAGCTTCAATTACTAAAAACAGCCCCCTATAAATATCGGCATATCCCATCACCTTTGAAAGAAGATTAGACATAATCGTATTTATATTAGAAGCTGTTGTAAATCCACCAGCAGGAGTGGTGTAAGTCCCAGTTCCATCTTCACACAGGTTGTTAACAACCCAGTTATCAATAGAATAAGCTACGGCATACGCCTGCTCATCTGTCCTTGAAGCAAACACATCAAAACTGGAAAGAGTTTGCTCAAAGTCGTAAACATGTTCAGCAATCTTAAACTCGTCTGATACTGTTAAAGTATCGTCAGTAGTAGTGAAAGTTGAAACATCATAAGTTCCAGTTAAAGCAGAAATCGTAGCTGTTGGCTGTGAACCATACGGACTTTGTATCCGCATTAAATCAGACCTATCTACCTGACAAATCTTTTCAGCGACCATAGCTTTTCTTAAAGCTTTTTCTAATGCCGCTAATCGGTATTTGTCCCGATAAGTCCTTGTAGAAAGTGAATTAGCGCTCATGATAGTAGTGGTATAATTAAAATAATCTTCCCCACCTAAAGCTAACCCACCGCATAAGAAAACTTATTTAGCTTCTCGTTCTTTTTCTCTGGCTTCTACTAATTCAGCGGGGTCATCAGGCAAATTGCCTTTTTCCGCATCTTTCAATATAGTTTTGCCAGAAGGCTTAAAGGAGCCACGCTTTTTAGTTCCAATGTTTGTTGCATTAGCTGTTTTGCGTTCCTCTTCTTTTTCAGAAAGAAGTGTTTTTACTACGCTGCCCTTAAGAGCTTCTGAAATAGAAATACCCTTAAACTTAGCATATTCTTCTACTTCCGAAACATCATCTGGATGAACTTTTGCTTTTACCAGAGCAATAAGGTCAGTAGATGACATGCCACTCTTAGGAGGTTCAGGAGCATTTTTTCCTTCTTTCTTTTTTAACTCCTTTTCTGCCTTTTCAGCCCGAATTTTTTGATTTTCAGCCAGTTCTTCTTGTTTTTCAAGTTTGGCTTTTAAATCTTCAACAGATTCTTCAGATTCATCTGTTTCCTCTGTTGTTTCTTCGGACTCTTCAGTAGTTTCTTCTTCTGTATCAGGGTCAGAAGCTCCCTCATCAGGATTTAAGGTGTCCTGATTTTCACCAGTTTCTTTTGTCATAGTTCTTTTTTTAGGAGGTAAGAACGCCTCCAATTAATTATTTACTTGAATCTTTTTTTCTATCTTCTTCTATTTCTTCTTTGTCTTTTACTAAAGATAATATATTCAATTGATTTAACATCTGTTCAATATGAATAATAATCATATTTCTGACAATCAAATTGCTATAAACTTCAGAAAAAGATGATACTTCATCTCTTCTTGGAATAATAGTAAAATCTTTAAATTTAATTTCCTCTTTTCCTTTTCCTTCTAATTTTCCTTCTAAAACCTTTAATTGCTGGTCTAAATAACCTATTAGCAGTTCTCTGGCTGTAATGTGAGGCATAGCTTCATCCGGTGTCTTATCTTTAATCTCTATTGTCATCCATAAATCAATTACTTGATGAATTGGAGCATCTGGTTCTAATTCAGGCAAAAATGTCTTTCTTAACACTTTTAAAGTATCTTTACTTTCCATATTAAGAGATAAAAGAGATTGGTCTAACCCAGATAAAGTCATTTGAAGAAATACTTTTCTTATTGCTTTTAATAAATCTAAATTATTAAAAGTGTTCTTGATAATAGTCATTTCTTCATTTGTATATCGCAAGTTTTTTATTTCAGTCATATTATTTAAGACATATTATTACTTAATTATTGTATATTTTCAGCTCCGACAATTTGTTGCCCACCAACGCCGCCGCCAACAGGCAAAGCTGAACTTTCTTTCATTTCCACTGGAGATACTTTTCCAGTTTCTTCTAATATCTTATTAAATAACATCTTTCCTTCTGGAGTTTGTAATACTCCTCTTGTTGCTGGATTAGCTATTGTTTGAAATATATTTGTTAAGGTATCAAATGTTGCTTGTTTGTCTGTTGTTTCTGGAGTTATTTCAACTTCCAATTCCCATTCTAAATCTTTTAATTGTTTTATCCAATTTACTTCTAAAGGAGTATAAAATCTCTGATTTCCCATATTTTCCAGTTCTTCTTTCAATCTTATTGTTTCTTGGTTTATCATCATTGTTTGGTCTTCAGGAGAAGGAAGATATCCTCTTAAAACTGATTGAACCAGTCGTTGATTAGTTCTTTTAACAGATTCATTTTTAATATATCTTTCATCTATCTTATCTACTCCATAAGTATCAAGGGTAGCTGTTATTTCATCGGCTGTATTCATTTTTTTCTTGATATGAGGAATAATAAATCTTCTTAACATTTCTTCTAAATACAACCCTTTATTTTCTACCATCATTTCAAAATTAGAATGTGCTTCTGACTGAATTATAGCTGCCTGCCTAAATGCTGTTCCGGAAGGCATATTTTCTCCCCTTAAAATGTCGGGAGTAGATGATATTTCTCTTGATAATGCCTGCCATTGATTTTTAAACGCCAATAATGAAGTAATATCGTGGGAGCTGTTAGCCAAATTAGTTAATGGCATATTCTCTTTATGAATCATAATATCCCCTGACTCTATATTTGATAAGAGATTCTGGCCAGTAAAGTTAGAGTCAGCTGTCTGAAAAACGAGCTTAGAAGCCAAATCAAGCTGATCTTTTACTGCCTTTATTGAATGATTTACCATCCATTGACTTTCAAATAATGATTTAACCGCTCCCATTCCCAGAGTATATCCTTCTGTTTCAAGAAGATGAGTAATCATATAAGGATTTTGTTTTTCTTTTCCTGAATAAAGAGTAAAATCTTCATAATCTTTGCTTTCTTTTCCAGCGACAAAAGAAACAACATGCATTTGCTGAACATAAGTTTTTTCATCTTCTTTTTCGTCAGTTAAATAAGACAAAGGAAGTTCTCCGTGAACCTCGTAAATCTTAATATAATCAGCTTTTGTATCTTTTTTTTGTCCCCCTATTACTTCTCTTGATGATTTAGCGTCTATTAGTTTTTCTACTAAATCCTGGTCATAACTTTCTTTTTTTCTTAACTGGGATGGAGTTAACTCTAATATCTCTATTACTGGATTTGAATCAAAGTCAATAGAATCAACAATTACACTATTCCAAGATATTACTCCACAATGTAATTCACTATCCTGCTCCACGCATTTAATAATAGATGAACCATATCCTGCCAAAGTTAATCCCCATTCGTTTAAAAACTTCCCAAATCTTGATCTTCTCATAAAGTTTTGTAAATGAACATTGGCTAAAAACGAATTGATTACATCTGATGATTTTGTTGCTTTCACTCTTACATTTTTTCTATCAAGGTCAGTAGCTCTAAACCAGATATTTCTATTAGCGATTACTATATTAAAAAATGGCTTATCTCTTCCTAAACTATCAGTATCTCCTGAAATATGCTTTGAATTAAGATAAGCGTCTATTTGGTTAATATCATCATAAAGAGAAACATCTACATATTGAGAAATAGTAGTCTTGCCTGAAGTAAACAAAGTTTCAGCTTTTCTAACCAATTCAGCAACCTGATTTTGCATTTCTGGTTGATTAGCCATATTTAGTCAGCTTCTTTTACAAAGAATGTTATATCTAAACTTGTTCCTCCAAAAGCAGCATAACAACCCCTGCTAACATGAATATCGCCTAAATTATGGTATCCGATAGCTGGAGTAATTATTCCTGAAATCTGCCAAGCAGCTCCAGTAGAATCAGTATAATCGTAAAGAACAAGAGTTCCAGAAGATGTGCTGTTAACATACATCCCTGAAAGAACTCCCTCCCCACCTATTACCTCTCCTGTTTCTGTTAAATGAACATAACTATTTCGTTGTGACATTTTATTTTAGCTCCACCTTGCTTATTTATTAGTATTTATTTGATGTAGATTTCTTTTAAATTGATTAGAAATTATCTCTGTTTCTTTTAATAAATAACTCATTCCGTATCTTCCAGCATCCATACTATGGTCAAATCTTTTTTCAGGAACATTAAGGATTTTTCCGTCTTTATCAACTTCCCAAAGATAGTTTCTATATTCCTTAATTATATTTATGCTCCTTTTAGTTATTGAAATCCTCTGGGCTTGAACTAATTGAATACCATTACAAACAGAATCTTTACCTTTTTCAGCAGGAATTACCGTGTGTCCGTATAATTTCAATTCGTCATTTGACTTTGGTTCTGCTGAATCTGAAACAACAGGAGCATTAGATTGATTTTTTAAAATATCGCTTATTTGCTTATTTGAAAGTCCTTTTTGATAACATACCTCATCCCAAATATATCCTCCGTTATTATAATAAATAGAAATAATGGCAGTCGGGTCGTTAGAATATCCATAATCAAGGCCGTGGCATTCAAGCTTAGCTTCGTGGGGCAGTTCATCTATAATTTGCCATTCAATATATATTTTGCCCTCTACTTCTCCTAATTGGCCTAATCCATAAACTTGCCACCATCCCTTTCTTCCTTTCCTTTGTTCTATTGACTTTTTTGTCTGCTCATCTATCGCTTCGTTATCAAGATAATTTAATATAATATGCTCAACATCATTTCTTTTTCCCTTTACTTCATCGTAAAACCAAAACTCTGATACTGGATTCCAATCAAGGTAAATAAACTCTCTGGTTCTTACTTCTAATTCTTCAAAAGCCTGAAATGAAACATTATTTGCTTCATTGATAAACAATCTATCTCTCCTGCCTCCTCTTAGTTTGTCTGATTGGTCTGCCCCAAAAAACTCTATCTGGCTTCCAGTTTCAAAAGTATAAACCTTGTCTGTTTCTCCCCACCTATCATCTTTCCAATAATTATGTTCTTTTAAGATTTTCTTAAAATCCCTTATACAACCCTTTTTAAGATGAGGCATACTTTCCGATACAATGCTTGTTAAGGTGGGTTTTTTATCTCTTTGGGCTCTATCTATCAAGTCCTCCAAAATACCTATTGTTTTGCCAGCTGAAGTTCCTCCCTGAATAGCGCGGATTCTCTTATTCAATAGAAGTATCTTGTTTAGGGCTGTTGTTTCTATGAACATTTTTTAATAAGGGTTGAGGTAAGCTAATTTCTCCTGAATGTTCTAATGACTGTTTTGGCATCCCGTCAATATACTGCCATATCGTTTTAATCATTTGTTGGTCATTCTCTACAATTGCCTTTTTTAAAATAGAATTAAGATAAAGTTCTAAATATGTTTTTTTCTGACCTTTAGGAATCTGCTCTAATTTCTTTTTTATTTCAGTAGTAATAGATATTGTTCCTTTTGGTCTTCCATTTGGATTGCCAGATTCCCCCTTTTTAAAGCGATGAGGTTTTTTTTTCTTTTCTTGTTTTTCTTTTGTTTTATCAAGTTTTTTTTCAATCATATAAATAAAAACTCCAAAACCTTTCAAACCAAAAATTGACTTGAAAAGTTTTGG
>JAFCDY010000037.1 GCA_017609445.1 Candidatus Aenigmatarchaeota archaeon | reverse complement strand
GCCGCCCAGGCTCAGATAAAGTCGGGTGTATTGGAACAGGGCATAGCTGACGCAGACATAATAGCCGATTCAGTTATTATTGAGTTGAGTGCCAACAATCTGAAGATGTTTGCAGAAGGCGACAGCAGCAGAACTGAACTTGATGTCAAGAAGGGCGCTGACCTCACTCAGATCACGGTTAGAGAAACTGTCAAATCAAGATACCCCATAGACTACCTGAAGAAGATGATAAAAGCTTCCAAGATAGCAGATGATGTCAAAATACAGATTGGAAATGACTATCCGATGAGGATAGGATTTGCTGGAAGCGATGCTTCATTGACAATGGTTCTGGCTCCTAGAGTGTCAGAAGATTAATGTTCTCTGTTATTCAACTGGCTATATCTGGCTTAAGAAGTTCTGTGGTTTTCTGGTACAAATATCCCAATTGATCCCAATCAATGTCGCCTTCTTTTCCTGAAATTATATCATTCATACGACCAACATAGTCGTTTAATGTTGTTAACGCTTGGTTGTGCTCGTCAATAAATTGATTTTGGGCGGCATAAACAGCCTCATACATAGGAATAGGTTCTAGAGATTTTCTGTTTCTGTAGAATTCACCTGAAGAAGGATCTAAAAGCATGGCTATCAACGTAAGCTCGTTTAGATAATCACTGTTCAGACCGTTGTCTCTCATTGAATAAGACAGGCCTACGGCCATTGTGGGATCTGCTGATCTTGTTACCATTTCTATCACTACTCACTAGTCATATGTCTGTGACATAACTATTTAAATAGTTATTTGTTTTCTTCTTTTTTCTTCTTTCTAGTCCAGTTTACTTTTTTCGGATTTCTGCGAAGCTTTAGAAGATTTTTCTCGCATTTTGAAGAACAAAAATAAGAGACCTTGCCGTCATTACGAACCAACATCTTTCCGGTCCCTCTTTCGATTTCATTTGAACAAAATGAGCATTTCACCTGATTCACCTTCTTTTTGACGAGATTCCCCCGGCGTGTTCCATCTCAGTCTCTCTTAGCATAAGAATATCTCCGGCTCTTACTGGCCCCAGAACATTTCTTACCAGAATCTTTCCCCTGTCCCTTCCATCGAGAACTTTGCATCTGATCTGGTTTACTCCTTTTACTCCGCTCCTGCCGAGTAACTGGACAACTTCTGCTGGTACAGCATCTTCTGGCACTGGCATCTATTTTTCACCTTTAACTATCTCTGCAATCTGTTTTTTTGCGTCTCCCTCTTCTGTTATTGCGACAGCTGCTGTGGGTACGTCAATCCCAACTGCCCTTCCTAAGTCTTGCCTTTTAGCCACCTTAGCATAAGGTATCTTTTTTTCATCGCATAGAGGAGGAATGTGCATAACAACTTCCTTAGGAGAAACATCGTCTGCAAAAACAACTAATTTTGCTGAAGATCTTTCTATCGCTTTAGTTGCCTCGTTTGTGCCTATTCTTACTTTTCCTGTGTTTTTGGCAATTTCTATTGCTTGTAGAATTTTATTTTCATCCATTCAATCACCTCGTTTCATTGGGTCATTTTTGTATTGTTAATTGATTGATAGGTATTTAAAAGTATCATTAGGACGGTTTTAAGTATTTTTTGTCACATAGATTTAGTATGGCAAAGGGAGATGTGTATACCGAATTACCTTCTGGAGGTACTGTTTATAATGGTCGTGGGAGACCTAAAAAAACTGATTTTACGGAGTTGTCTGGAGGGTTTGAACAACTAGGTGACTATGATTTTGAAGGAACTGGTCATAATGCCAAAAAGGCACAAAGACCTAGTCGTAACTTTGGACTTGGATCCTACGGGAGAGTAAGGATGGAAGAGGGTGGTAGTCGTGTCAGGAGCGGGCATATAATTTTTAAGAAAGGAATAAGGTATAAAGATCTTGCACCCTTTTACAGAGACATGTTTTTGAAATTCTTGAAGGATACTGGAGAGGTACCGGAAGAAGATGAGACTACAAATATGATGATCAGAACAAATATGATGGATTTAGAAAATAATAGAAAACCAGAAGGTTACAATAGGTATGGTAACATGAGGTTGATATTTCCAATAACTAACGGAGGATCAATGTGTTTCTATGTCTATGGTCTAGAAAGGTCTACTTTAACTAGAAAAGTTGTCGTGAATCTTAGCAAATTTCTTAGAAAAAGGGGATTTGATCACCAAGTCAGATGGGACGAAATGGTCCTTGACGAGTATAGAAAAAAAGGAAGATAGGACACCCTATTTATGAGCGAAGTAGAATACGTTCTTTTTGTCGCACCTGACAAACCCGATTCTTTCAAATTGGATGGTCTGATCAGGTTTCACTTTATCAACACCTGGCTCAGCCAGACCGTTTAGTTCGGTTCCGTCAGGCATGATTAGCCTGACTTTGACATTTCTCGAGCCTACCCAGTGTATCTTCGGAATATCCTTGTTCTTCTTCCCAGTAACATGCGCTTTCCTGTTCAGTTTGATGTTGCAGAAATGCATGAGCCTGATTTCTTTGTTTCTATTGGCAACAAAATCCAGCTTGTCGACGTACATCTTTTTGGAAGTAGGGATCTTTCTGTATTTTCTCTTTCCAGGATAAATTGGGGCTTTGACTGACCTCGCAGTTGATCTGTCTAGATTGATCTCAATCGGCTGCCCGACGAAAAAGTATCTGTTGGAAGTCTTGTCAATTAATTTTCTATTAGCAGTATATAATTTCTCCCAGGTGAAGTGGACCGTCTGGGAGGTTACACCCATCTCGATTATCATGTTCCTAATAGCCTGGGGCTTTATTCCCCTCTTAATTAGCGCTCTTATCAATCCGTACTGACCTAACTTTGGATCGTCCCATCCTGTGAACTTTCCCTTAGCAATCGCATCTCTTATGTATCTTTTGTGGGTTTTTTCTCCAGGTATGTAAAGAAAGCCAAAATTCATAGTAGTTGGAAAATTCTCCCATCCCATTACCTCAAATATTTTTTTCTGGATTTGAGTATTGGTAGCGTGCTCAGCTGCCCGCAGAATGTGCGTGACGCCTGTGTCATGATCCTCTATGCTGGAATTGAAGTTGTATGATGGATAGACTCTGTGCTCTTTTCCTGTTGTGGGGTTTTTTCCTTCCTTTATCCTAAGGAGGACTGGATCCCTAAGTGCTGGATTGGGGTCATTGATATCTGTCAACAACCTAACGACTGCGTCTCCTTCTTTAAGAGATTTGAACATCTTCTTAAATATCTTTAGACTGTCCTTGGGCTTGTTCTTCCTGCAGTCGCATTCTTTTTTACCTACGCCTCTCTTCTCTTTTGTCCCTCGTATTGGCGGGCAGGTGCAGACATAAGCTTTCCCGTCTTTTATCAAACTTTCAGCTATCTTGTACTGCTTTTCAAACTGCGAGGAGGCTAAGTACATCTTGTCTGGCTTTATTCCCATTGCCTTCAGGTCTTTCTTGATTAAAGAAATATTTTCTTTCTTCACCTTGGATGGGTCAGGATCTGTATCCTCAAATCTGAGAATGAATTTACCATTATAAATTTTCGCATATTCGTGTGAAGTGACAACAGCTTTCATGTTTCCGATATGTAATGCGCCAGATGGGAACGGCGCGAACCTTGTGACCACTTTTCCTTTTTTTGCGTTAGGCAAGGGTGGCAGTCCTTTTCTCTGCTTTTTCTTAGGTTTCTCAATCTTACCAAACTTTTTTAGTTCTTTTTTCTGTTTTTCTGATGACCATGAGTTGACTTGTTGTACAATTTTGTTGACATTTTTGGCAACATTTTTTACGTCTTTTTTCAGTTTTGGATCCTCGGCCAGAACTTTTCCTATCACTGAGCCTACTACAGCCTTTCCATCGTGTTCTGTTGCGTTTAGTAAAGCATGCTTGAGTATAATGTCTCTCATTTTTTCACCCTATGTAAAAATCCTCTCTTATAACTAAGTCTTCTGATAATTTAGGTCTCTCGCTATTGATGTATTCTTCCAAACTGTCCTTAGTTCTCCTATATTCTTCTTCTTTTCCCAGGAGAATAAGACCGTCTCCTGCAGAAACACCAATTTTTTTTTCGTTATTAAGGTTTCTAAAAATTTTCACGTTGACAAGAGGTCCCGATCCCCAAGATTCAAGTTTATCATAAATCCATACATCAGCCATGATATCCTTACCGTCGTTCCAGAGAATGATTATATTATATTGGCCCAGATCTAACAGGATTGATTTGTTTTTTTCATATATTTCTAGTATATGTTTTTCAATAATTCCTCTTTCTTTTCTGTCAAGAATAGTTTCTAGCCCGGTACACGGATAGACTATTACTGGTATTTCTCGAATAGTCAACTTAATTGGATTATAAAATGCCATACAAGATATTTGTCAGAGCTTGATTTAAAATATAACTATTCCAGCATAAGCCACAACAGCATTAATGTCTCGGGAAGACTCAAAACTACTTGAATAATTAAGTAATCTACCTTTCTTTGCACCCAATTTTTTGGCAGTCCACAACATAGCAGATATCCCGCCGTAACCGCACACAGAAAGCCTTTTGTCGTTACAGATCTCTAATATTCTTTCAGGCATCATTTTTTCTATATATCTGATGACTTCCATATCTGTCTCTTTTATTCTCTTAAGGATCTGAGAGGTCGGTCCCCTGTAAGGAGTATAATTATACACTTTACCGTAATGCGTGAAATCAGAACTTGCGATCACAATTATTTTTCTTTTTAGTTTTTTGGAAACCTCAGCTATCTTCTCCCCGATCGGTTTGCAGGACTCTTTCTGATAATAGATCGGATTTATAGAGATTGGAACAAAGTTAAAATCCTTGAATCTATGCTGTAAAAAAGGCAACTGGACTTCTATTGAATGTTCTCTCAGATGAGCCCTCGGATCAACAGAAATTATTGAATCATCTGCCAATTTCTGGGCAAACTCATCATCAATTTTAACAGAACCGAGCGGAGTCTTCCAGATGCCTAGAGAAGTTGTCACCCCCTCGCCTATTCCCATATGGTTCGGGCCCAGGATGACAACAGTGTCAAAGTTTTTCTTTATTGTTTTATACACATATCCGGCTGTTTTTCCGGAAAACTGATAGCCGGCGTGAGGACAGACTGCTCCCACCACATCCATCTCTTCAGCCTTTACTCGATAACAATCTTCCAGCATTCTCTCTAGTTCATAGCTTCCGAACGGATAGAACTGCCCAGCAACAGCAGGACTCCTTATATTCATAAAAGAAATTAGCATTCTCTACTTTTATTTCTGACCCATCTCAAATTCTTCTGGCTTGAAAGCCATGTCCTTCTCATCCATGCCTCTGATCTTAAGAATCTCTCTGGCCAGAAGATAATAAGTCATTGCTATAGATTTTCTTCCTCTGTTGTTTACAGGTATCACGAGATCTATCATTCCTGTCTCGTTTATTGTACCAGATAAAGCTATAACGGGAATTCTCATCTTGACTGCCTCTACCAGAGCTTGCTTGTCAACAGCTGGATCAGTAACTAACAATACCTGTGGTTCATAATAACCTTTGAAAGACGGATTAGTAATTGTCCCTGGCAGGAACCTGCCGCCGATAGCCTTTGAATTAGTGACCTCTGCGAACCTTTCTACAGCTCTCTGTCCAACTGATTTTCTGGATACAACCATTATGTTGTCATATTTTGATAAAAACTTTGCAGCTATCTTGATTCTTTTTTCTATTGTCTGTAAATCCAAAACAGCCAAGCCGTCGTCTCTTATCTTGTAGACAAATCTCTTCATATCTCGTGTTTGCTGCTTCATTCCGATGTGCATACCAGTTGAAAGGTACTGTTCAAATGCCATATTATCACTCCGTACTGAGAATATATAAATCTGAGGTTTAAATAGTTTATCTTATGGAAAGAAAACTTGATCCAGAGGAGAGGAGACATAATTTTGACGAGGTAGCCCTGGGATTGTCAGAAGAAGAGGTCATCTCTGAAGCAAAAAGATGTCTCAAATGCGTTAATCCTTTCTGTGCCCAAGGATGTCCGACCAACCAGAAGATTCCTCAATTTGTTCAGTGCATCATAGATGGCGATATGGAAAAAGCTCTAGAACTGATAATACAGGATAATCCGTTTCCGATTACTACCGGCAAAATCTGTCCTGCTTTCTGCGAGAAGAAATGTATTTTAGGAATAAAAGGTAGGCCAATCCAGATAAGACTGTTAAAAAGATACGTGACTGAACATGCTGATTTTTCTAAGGTCAAGATTGATAGAAAGCCT
>JAFCDY010000006.1 GCA_017609445.1 Candidatus Aenigmatarchaeota archaeon | reverse complement strand
AAAAAATAACCGAGTCTTATAATAATTGGGTCTACGCATATAACGATGCCATAGAAGACAACAGACTGACAAATCAAGAAGTTTCTGAAATGGGCGATTCTATAGACAAATACGTATTCCAGTATAAACTGAGTAAAAATCACATCCAGAACTTCAAGAAATTCTTCTATCAGAACGAGGATCGCCTGAAAACGCACACTACCGTAGATGTCTTTGAGGTTGAAACATGGGTAACAGATTATGAAACTAATCTAGACACTTATCTGGAATATATGAAAGACAGCACAGAAGATCTAAGAGATTTACATCAACAATACAATGAACAATTACTACAATATTTGTCTATTTTGACAATACTTTGACCATAGTACTTTAAGACTAAAATCACGTTATTCTTATTATGTCTGTAAAGGAAAAAGACAAAACAAAACTTGCACTGTCTATTGCAATAATCTCTTTTGGAGTAATGTATATCTTTCGAGGTATAGACGAAGGCAGATCAATGGGATTATTTCAGATAGATAGTGGATTACATAGAATCATTATGGTAGCTTTCTTGATAGGAATGGGAATTTTTATAGCTGGTCTTGGATTTTATATCAACTCGAAGAAATAAGAATTTCTTATATGTTATATCATTTTAGGTCTAAACCTTATTTCATGACAAGTTAACTCAAAATCGTCATATTGCATGCAAAGACACTTTAGAAGCTTTCTTGTTTGGTGTTTTTTCAGAGAGAAGACTACTCCACAAATTCTATAAACCTCCTTTATCCTCATCTTCCCACCACAGAAATCAGCATATTTAGAATTCTTCTTCAACTTAATGTAAGCTATGGAGAGGAAATCAAACTCGTTGTTAGGAGAACGCCTGCCCATTTCTAGCACCTGCTCTCCGAGGCTCTCCTTTCGATATCCTCTAGGATCGTTATCCAGTGATCAATCTTTTTCGCGTGCATATAATATGCTATAGACGGGAACTAGGATGAACAATCTTTCACAAAAATTCAGGCTTAAAAACGTGAAGACCAAATATTCTTTATGACGAAAAAAGAGGAAAAAGATTTTATTGATGCTGTGGTAGAATTCAAGGAATTTGTAAATGATCCCAGAAAATTGGTAAAACGTCTAATAGCCACAGGAAAAATAAAAAAGAAGAAAATGAACGCAAAGATATGTTTTATGATTCTCGGCAATACGACTAATTTTTCAGAAGTTTGTAAACTTCTTGGTATCAACGAAAGAAAAGAGAAGGAGTCAGTGAGGAGACACTTGGAAAAACTGGGATATTTCAACAAGAAGATGGTCAAACCTGAATATAAGCAAGACGGACTGCCCCGCTTCGGAAAGGGTAAGAGGAAGATAAAAATAAAGTCAACTGCTTCAATGTCTTTTCTATTAAAAGCCACCCTTCCAAAAACGGTCATAGATGTCTCTCCGCTCTTTCCTAAACTGACTAAGAAACTTGGATTAGATTTCAGGAAACTTATAAGAAAAAGGAAGAAAGAAGTAGATGTTAAAAAGATGATTGAGGAAAGAGACGGTTTATACAATAAGATAGGGAATCTTCTGAAAAACAAGCTAGAATCTAAGAAAATCACAAAGAAGAAGTTTGACAAATCTATGGCAATATTGGAATTACATAAAAAGAGCTTCCATGCCATTAAATCTACTTAACGTCAGTCCAATCAAGCTTTTCCATGCACTTTGAACAAAACTTCTGGAACTTGTTTATTTTAGCCTTACAGTTACCACAATAGAATTCTTCCTCTTCGGGCTCTGGTTCCGGAGGAGCTGGTATTATTTCAAGCGTCTCAGGTTTTAGTTCCTCTTTTTTGACAATTCTGACTCTACGTGTTTTTTTCTCCTCACACTCGTTATTGTGTTTCCACAACATGTGCATCTTCAGAGCCTGCCTATTTTGTATGGCTTTACCGCATACGTTACAATTAATCATATGAGTATAGCTGTGGCTAGGGCTTTATTAGGAAGTGTTAAAAGAGTTCAACATTATTGTGAAGTATGATGAAAATTTCACAAAAACATATCTTATTACTTACTTAAAGATGAATGGTTTTTAGCAAACTTTGTAGTCTTTCGGATTTAGAGATTTTGTCATTGTATTAAGATCTTTATATCCAGTTTTAGTAATAGCTATGAGATTCTCTACTCTGATACCAGTCTTAATCCTTGGTATGTAAATACCAGGTTCAACTGAGAAAACATGTCCTTCTGCCAGAACATCGTCAGAATCAAAAGCTATTCTCTGGCACTTGTTTGGAGTATCATGAATATGCAAGCCAACACCATGACCGACACTATGTAAGAAACCTTCTTTTGATTTAGGATTTTTCCTCAAAGTGTTAAATCCAGCGTCCTCAATTATTTGACAAATAGCATGACCTATCTCAGATGTCGGTACACCCGGTTTTAACATGCTGAATGTTTTATCTTGGGCAGCGATAACAGTATCATACATTTCCTGAGCTACCGTTGGAACTTCTCCCATAACAAGTGTTCTCGTCATATCACCCCAATATCTGCCGTCATTTAGATTGGTTGATCTTGGGAACAAATCATAAACCATTGTTTGATTTGCATACATAATATCATCATCTTCACCGAACTCATGTGGATCCGCTGCCTTCTCACCACAAGTAATGACTGCTCCTATCGGATGTTCAACTTCAAGTTCAAATGACTTTTGCATCAGAACTGTTCTAAGAACACCCTTTGTAAGTTCTTTATCATGATAGAATAATTTATCATTTGTACCAATTCTAGATTGATTCAGAATCCCTATTAACTCGTACATAAGGGTCTCGTTCTTTGTCTGAATGCCTTGTATTATATCTATTTCTCCTGGAGATTTAGTTGCTCTTGCCTTTGTGATAGGATCTTCTATAAATGTTACTTTAAAACCTTCTTTATTTCCATATTCTTTAAGATGTGTATACATGTAAGCTGGGAATGTTGTTAATATACCAACATTTTCGACGTTTGGGAAACTTTCCAAACCCTTCACAATAATATCGACAGCTGTTTTATAGTTAGCTAACTCTGAGGGAAGAGACGCCCTATTAGCTTCAAGCAATTCTCCACGTTTAAAGTTCTCAAACCCATAGACATCAGAATTAGGATGAACCTTCTTTTTAGCTCTTTCGACTTCAAAGTCTGGAAGTATTACGCTTTGTCTAGAACCAGTTGTGATTATCATATATGAATCTGGTGTAAACACTCCTGACGTATATTGCATGTTTGCATTAGTACCTTCATCATACAGAACTAAACAGTCAGCTCCTGTATCTGGAATAAGTGTCATTAGGTCGCCTTGCATAGAGATATTATATACCAAAAAGAATTTAAACCTTAACTTTTACCATCCTCTCAGCCAAAAACTGCTTCACATCCTCGTTTTCTAGCACCTTCATTATTCTTTCTAGTTTATCATCTAATTTTTCCCTCTTATTCTCCAGTTCTACTGCTACCTTGATATCCAAAGGCATACCGCATTTTTGACAGAATCTAGAAGTATCTGGATTTTCTATGTTACATCTTGGACATATAATTATCTCTTCCCTGATTTCCTCGTGGACTATTCCGTGTATCCGCAGGAGAGCCTTGTCCACATCCCTTCCAGATAGGTGGACATAAGTGGAAGCCATGCTTGAACCCTGAACCCATCCGAACATCTCATTCATCTGAGCCTCGGTAAGCCTGCTTGCCAGATGTGTGGCTCTGGCGTGCCTAAAGCTGTGTGGATTAACCCGTTTTCTTAAGCCACACTTTTCAGCCACGCTTTTTATCCTTTTCTTGATATTAGTGTAGTTTAGAGGCGTGCCTTTATAGTTGGTTCCTATCGTTACCCAAAGGCAGGCTTCAGGGTCGCTTTTCTTAGGATGTAAGCTTAGCCATGTGGTCAGGTAATGGACAGATGTGATAAGCCTGACTCTTCTCATGCCTGTCTTACCTTTGACTATAATCTTGACGCCGTATTTATCGAAACTGACGTGCTTTAATTTTAGTGTACCTATCTCACCGATCCTGCAACCGCTCTCGTAGAGCATGGAAATTAGAGCCTTGTCCCTGATATTGTCGGCTTTCTCTATCATTTTTCTTATATCTTTGACAGTAAGCAATTCCTCAGGTAGCTTGGTTCTGCTGTTCTTTGCCGTCAGCTTGATCCAGTTTACTTTATCGGGACACTTACCGTTGTTGAGCCATTTGTAGAATTTCTTTATTGCTACTTTGAAACCGTGCTTTGTCCATTCAGAATAATCTGATTTCTCTATCTCTATCAGTAATTTTTCTATATCTTTCCTATTAGCCTTGTCAAGATTCTTTTTTACTATCCTAGATATGACAGTCAATCTGTTTACGTAGAACAAAACCCGCGAGATACTCAACCCTTCTGAGAAACAGTGATTATGAAAGTTGATTATTAACTTTTTATTAGGTTTAGACATATCTGGATTGTCCAGTCTTCTTATTGCGGACTCTAATCTCTTGTGAGTATCGTAAAATTTCTGCACCATAACACAACCTCCGTCCTAACGCCTTTTAACTAAGTGTTATGGGCTCCACTTGTGTGAGAACTGGTGCCCTCGACGGGATTTGAACCCGTGCCACAGCCTTGAGAGGGCTGGATCCTTGACCGGACTAGACGACGAGGGCCTAAGAAACTAATTATTTCTGTTCAATTTAAATATGTTTCTGTCTATTAATTTATTATGGTTTCATTTGAGGTAAGAGTGGACGAAGGTTTGATAATGGAGAAGTTTCTTGGCGCGAGCCCCAGATGTCTCTGTGGCAGAATAGAATGGAGAACCTTAGACGAGTGTCCTGATTGTAACAGACCATATGCAGGTTCAAGAGAATATAGAGGAGAACGGGCAAAAGGACTAGCAAGGTCAATAAGAACTAAAATAGAATCTTATTAAAGAACCACTCCACAAAGTCAAAATAATCTAAGACCTTTTTATTGAATAAATATCCATTATTTTCATGATACTTTCAATCATACTTCTCATAGTAGGTTTTGCGTTATTGACAAAAGGATCAAGCTGGCTGGTGAATGGAGCCTCTGATCTGGCAAGAAAATTAGGTGTTTCTGAGTTCATAATAGGAATAACAATAGTAGCTGTAGGCACGTCACTGCCTGAATTCGCAGCTTCAGTCTATTCATCGTTTGCAGGTTTTGGGGACCTGGCAGTGAGCAATGTACTCGGCTCGAACATAACTAACATAGCTTTAGTTGTTGGACTTGCTGCAATAATAAGCAAGATAAAATTTGGTTGGAAGATAGCAAAAAGGGACCTTGTTCTGTTGTTAGGTTCTGCCTTCATCTGCGTGCCTGTGATGATGGGCGGTCAGATATCAAAAGTAGCTGGCGGTCTCTTAATTTTGATCTACATAGCATATGTTGTTGATCTGATTTTTGAATACAGAAACAAGAAAAAGAAAAAAAGAAAAAAAATAAATAAAAAAATCGAATTGAAAGATCTGTTGCTTGTCACACTGGGCGGAATAGGCGTTGTGATAGGCGCAAGATTGACGATCTACTCTGCTGTTGATATCGCAACTGTCTTTGGGATAAGCAACAGGATAATCGGTCTGACCTTGATTGCTTTGGGCACGTCACTGCCTGAATTAGCAACCTCAATAATGGCTGGCCTGAAACATAAAGGCGCCATGGTCTTAGGAAACATAGCAGGTTCAAATGCATTCAACATATTATTAGTTCTGGGTGCAAGTAGTCTTGTGAGAACAATAACCGTAAATCCGTTGACACTAACAGTTGATCTTCCTCTAATGATAATAGCCTCCCTGTTCTTCCTATTCATCTGGGACAGGGACATATCAAGATTTGAGGGAATAGTTTTGTTGAGCTTCTATATCACATATCTGGTCGTGATATTTTCTCTTTAGGTCAATTTGACCGAAATTCTTTGTGTCAATTTGACCGCCGTTTTGACAGAAACTTCGCATTTGTTGTCAATTATCCAGACTTTTTCTCAATATACAAGCTGAAAATAATGATTCCTATTGCAAATAGCAACAAACTTAGAATAGCTACGGTTATGCTCAATGTTGTAAGCATGTATAAAGAGAATGCAGCTCCGATTGCAGGCAATATCGGGAATCTGCCAATATTCAATGGAACTTTGAATTGTCCATGAAGATACGACTTTTTATATCTTAAAACTATTAGCGATAAGTTGACAGTCATGAATACAAACAAGGCTCCAAAATCTGTAAGAGAGGCCACAAATTTTAAATCTTGCAGTAGTATGAATAACATTGTGACTATTGCCACACAGATTAAAGCAACGTATGGTGTTCTTCTTTTCTTTGAGATTTTTAAAAATATCAGTGGTAAAGAACCTTTTTCAGCCATGCCAAATATCATCCTGGAATATGCAAAAAATAAAACAATTACAGTGCTTCCTGTTGCAAATAATGCTATCAATGACATCAGCAACGAACCTGTGGAACCCATTGTAACTTCTGCCACCTGTGTTAATGGTGATACAGAAGCAGCCAACTCGTTCCATGGGACAACACTTATTGACACTAATGAAACTAGAGTATAAATTATAGTTGAAACAATTATTGATATTATGATTGCTTTTGGTAGGACCTTTCTCGGGTTCTTAGACTCTTCACTTAAGTTTGCAACATCCTCAAATCCTAAGAATGCAAAGAATATAAGAGCAGCTGCTGTGAACACACCGCCCCAACCAAAAGTAAAATCAAGATAATTAACAGAACCAACATATTCTAAACCAGTGAAAATTATCAATAATAAACCAAAAATAGTTATACCAACGAATATTGCACTGATCTTTAGAGTATTTTGGACACTAAAAATGTTAAGAGCCAAAGCCGCTAAAACTATTAAAATTGCTCCTATCAATGGGCTTACGCCAAACATTCCTGAAAAATAACCACCAAATCCAATAGAAACAGCTGCTGCAGCAATTATTGCTGTCACAAGTTTGAACCATCCGATTCCAAATGCAAGTCGCTTGCTTTCAAATGCCTCTTTGGAGTATGTATATTCTGCAGCATCATATGGCATTTTTGACGATAGTTCAGCATAACTAAGACCAGTACATCCAGCTATCAAAGCTGCAAAGAGGAAAGCCAACCATGTTACATTCCCAGCTTCTCCAGCAGCAACTCCTATTAGGACATAGATACCTGCACCTATGATAACGCATAAGCAATACATTGTAGCTTCAAACAATGTTATATTTCTTTTTAATCTCGGCATTTGATCACACTATAATCATCAATTGATATCTTAATGATATAAGTCTGATCTTTTTCTAAAATTTCTAAGCAACACCAAAAAATAAAAATAGGAGTCTGGAGCAGTGTCAAAATAAATATGATGGGTTAAAATAACTGTGTTTAAACGTCACAAAACATTTTATAGTTACACTTTTAAATTAGATTATGAAAAAAGAGAAGAGAATTCTTAATCATTTTAAAAAGACAGATCCTGTTCTGTTTTCTATTGCAGATGATCTTGAAATAATAGAACCACGCAAAACAAATGAATATTTTCCCTGTCTCTGCCGTGAAATTATTGCTCAGCAACTTCATGGAAAGGTTGCGAGTGTGATCTTTGAGAGATTTAGAGAACTCTTTCCTAATAAGAGAATAACTCCAAAAAATGTTCTTAAATTCTCTGGTGAAAAATTAAGAAATGTTGGAATGGCTTGGTCAAAGGTGAAGTCTATCAAAGATCTTTCAGAAAGAGTATCTAGCGGTTCACTGGATCTGAAAACATTAAAAAGATTGTCAGATGGAGAAGTGATGAAAGAGTTGACGAAAGTAAAGGGCATAGGTCCGTGGACTACCGAGATGTTCCTCATGTTCACGCTGGGGAGGGAAGACGTGTTTTCTGAAAAGGACCTGGGTCTGAGGAAAGCGATCATCAAGCATTATGGGAAAGAATTACCACAGGAACATATAGAAAAATGGTCACCTTACAAAACCTATGCTTCCCTAATTCTCTGGAAAAGTGTAGATTAAAAATGTTCTGGAGACGCTTGCGTTCTTGCTGTGCTAAATGATGAATCTTTATAATTTCTTTACCTTCTTTTTTTTCCTGTAAAAAATCACAATAGACCTTATGACTAGGGCAGCTGCAACAAAGAGAATAGTAATCAATGTTCCAGGGGGATATATTGGTTCTAAAGTTCCCATCCATCTTATCCAACCAGGAACTTTCCCTAAAGCTATGATATGCGCTGCCGCAAGTATGAATGCGATATAAGCTAGTCTTTGAATGAATATCCATTTCTTATGCCCAATTCTCCTAGCTACTGCATTCATAGAATCAATAGCTACAATTATTAGGACAATAATACCGATAACTCCAAATATAACAGAAGCCTGATTTTCTATGAACCAACTGATCGGAAATTTGTCAGACAAGAAAAAATAGGAGACTATAATATGTATTAGGGCAAAGAAAAAGCCCATTAGTCCTATTTGTTTTCTGTACTCTATTTTCTTTCTTAGAGATGGGAAAAATCTGGCAAGTGGGCCGATGATAAAGGAAATTCCCATTAAGAACATTGCGCCTATTGCAAATGCCTTATTTGAAAGGAACAATAAGCTTATATCATTAGGTAAAAATGGATTCAATATCCCTCTTCTCAGATAATGATAATAGAGAACAATAAAAAATATTACAGCAGACAATATAGTTGCAACAACCCAACCATATCCTTCCCTGACATAAGCTTTTCTTTTCAATCCTTTTCCAGGCATATATGATTATGTGATAATTTTATTAATAAATGTTTCAATTTATCGGGACACTAAAAGTTTGCTGAGTTTAATTAAAGAAATATTTTATCATAGTTGACACTAATCAAGTAATAAAAAAAGAAAACGAAATCAAATTTTGAATGTTATTACTTTTCTATTATTCAGAATTTTCTTCTTTTTGCAAAACATTCTCTACAATACACTGGCTTGCCTTCTGTTGGCTTGAACGGAACTTCACATTCCTGTTTACATTCAGCACAAACAGCCTTATGCATTTCTCGTGGGCCGAAATTTCTGTTTCCGCCCCTTCTATTGTCGAAACTCATTTTTTTCACTCCTTTATTAAATGCAAGAAAGAGGTTTTTCAACTCCTTAATGCTATCCTACTATTAGAAGTAATAGTATATAAAGGCATTAGTTTGTGTACTACCTCATAGTAAATACAATCTATTAAATCGTAAATTGATGGACTTGGAAACGTTCACACTGTTACTGGGATGGGTTAGAATAATTACGACTTCTTCATTCTGACATTGTATCGGTGACATATCTCTATGCAAGTCTATATTTTGGTTGTTTGCCATCTAAAAAAGCAACTATATCATTTACCACATGCTCTTCCATTCTATTTAATGCCTCTCTTGACACTCCAGCAACATGAGGAGTCAGGATTACATTTTCCAACTCAAAAAAACCTTTATTCACATCGGGCTCATTTTCAAATACATCTATACCTGCTCCAGCAATTTTTTTATTTTTTAAAGCATCTATCAAAGCATTTTCATTAACAATCTTCCCCCTAGCAGAATTGATCAAATATGCGCTTTTCTTCATCATAGATATTTCTTCCTTATCGATAAGGTTTTCTGTTTTTTCAGAAAGGGCGATATTAACAGAGACAAAATCAGAATTTTTCAATAAATCCTGCAAAGAAACGAATTCAACATCCAAATTGGGGTGTTTATCTGGGTTGAATGTATAGCAGAGCATTTTCATGCCAAAACCCTTGGCTCTCTTGATTAGTTCTTTTGCGACAGCTCCCGCACCTATGATTCCCAACACTTTATCTTTAACATCAATAGTAGAAGTTCTATACTTGTAAAATTCGCCTTTCCTCATTTCCTTATCTAGATGAAATAGGTTTTTAGATTGTGCAAGAATCGAAGCCATCACATATTCAGCCACAGAATTAATGTTTGCTTCTGGAGTATAGAACATCGCAACGTTATTGTCCTTACATGCCTCTATGTCGACATTAGCTGTTCCTTTGGCCACTAGTCCTACAAATTTTAGTTTCGAACCAGTCAAAACGTCCCTATCGACTGGACTGAGTCTACCAACGATAATCCCATCATACTTTTGAGCTATTAATTTTAATTCTTCTCTAGTTGGTCTCTTGTCAGCAATAACAATTTCTGCTTTCTCCCTGAGAGGGTCTAGGAGACTATCATTCTTCCAATTTGGAAAGCAAATGTAAACTCGCATTTTATCTTAATTGTTTTAACAACATTTAAAAGTTTGGTGAGCCTGGAGGGATTTGAACCCCCGACCTACTGGTCCGAAGCCAGTCGCTCTAATCCATGCTGAGCTACAGGCCCATAGAAATAATAGTATTAAATTGTTCTTAAGGATATACCCTGTCCATTGTCCGCGGAAATGGAATGGTATCCATCACATGTTTTGCTCCACTGATCCACATAACTAGTCTTTCTATTCCTAGCCCAAAACCAACATGGGGAACAGTTCCATATCTTCTCAAATCAATATACCACTCATAATCTTTTGGGTCTAGTTTGAAGAGTTTCATTGCTTCTTTGAGTTGTTTTAAATCATGTATCCTTGCAGAACCACCGGTTATCTCACCCACCCCTGGAACCAGCAAATCTGAGGCTTCTACAACTTTTGGGTCTTTGCTTGGAAGCATATAGAATGCCTTGAGTTTTCTCGGAAAATGTGTTAAAAATACTGGTTTTGAACCCAGCTTTTTAATCAATTCCCTTTCTTCTTTATCTGTTATATCATGATCCTGGGGCTTTTCTAATTTTTTCATGGCTTCCTTGTAAGTAATTCTCAAAAACGGCTTTTTAATAGATCTCAACTCAGAGAGATCTCTCCCCAACTCCTTTAACTCCTTTTCACAATGTTTTAAAACATGCTTAATAACATAAACTATCAGATCCTCTTCAAATTTCATCATATCATCGTGAGTTCCCCAGGCCCATTCCCACTCAGCTGTCCAATATTCAGCCAAATGCCTTATGGTTCTTGACTTTTCAGCCCTGAAAGCAGGGATTACAGTATATATTTTCTCATGTGAAGTTATCATTGCCTCTCCATATAATTGCCAACTTTCAGAAAGATATACTTCTTTTCCTGGGAACTCAACCTTGAACTGTTGCGCCCCTCCTTCGCAGGAAGAGGTCGTGAGTATTGGCGGCTGTACTTCTACAAACTCTTTTGATCTCGAGAAATCATGGATCGCCTTGAAAACCTCACTCCTAATCTTCAGAATAGCAGTCATTTTCCTGCTTCTTACCCAGAGATGCTTCATGTCCCTCAAAAACTCTTCGCTTTGATCTTTTGTTATTGGAAATCTTTCTGACAGACCGATTATCTTGAAATCATCAACTTGTATTTCATATCCGCCAGGAGCTCTGGAATCTTTCTTAATCTCGCCAGAAATCTCAACAGATGACTCAATTGTAGCTTTTTTGGCTTCATCCAATCCTTTGCAGGTCAATTGAACCAGGCCAGTGGAATCTCTCAATATGATAAAAACTAGGTCTTTTTGGTCTCTTTTTCTGTATATCCATCCTCTAAGATGAACCTTACCTTTGGTTTCTCCCGACAAAACATCCTCAATTTTAATAAATTTAGTCATAATCATCTACCCCTTAATTTCACCTCTTTTCTTATAAATGTCTACTTCTATTACAGACCTAAATCTAATTCCTAGCTTTTTTCTGACAGAAGCAGGTATTGTTATGCGGCCGCGGTGGTCTAAAATAGCAATGAATCTAGAAGAATGTTTCTCGTATGTTTTGTGATTCACCTTTCATCGTTGTCACCTAATGATAGTTATTCTAGATACTATTTAAAAATATGTGGGTAAGAATGGTTCTGTTAAGTTGTCGGGAGCTTTTATAAATGAATTTACTATTAAAATTCGGCATATACTGTTTGTTGAACGTAACCGCAAGTTTTTTCTAAAGAAATAAATTTTTATACGACTTTAAGGTAATAAATAACATGTCTATTTAAATATGTTAGCTTTCTATCTATAAACATGAAAGATTTGTTTGAAGCTTCTCCCGATGAGATCAAAAATGCTCAACTACTGATCGGCTGCAAAGCTGTTAAAAATGTCTGTGGAGTTGTGACTCTTTATCTTATAGATGGTGTATCAGAATATAATAGATACAAGAAAACTGACGACCCAGATGAAGCAGAAAGAATCTATCTAAAACTGAATGGTAAAGAATGGGTAGGAATAAGGCAGCTTTCAGATTTTGCGGAGATCACTCCTACACAATACAATGGGGTTGTTCGTGATATTCCATATTCTATAGAGGAGTTCGTTACACTTCAAATCAAAGAAGATGGGAACCTAGTTGTAGAATTGCCAAGCAATTATAGTGGGCTTGAACATGGTTGTTACTCATTTTTAAACCAGAACCATCCAAGAACTGGCCTTCAATTAGTATTGGAGAAGAGCAGGGACGAATTGTTTCTAATAGGCCGAGCTGACCAACTTTCCGACGAATTAGAAAAAATGCTTAAGATGACTGGTGTTCCTGAGGTGGCTGTTACCAACGTATCAAATATAATACAACAATATCTGGAATGATCAGATATCTGTTATTCAACTATTTTAAAGAAACCTGAAACCAACATTCAGCATCTAACAATTCTTTAAGAGAATCTAAAACATACTCCTCTTCTAATCATCATATCCCAAAAATGTTCTTCTGAGAAATACAGGAATATCACTATAAAGTGGAGATAGCTACGGGTAGATTTGAATCTATGAATCATAAGCAAGCAAAGACGGACTTCGATTAAGTTGAATAGATGCCTGAGTGAGTGTCTAGTTGGAGGCATGCATATTGTAAGGTTTCGGGTGTGATAGAATCATTCCGATACCACTAGATATACCACTGGGCAATAAGATGAGGGTAACAATAAAGTTTTTATGGCTGACACATTATAAATGCCAGTATCACCCGACGCGGAGAGCATATTTCTTGAATAAGGAATTGAAATCATCAAAAACCTTTCTCACTTTAAATGTCATCCCCTCAGAATCCTCATATAAGGACATTGGAGCGCCGTAAACGATTAAGTTTTGAATTAGATGCCAGTATGTTCTGTTATCATCATCCGCTTGAAAAGTGTGACCTAGAGTTACTCCTTCTCTTCTATAAGCGGGTTCTATTTCCCTACCTATTCTTTTGGCGGTTTCTCTCGCTATGCCATTTTGGAACCTGAAATTAGCTTCATAAACTTCTACCCTGCCTTTTCGGTCATGTTGACTGGCCCATATATTTGCGCTCTTTATATGCGCTGAGTTAGCGGCATAATCTTTAAGTGCATCTATGGTTTTGAGCACTCTCGGATGAGTAAACACATAAGGAGTGTTGAACCTATCATCTTCCATATATAATACTTATCACCCTTAGTATTTATATTTATCACTCATGGGGAATAAAAACAATGGCTCAGAAGAACACATCTGTATATCACGTGAAATGGGGAGATTGGTCGAGTTTTAAGACAGATATCGATGAATCTTCATTGTAAAAGATACAGAAATACAGTATATGGACCTCCTGAGAATCTTTGGTGACCTATCTCTGGAAATGCACGAGTCTTCTAATGGCTGGTTATTAACTAAAGGAAGAAAAAATAATGGCGCCCAGGACAGGATTTGAACCTGCGACCTACTGGTTAACAGCCAGTCGCTCTTCCGCTGAGCTACCTGGGCATAAACAAGAGTGTTTCTTCTATCTTTATAAATTTATCAATAAATTGCCCACCTAACAATTTATTATATAATATAGGAGCTTAAACTCAGATTATAAATTTTTATATAATTTCTTCACAGTAAAATATATTCTAGAATAGCAAAAACTTTATATATACCAATAAAGAAATTTAAATTACTCTATTAACTTTTTGGGCGAAAGTTAACGCGAGTTTCGGGCGAGTTTTTCTTCACTGTTAAGTTTCGAATTCAAGTGAGCGAATTTTGGGCGAATTCTCTCTAAGAGTAATTGTACAATCCTTAATAAATGGATTTCGCGTTCACAAAATATATATTTTAATATACATGTGCCGTGCACACACTGCTCCCACACCAATAAAATCGTGTGAATAATCACACTCTGCTTTTAAAAAATAAATAGGTGATAAAATGGATTCAATAATACAGTCTGCATTTGACAAAGCATTTGGTTCAAAGCCGCAGCAAACAAGCTCTCCAGGATTTCAGGGGAGAATCGAACAGTCTCAGGGTACAAACTGGGAACAAAAGGTGTCAGAAGAATTTGACATAAACATGCACAAAGCAAAAATAATGGTAATTGGATGTGGTGGTGCTGGTTGCAATACAGTTTCGAGATTAACTGATATGGGAGCATCTGGTTCTGACATTATAGCCATTAACACAGATGCAAAGCACTTGTCAATTACAAAAGCACACAAGAAAATATTGATAGGAAAAGATACAACAAGAGGACTAGGAGCAGGTGGATATCCTCAGGTTGGAGAAAAGGCAGCAAACGAACAGAGATCTCAATTAAAGCAAATGTTAGAAGGAGTTGACTTAGTATTTGTGACGGCTGGCATGGGCGGTGGAACAGGAACAGGGTCCGCACCAGTTGTGTCAGAGATAGCAAAATCAATGGGAGCTATTGTGGTAGGAGCAGTGACAATGCCTTTCAAGATGGAAGGAACAAGAATTCAGAAGGCAGAAGATGGATTGTCAAAACTAAGACAGGTAACAGATACTGTAGTTGTTATTGAGAATCAAAAGCTCTTAGAATACGCAGGTTCAATGCCAATTGCTCAAGCATTTGCACTAGCAGATGAATTGATCTCAATGATGATAAAAGGTATAACAGAGACAATAACTGTACCATCTCTGGTTAATCTGGACTTCGCAGATGTAAGAACAATAATGAAGTGCGGTGGAGTCTCAGCAATATGTGTAGGTGAGAGTGACTCACAAACAAGAATTAAAGACGCAGTACTTAAGGCATTAAACCATCCATTGCTTGAGGTTGATTATGCAGGAGCACTTGGAGCACTGATACACGTAGTATGCGGACCTGACTGCACTCTAGCTGAAATAAATGAAGCAGGCGAGCTAATAAGCAAGAGATTAAACCCAGATTCTCAGGTAATATGGGGAGCCAGAGTAATGCCAGAATACAGCGGAAAGGTACAGGTAATAGCAATTGTAACAGGTGTCAAATCACCATACTTGCTCGGACCAGTTGAAAGAGAGGAGATAGCAAGGGCAAGAGAAAATGAACTAGGAATACCAGTAATCTTCAAATAAAGGCGAATACCATGAAAAAAATAAACAGGAAAGGGATGCCGGAAGAGGCTCCTTTCTTCCTGGTATTCTTAAGTAAAAACAACTGATTGCTATGAAAAAGATTTTTAAGATAGACAACTTGGAATTCGTCATAGAAGAGTAGTCTATCTTATTAATTTTGATTTTCCTTTCATTATTTCTCTATGTAGAATAGTCTCTCCAAACTTCTCTATATGAACGATTTCTTTTAATGGCTGTACCACTGGTTGGGGCGGATGTTCTGCTGGCCAACCAACTGTTACTACTGCACACGGTCTGATATAGTCGGGGCAATGAACAGCTATTGCAGTCTTATGTTCTGAGAATGACCCTACCCAACAGGTTCCTAGTCCCAAAGATTCTGCTGCTAGAAGCATGTTTTCGATTGCAGCTGCAACTGCCTGAATACCATATAATTTTTCTCCTCTTTCTCCATACATAGAACCAGCTAGTCTCATATTTATACAGACCACTATCAGAACCGGTGCACCCAACATCCAAGTCTGGCCGTGACAAGCTTCTATCAGATGTTTCTTTATTGTTGGGTTCTTGACTATTATGAACTCCCAGGGCTGCAAGTTACCTTCTGAGGGCGCATAAGAAGCAGCTTCTATGATGTCCAACAACAAGCTGTCCCTGACATCCCTTGACTGATATTTCCTGATAGATCTTCTCTGCTTTATTATCTTCCACTCAGTCTTAAATTCAGAACTCCTTTCTTGTGGTTCTTCTTCGTACCATTCTTGAGACTCCCTAATACTTCTTTTAAGAGGGGTTCTCTTGGAGAACTTTGCTAATGTTCTAAACACCATAGTAATCAATTGATTTTAGATTATTTAAATTTAACAACAAGCTTTTTTACTAGCTAGTACAATTCTTATCATGAAATATTCTGTCTTGGCAGATATATATGAAGAATTAGAGAACACCCCTGCTAAATTGAAAAAAACAGAAATAGTAGCTGGTTTGTTGAGAAAAACAGATGATCTCATTCTACATGATCTTGTTCTGTTATTGAGCGGAAAATTATATCCTGCCTGGTCTCAAGAGGAAGTGGGTGTTGCTGACAAGTTGATGATACAGGCTATTTCGAAATCCTATGGTGTTAATGAAGGGGATGTTGTCAGGGAACACAACAAGATAGGAGATCTTGGGTTGACAGCAGAAGAATTCTCAAAATCCAGAAAACAGGCTTCTCTAGTCAAAAAAGAGCTGACAGTTGAAAAATTTGTGGAAAACTCAAGAAGAATAACAAAACAAGCTGGCAAAGGTTCACAGGAAAGAAAATTAGGACTAATAATAGAACTGCTTTCCCAAGCAGATCCCAAAGAATCCAGGTACGTGGTAAGAACTATTCTCGAACAATTGAGAGTTGGGGTGGCTGAAGGTCTGATAAGAGATTCTATTGGAAAAGCATTTGATGTTGATAAGAAACTAGTTGAAAATGCCTGGCAGTTAAGACCTGATTACGGTGAAATTGCGAAAATAGCCAAGGAAAGGGGCGATTCTGGATTAAAAAAAATGAAAATAGAAATAGGCGTGCCTATAAAGCTCCAGCTGGCTGAGAAATCACCTTCCCTTGAAGAGGCTATGGGCTCATTTGAGAAAAAAATATTAGAATACAAATATGACGGGATGAGAACTCAAATTCATAAAAAAGGAGACAAAATATGGATATTCACGAGAAATCTAGAAGACGTTACGGGAGCCTTTCCAGATCTAGTAGAAAACTGCAAAAAATCTATCAAAGCTAAAAATTGTATAGTAGACGGAGAAACATTAGGCATAGATCCTAAAGGGAGACCACTACCTTTCCAGATGTTATCCACAAGAATAAAGAGAAAATATAACATAGATAAGTCTGTTAAAGAGATACCTGCCAAATTGAATCTTTTTGATGTCATATATTCTGATGGAAAGACATTTTTTGATCTCCCTCTTGAAGAAAGATTTAATGAGCTGAAAAAAACAATAAGGTCGATATCCGGGAAAGTTGAATTTGTCAAAAGACTGAAAACAAATGACCCCAAAAAGGCAAAATCTTTTTATGAGGAGGCATTGTCGTCTGGCCAGGAAGGACTGATAATCAAGAACCTAGAGGCAAAATATGTTCCCGGAAGAAAGGTGTCTGGCGGATGGTTGAAGGTAAAGCCTGTCATGGAAAATCTTGATCTGGTAGTCATAGGCGCTATATGGGGAACTGGAAAGAGGACAGGATGGCTGGGTTCCTTGGTATTAGGCTGCAGAGAACCTTCTTCTGGTAAGTTCTTGGAATGCGGCATGTTGGGAACTGGCATCAAGGAAAAGAAAACTAAAAAAGAGGATGTCACATTCTCAGAAATAACTGAAATGCTCAAACCTTACATTGGAGGTGGGAAGGGAAATAGGGTTAACATCAGGCCTAAAATTGTCATAGAAGTGGCTTATGAAGAGATTCAAAAGAGTCCTACATATTCTTCTGGATACGCATTGAGATTCCCGAGATTCGTCAGATTGAGACCTGACAAATCTCCTGAAGAGGCTGACGATAAATCTAGAATCTTGAAACTTTATAAAATACAGAAGGGAAAGAAATAACCTTTTTAACCAGAAAGCCAATTAATTATTATGAAGGCCATATCGCCACTAGTGAGTATCGTACTGATTATTTTCATAGTCACAACATTGTCCGTGATGCTCTATACTTTTCTATCAAGAACACAGAGCGAACTGATGGTTAGCTTTGAACAACACCAGGAAGCGACCGCAACAAGAGCTGGAGCTGAATTGAGAATAGTTGGCTTTGACACGGAAAAAAGAAACATAACAGTCAGAAACACTGGAAGGTATGAATTGAATAATTTTTCAGTCTATCTTGGGGGACAACCAACAGAATTCACAGGTCCAGACAAATTAGGAATAGGTGAGGTTGCTGTATTTACTGTTCCATTTACTATTCAGTTGTCAGATGAAATAATAGATCAGGAGGTTTCTGAATCTGGTGAATTGAGTGACAGATTCAACCTATGCCAGGCAAGAAGAATTAGTCAACAATTTATATCTTCATACGAGGGAGAAATTACCAAAATAGCAGTGGTATTAAGCCACGGTGGCCTTGTTGACGAAGATTTGAGTTTCTACGTTTACAATGATACAGACGGTTATCCAGGCTCAATTCTATTCTCAACAATTATCCCTAAAGAAGATATACCTGTTAGAGACGATAATGAGATGGGAGAGTGGATGAACATAACAGTTGATCTGGATGTGGAGGAGAATAAAAAATACTGGATGGTATTCAACTCTTCAACAACATATTGTCAATATAGGCGTGTCTACAAACTGTACAAAGTATACTCCTCATACGATGGCGAAACAGCGAACTATGTCTCAGGTTCGTGGTCATATCTCACAGATGGAAAAGATCTTAACTTTAAAGAATACATGAGACCCCCTTCGGGGTTGTCTGGAAAAAGTGTAAAAATAACCTCTGCTTATACAGAGACAATATCTTCATTTCCTTAGTCCACTTTTTTTGGAATTCCTTTAGCCAGGTCAAACCTCTGCCATTTTTTATAGTTTATTTTGACAGCTAGAACAGGTCTTGCCCCGCATTTCTTAGAAATATTTACTAAGTTCTCTAATTGATCAAGATTGCCTTTCGTATAATATATTTTTTTTCTTGACTTGACTTCAATAAAATAAGTTTTTCCGTTCTTGACAGCAACCAAGTCGCAGATAGCATCTTCACCTTTTCCAGAACCAGCTATTCTATGAACAACAAATCCTTTTTTTGCCAAAAAACCTAAAAACTCCCTCTCTCTTCTATGTCCCTTTTTGTTGACAGGCATAAATATAATTATGATTCTAGATATAAAGAAAAGATAGATTTAAATATGTGAGATATATAATCACTTAATAGTGATTATATATGAGTGATTTAGAAAATGGCCATTTTTATTTAGTTGAAGAGAGACTTAGAGGAGAAAAGGGTTATGGAATATTTACAGAGAATGCAAGGGAAGGAGGGTTGGTCATATCCAGATGTCCTCCAGATGAACTGAGAAAAAAATATAACTGGGATAATGATGTAGAAAGTCATTGGTTAACTGAGAATGTTGGAATTGGTATGAAAGATCCTGGAGATACTGGAAAATTGAAACAATTTATTGTTTCTTATATCAAAGAAAACCCAGAAAAACCTGTTTTACTTGGGGGAATCGAATATCTTACAATGCAAAACGACTTTCCAACGATCCTGAAAATGATATATGGTATCAATGAAGTTGTTACGTTGGAAAAAGGTATATTCATAACTACACTATCTCCTGAATGCTTTTCTGACAGAGAAGTAGCTCTAATGAGAAGAGAATTTGGCCGTGATATTTTTAGAGAAGAAGTGTCAGAATAGCGCCCATCTCACCACTCTTGCGCTGATGGGCATCACCGTAGACTGAAAAACTATCCGCATAACTGAACGGACATATTAAGTTCTGATTTTCCATTTAAAAGCATTTGTTTACTGGAAAAGATATTTCAAACGAAAGGTTTAAATTCTTTAGCTTTCTAGTTATCAATAGGTGATAAAATGGATGTTGGGAGCCATCAAAAAGAGGTTTATGCTCTATTGGATGGTATAAAAAATGATTCTTCTGCTCATGATTTAGAAGATTTGATGAGAGGGGTAGGAGCAACAATATACAGAATGAGAGAAGAAGACCATAACAGAGTAGATATGCGATCTGTATATAACAGACTTGCTGAAAGGGTTGATCAATCACCTACAGTTGGTTATAAACAATCAGAAAAAGAAATATTGATAACAAATGGATGCGATCAACATGAAAACGTGATAAAAGCAATGAGAATATTACATCAACTATCTGAGTGGGGAGACGTGAGAACAGAATATGGAATAGGTTCTCAAGCAGATTTATGCGTCAAAATGGAAGCAATTTTCGAAACGTAACTTTTATATATTTTTCTTGAATATTGTTATCATGAAAAAACTCCTGATCACGATTTTAATTACGTTTCTACTTTTACCCACAATAGCACTGGCCGACGATATAAAGGTCGGAACTTACATCCTGAATGTAGGCGAATACAATACAGAAGTAGCATCATATGTAATTGACTTCTATCTTTGGTTTAAATGGGATGGCGATGTCTCTCCTGAACAATTTGAATTCATGAACGGAAGGGCAAGACATATTGATCTGATGATAGATGAACCTGGATACAAATTCTATAGAATAGAAGCTGAACTGTATGAGAATACAAACCTGAGAGACTATCCTCTTGATAAACAAGTTCTCTCAATAAGAATAGAAGACAAAATCAAAACAATTGAAGAACTAAATTATGTTCCTGATCATGAAGAATTGGGGATAAGCCCTGAATTGAGTATAATGACTTGGAGGATAATAGAAGATAATGCTTATGTTAAAAATGTAGAATATCCCAATTGGGACGAGACCTACTCGAGATATATCCATGAAGTGAAGATAGAAAGACCTTGGACATCTATAATAAGAATCTTGATACCTGTTATCTTTATAGCAATAACAGGATGGTTGTGTTTCTTCTTCCCGCTACATAAAATGGGTGAGAAACTAGCATTGATTGGAACAGCTTTGCTTTCTGCCGTAGTTATTCACTTGTTCATGGTTGAATCAATACCAGCTGTAGGGTATATGACATTAGCAGACAAAATAGCAATGTCTTTGTATACTCTGCTTGTATTTACAATAATCGGAATAGTTCTTACAGAAGTTCATATTGAGAAGAAAACACACAAACAATCTCAAAAGACAAACAAAAAATGTGCTATTCTATCAATAATAGCAGCAATTGTGATGTTTATCATATTAACGCTAATATAAAATGCCAGGTATTATTGCTAATCCTAAAAGAATCATTATTATGCCGGCAGCTAAGTGCAGATTTCTCAAGTTTTTAGTTCTCCACTGCTGAGCTTTATCGATCTTAACATATCCAAAGTAAATTACTAGATTGATTATTATTAGTGGCATAATGAAGAAGAGGTTATAGAATAACAGAATCGGAATGACCCCCAAGAATGTAAACTTGTCAGCTAGATAACCTGTGACAAAGAAATATGGTCCTCCAGTACACGGCAGTTCAAACAAACTGACTAGGAAGCCTATCACGAAGGCACTTATTGGCGAAGTAGCTGTCATTATCAGTTTCTTCATCCTCGGTCTCCATGACCTAGGAATTTCTATTACAAACCCTCCGCCACCGTACCAGATAAAGTCTTTGATATTAAGAATACCGACTATGATGGCAATTGTGCCTATGAAATATCTGAGTATTCCACCGATTACTGTCAGTGGAATCAGAATGAATTGAAATAATGAAAATAGGCCCAGTCCGAACAAGAAATAAACAATATATATAGATATTATAAACGCGAGACCTGCTGTAAGAGCTCTCTTTCTGCCTACGACGATAAGACTTGTAAGCAAAATCAAGATAACAGCTATCGCGCAGGGATTTATAGAATCTACCAAAGCAGCCCCGATAATGATGAGGATTGTCTCCAACCCAAAGCTCTCTGTTGATGTCTTTGACCCGATGTCACCGGTTCCGTTGATATCTTGAAGTGTCGGGCAATCAGTAGGACCATTTTGTATTTCTGTTTCAAGATTCTGGACTATCGGTCCAAGTCCAATGTAGTAATTTTCACCAATAAAAAGGGCCGGTACCCCCCTGCTCTCTCTTCCTTCAGGAACGTCATACGCATCAAAGTATTTCTGCAAAGTTTGGGAGTTTTCCTGATTGTACCATACCTCAAATTTATGCAATTCAAGACTAGGGTATTGTTCTTCAATTTGATCTAGGAATTCTGTTGTTTGTGCACAAAAATGACAACCGTCACCATAAAAATAATAGGCACAAACATTTTCATCTGCGAAAACATTTGTAGATATGAGTAAAGAAAATAAAAGAACGGTAAATAACAAGATGGTTTTTTTCATTTAAATCCCGCTGATCTTCGATATTAATTGTTGCTATATATTTAAAGATTTTACTGAACCTAAGTTTCACAACCAGTTGCTGTTGCCAGAGTTGAGAAATCCTGCAAACCTCTGTAGACTTCTCCGTTTATGATCCATGTTGGATAACCTTTGACACCCTCTTGATCACAGATCTGTTGATCCTCCGGACACTCGACATAGTTAATAAACTCAAACGAACTCCCGAACATTTCTTTCTGACGTTTACAATATCTGCACCATTCGGCACCGTACATCACTGCTCCCCTTTCAGTCAGACATTGAGCAAATTCGTCGTAGTGTCCATCTTGAGCCATTGTTCCACTGGAAAGGTAAACTGAAACGCTGATGACCACTATCATCACAATGCTCATTGAAGCTAGTAGAGTTTTATTGTTTTCCATGAGAGCTGTTAAAAAAAATTACATATATTCATTATCGTCTGAACGGTTCGTGAACGGTTCTGAACATTCAAAACTTCTTAAGAACTACTATGTTTGTTCTTCCCCTCTTTATTTTTCTTAATAGGCCTCTTTTTTTCATTTTTTCCAAAAGCATAGAGAGCTTTGCCTTTGAAAACTCTAGTTCTTTCCTTAGTTCAGCTTGTGTTCTTTCTCCTTTTTTCAATGAGGAAATTACTTTCTTTTCATCCTGAGTTAAAATCTTGGTTAGTCTTGTTTTAATGACCTTGATTTTCTTTTCTGGCTTAAAGAAAAGGTAGATACCTATTATCAGAATCAGAATGAAAACAGGTGTCAAAATATTTAACACATCATAATAGAATTCCATTCCAACCTCGCAGCACGCTGGGAATATACTGATAAAAGATGTGACAACAAATATTCCTGCTGCACCTATTATACTCAACAACAACCCTATTGTTTTCATGCAATCAGACTCTCCTACTGAACCTTCTCCCTCTTCTTCGAATAAAAGAATAATTGCCGCCTTCTACTTTTATTGCCTTACCATTCACAATAGCATCAGCTATTTTTTTGTAAGCTGTATCAATCAACCTGCAGAAGGTCGGCTGGGAAACATTTATCTTTTTGGCAGCTTCTATCTGGGTATTGTTCTCCACATCAGCTAGTCTGATTGCTTCAAACTCGTCGAGTGTCAAATTGACTTCTTCTAATCTTTTCATTGGTATTCCGACAGGTTTGAAATAATTTGTTTTAGGTTCACACCAAACTCTTCTCATCCTCTTGGGCCTGACCATGTTATTACTTGACATTATGAATATATATTTATTTCAGTTCTTCAAGCCTCTTCTTTAGGGATTCTATTTCTTCTTCTATGATTTTCTTTTCTTCTTCCTTTGATATGCTTATAGGAAGTCTGCAAAATCCTCTTCCTCTGAATCCTCTACCAAAACCTCTTCCACTGACACAAGAACCCATTCCTCTGCCTGTTCCTGGTCCTCCTCCCATTGGTCCTGTTCCGTCTCTATACGGCATATTATATCACCTCTTTTTGTTATGAATTATAATTCATAACTCATAATGAATATATATTCATAACTATATTTAAAGCTATCGTTTAGAAAGATTTATAAGAAATAAAGGAACAGTTTAATTGATGACATTAGTATGGATAATAGGAACAACGTTTTTAATCAGTTTATTTGCACTGGTTGGAATAACGACCTTGCACATAAAACACAAATCATTAGACAAGATTCTCTTAGCATTGGTATCATTATCAGCCGGCGCCCTGATGGGCGGAGCATTTTTACATCTGCTACCGGAAGCTGTTGAGGGCTTTGGTGCTGATATAATCGTTTACACTCTCCTTGGATTTATCCTGTTCTTTTTAGTCGAAAAGGGATTTCACTGGAGACACTGTCACAAGGGGAAGTGTAATATCCACTCATTCGGATATATGAACCTGATAGGGGACTCTATTCATAATTTCATAGATGGATTGATAATTGCTGTTAGTTTTGTAGCTAGTGTTCCTTTGGGTATCGTGACCACAATAGCGATTGCTCTCCACGAGATTCCTCAGGAGATCGGAGATTATGGTGTATTGGTTTATGCCGGATTCAGCAGATATAGAGCACTAATACTTAACTTTGTGGTTGCGCTGGTTGTTGTCCTTGGTGGTATAGTTGGTTATTTTGCCTCCTCATTTGTCGGGCAGTTCACTATGGTTCTCTTGCCATTAGCTGCCGGCGGGTTCATCTATATCGCAGCCTCTGACCTTATACCTGAGATACGAAGTATAGAGAGTTTGAAGCATTCTGTCATAACGTTTATTGTTTTCTTGATAGGAATAGGTCTGATGTGGGCTGTTAAGTTTATTTAGAATTTCATTTCCTGGGAAAGGGTATTTAAAGTTTCCTGTTCATAATAGAATCATGACTGTGCCCCTACCACCCTGTATAAACGATAGTGGACTGGATTTAACAGCACTTTCAGTAGTTTCTCAGCTCGTAGTGGATGAATTCAATCAGATTCTTTTAGCAAAACAACTAAGGTACACTTATCATCCACCGATTAGTAGAACTGAAGCTAAACCCAATTATGCTAGAATGGAAGTTGATATTTGTTCAGGAGGAGGGTTTTGTAGAACCGGCTATAACATTGTGTTTGTTTCAGCAGATGGAACTGGAGATGCCAAAACTTATGTTGATGGAACACTAAAGATCCCTGAAGGTTTAAGGTTTGATGAGAAACCAGAAAGAGTATATCCAAGGAAGAAAACATGTGTATTGGAAGCTGTATATAACCTAGGTTCTGTGATAGAAGGTAAGTTCTATCCTGGAATCACCTCATTAGTAGAATTGACTGTAGATGATGTTAAGAATCCCCAGACCATTGTAGAATTGTATGATTTAGGATTACCTAAAGAAGTCTTCAGAGGAGTCGTGAAATTCATTAGAGAACGTGGGCAAAGTGGAGAGCTTCCAGAGATAGAAGAGGTGCGTAAAGAATTCAGCCTTCAATACCCAATTTTAAATCTAACAACAGATAGAAGAGGACTGAGAAACGATGAATTCGGAGAGGGAGACCCCCACACCATTTTCTCAAGTGAAGATGTTCCATATGTAGACGCACAGATGGTATTATTTGATGCAATCACAGACCCAAACGATGGGACTGCTGGGTTGTACGCTGAAAAAGCAACACCTACAGTTTAAAGAAATATAATTATAGATAATCCAATTGATAAGTAAGTTTTATTAGAGACTTCTTATAAGTAAAGACAGGAGGTAATTCTATGAAAAGCACTGTTAGGAACCTTGCTAAAGCCTTCATAGGCGAGAGCCAGGCAAGGAATCGTTATACGATCTATTCCAAGATAGCTAAAAAAGAGGGATTTGAACAGATAGCAGAATTATTCTTAATGACAGCAGAGAACGAGAGAGAACATGCCAAGTGGTTGTTCAGACTAATTAATGACTTGAAGAAAAAGTCAAACGATAATTTGGATGAAATAAAGATCGAGACATCAGCTCCAACTGCTCTGGGAAACACAGCTGAAAACTTGAAAGCAGCTATTGTTGGGGAGAACTATGAGAACACAAAAATGTATCCTGAGTTCGCTGACGCAGCTGAAAAAGAAGGACTTCCAGAAATAGCCGACAGGTTAAGAGCAATAGCAAAAGCTGAAAAACACCATGAGGAAAGGTACAAAATGTTATTGAAGGGAGTTGAAGGGAACACTGTCTTCAAGAAAGAGAAGAAAGTCTACTGGGTCTGCAGAAAATGCGGATATGTTCACGAGAACGAAGAACCCCCAGAAAAGGGCCCTTCATGTGACCATGAAAAAAATTATTTTGAATTAAAATGCGAAGCATATTAGGTGATAGAATGATAAAATTGTGGAGATGTGAGATCTGTGGTGACCCCTATATTGGAGAGGAACCTCCTGCAAATTGTCCTTTTTGCGGGACACACAGAAGATATATTAAAGAA
>JAFCDY010000005.1 GCA_017609445.1 Candidatus Aenigmatarchaeota archaeon | reverse complement strand
GCTTGATCTTGTGATAAATCTCATACTTCCAGATTTTGTGATAATTCAAAAAAACCTCGCCAGGAGAATCTGTGAGAATTGTGGAGACATATATAACCTAGCAGACATCAAGGAAGATGATATTGTGATGCCACCGCTTCTTCCAAAAAAAGAAGGTATTTGTGATAAGTGTGGCGGACCACTGGTTGAAAGAACAGACGATACAGAAGAAACAATCAAGGAGAGATTAAGAATATACAGGGAGAGGATAGCTCCTGTCCTGGAGTTCTACAGGAAAAAAGGAATTTTGAAGGACTTCAGGGTTAATGCGATTCCTGATATAATGGTGCCAAAGCAGATGGAGCTCATAAAGAACAGCATAAAAGCTTAAATACTTCAAAAATAAGTGATGGATATGTTTGAAGGAATAACAGAATCATATTACGGGATTTTGAATACACTATTCGCACCTATAATAAGTATCAATCCAACATTGAGTATAATCATACTGGCAAGCATAGTCATATTCATAATAACGTTGTTCTATAAGTTCCTGATCAATCAGGAAGCAATCAAAGAGATAAAAGCACAGATAAAGGAGTATCAAGCTAAAATAAAGAAAGTCCAAAAGGAAGAACCTGAGAAATCTAAGGAAGTTATGGCTGAGATGATGAAACTTACAAACAAACAAATGAAGATGTCTTTCAAGCCAATGATACCAACACTGATAATTGTTATGCTGATACTTCCTTGGATGGCCACTGTTTTTACTGGACCTGTTATCAAGGTTCCGTTCCACTGGCCACTTTCAGGAACCGAGTACTTTGGATGGCTGATATGGTATATAGTTCTATCAATACCGATGACACAAATATTCAGAAAGATACTTGGAGTTGAGATGTGATGGTTAGAAGAGCTTTGAGGTCAAGGAGCATTAAGAGAAGGCAGAAAAAAATGCCTGGCGGAAAAACCAAGGTTCAGTACAAGAAGAAAAAGGTTTCTTACCATAAGTGTGGAAATTGTGGTGCCAAGCTGAACAGGAAGAGGCTGGATATTCTGATGATTAAAAAAGTCTCAAAGACTAAAAAGAGAGCTGAGAGGCCATATCCTGAATTATGTTCAAATTGTATGAGGCAGAAGTTCAAGAGGATGATTAGATGAGGATCTTTTCAAGTGTTATTGATGGGGACGATGAGGTTAGAAAAGGGTTCCCTTTATCAACGGTAGACTATTTTAACATAATAACATATCCTCAGGATTTACATTCAAGTCCATATGGTGGTTAAATGATTTTGGAAACAGGAAGAGTTTGTTTGAAGATAGCAGGAAGAGAAGCTGGCAAGTACTGCGTAGTTGTCAAGCCAATAGATTCGGGATTTGTGATGGTTTCTGGTCCCAAGACAATTACAAGAATTAAGAGAAGGAAATGCAATATCTTCCATCTAGAACCTGTGAATGAAAAGTTGAATATTTCTGAAAGTGCGGATGATTCCGCACTTGAAAATGCCTGGAAGGAGTCTGGTTTGATAGAGAGACTAAAAATAGAGTTACCGAAGAAGAGAACAAGAGAGAAGAAAGAAGTCAAGAAATAATTACTTTTCTAATTCCCTTAGTCTTTTTCCAAGTTCTTTATCAAATATCTTTTTTGCTGTTTCTGTGTAGAATTTGTTTTTCTTTCTAACACTATACCACCTTCTTGGGGTAGTTTTGTACATCTTAACATCACTATTGAACTGTTCTTTAAAGGCATCAGATAGGTTATCGGCGTCAATCAATAACCTTTTGTCCAGATCTTTCGGATTCTTGAACTTATGTGATATAACTATGGAAATTATCTTTTTGATATCATTTCTATTGTAATTAACCTCTGTAAGAATCTCCTCAATGATAGGGGACGCATATTTTAGGTGCAATATCATGGCCTTTTCCCTTTGTCTGTTATTTTTACTTTTCTGTAATTCCGAAGATATTTTTGACCATCCGACATCATGTAGAATAGCGGCAGGGATCAGTATATCTTTATTTCCCCCCTCCCCCTCCAATAACAATTCCATTGCCTTGACAACACCTCTAGTGTGTATTACAAAATTTTTCATCGATCCTTTCTTCAAATAAGGGAGTGCTAAAACCCAGATTTTTTCAAATTTTTTCATGTTATAGGATTAGCATCTGGATATTTAAACGGTTGCGAAATATATTATTTCTATGAAAAACTTTCTAATCAAGACAGAGGAAGCTTCATTAACTGACTTTGGAAAATATCCGGGCGACAGGCCAGTAGAAGAGTTAATACAGCATGGAATAATTCTTTTGGACAAACCGTCAGGTCCGTCGTCACACCAAGTTGATGCTTGGATAAAAGAAATTCTCAAAATAGACAAGTGCTCACACGGAGGAACACTTGATCCTAGGGTTACGGGCGTTTTGTTGATAGCCCTAAAGCAGGCAACAAAACTAATGCCGATTCTTTTGAAGTCCAAAAAAGAATATGTTGCTCTTGTTAATTTGCATAAAGAATTTCCTAAAAAAGAAATAGAGAGAGTTTGCAACGAGTTTGTTGGAGAAATAAAACAGCTGCCGCCCAAGAAATCAGCTGTCGCTAGAAGAGTCAGAAAAAGAAATATCTATTATCTGGAGATTCTTGAAATTGATAAAAGAAACATCCTTATGAGGGTAGGCTGCGAGGCAGGCACATACATCAGGAGACTTGCTGATGATATTGGTAAAAAATTAAAAACAGGCGCACACCTGCAAGAGTTGAGGAGGACCAAAAGCGGTAGCTTTTCAGAAGATAACCTATTCACTCTTCAGGATTTGATGGATGCAGTAGAAGAATGGAAGACTGGAAATGAGGAATCCCTAAGAAAAATAATCATCCCCTTAGAGAAGATATTCGACAACCTACCAACAGTAGTAGTTAAAGACACATCAGTGGATTCAGTTTGTAATGGGGCGCCTCTCGGAGTAAACGGAATATCAAGAATAAGGGAAGGGATCGAGATCGGAGACTGGGTCGGGATTCTTACACTGAAAGGAGAATTAGTGGCAATTGGAAAAGCCAATCTGACTAGTCAGGATATGCTTAACAAAAAAAGAGGAATCGCAGTCAAAACAGACAGAGTTATAATGAAAAAAGGAACATATCCGAAAACTTGGAAGACTTAAATACAAGCTATCAGAAAAAATGATTATGGGAAAGCTCTTTTTATTGCTTTTGATAGCAGTAGTAGCTGTCTCTATGTGTGTTCATGGTGAAGAAACAGTTGAGACTTACACAGAAACAAACTATAACAACACGACGGAAGAGGTTGTACAAGAAACACCTATAGAAGACGTATGTCCTGATCTGGAAGTTCTAGTCGAACACTTAGAGCAGCAGCGTGACAATCCATATAATAAGGGAACCAACTACATAACTTTGACGTTACCAGAAGAGGTTGCTGAAACTTACAGTGTGATAGACAACTATGAAATAATCTATCCAGTAGGAAGAAAGATATTGTGCTTAAAGACTTCTGTTATTGGTGATAATTATGAGTTCAGATGCTTGGACTGGTATATCAAAAACGTTACTGTGGAAAACGGAGAAGAAAAATTAATAGAAAAGAAATTAAATCTTATCTTGGATATAGAATTAAAATTTGAAGGGTTTAGAAACTACATAGTTAGCAAAAAATATTTGGCTACAGAGTGTAGAGATTCATAAAGGAGGAATGTAAAATGGCGTTATTTAAAAGAAAGAAAAAGGCAGTAAAGAAAAAAACAACAAAGAGAAAGGTCAAGAAGAAGGGCGGAAAGAAAAAGGCTTTTGGCGGATATATGATTTATCCAGACGCAAAACTTGGAGCAGTGATCGGAAAGAAGCCAATGCCACCATCAAAAATGACAAAGGCTCTCTGGACATACATTAAAAGACACAAGCTTGGAAAGAAGAAATAAGGATTTTTTTTGTTTTTTTCCTTTACTTTTTCTTATTTGTTATTATTTTAAATAATCTTTATCAGAAACATTATACAGGCCGGTCTCGCACAGCCAGGTAGTGCGCCAGATTTCATCTCAAGTTTTGAGATACTGACTGAAGTTGGTCTATAACTTCCTTCAGCTTGATGAAAGGTGATACTTGAGATCTGGTGGGTTTCGGCCCTCGCAGGTTCGAATCCTGCGGCCGGCGCCAATTGTACTAAGATACGATAATTACAATTCACGATCATAAACCAATGAAGGTAGTTGTATGCACAAAATAATAAAAATACTCATAGAAACAAGCATCTTATGTAACATCGGTTTTGCTTTACTTCAGCCGATATTTGCTATTTTTGTCCAACAAATAGGCGGAGATATATTGGAAGCAGCGGTTGCGATGGGTATATTTTCTATAATTCTCGGCATCACGACATACATATTCGGAAGGATAGAAGACAGAAGGAACATAAAAAATAAATTAGTTGTTTTGGGTTATTCTATTATAACTATGTCATTTTTGGGTTATTATTTTGTCAGGAACCCGTTTGATTTGTTTATAGTACAGATAATAATAGGTTTTGGGACTGCTCTTCTTACTCCTGGTTGGGATGCTTTGTTTACCCTGAATGTTACTAGAGGAAAGGAAGCTGTAGAGTGGGGGCTCTGGGATGGGAGTGTACACGTATCAGTTGGTATTTTTGCAATAATTGGGGGCATCATAGCATTCAGTCTTGGGTTCAAAACATTAGTTTTGATAATGTTTGTGTTTGAACTGGTTGCGACAATTAGTATATCCAGACTATTGTGGGTAAAGAGCAAATAACGAAGTTTGGTTGATGCCTGTCTTTATCTACAATTAACTTTTTAACCTTTCTTTTGTCACCCACATCTTGTTTTTGTCCTTGACCGCTGAATTATTGACATAACCTCTAACATATAAAATGGAGCAGACGGAACACTAAAATGGAAGTTTGAAACACCTCCAGCGTTTGAGGGTGTGAGTTCATCTGCAGCAATAGGATCAGACGGAACTGTTTATATTAGTGCTTGGGACGGTAACCTCTATGCTTTTGGTGGTTCAGAAGAAAAAGAGACAGTAGAAGAATCCCAAGTTAAAGAAGATTATACGAAGGAAGAAGCATATGAGGAAACAGAAAAAAATATTTTCAAAAAAATCATTGACTGGATAATAGGTCTGTTTACTTCTAAAAAAACACATAGTGAGATTTCATATAAACAGGAGACAACAACAGATGAAGAAAAAGTCTTCTGTTCGATAGATGAAAAATACGAGAACTCGGTTCCAGAAGATTTTATACTCTCTATACCCTTTGACTTAGAAGACTATTATCCAAACTACTGGGGTATGATTCCTTACTGTGCTGATCCCTGAGGAAGCGGAAATACTCACTGGGCTCTTGACTTTGAATTAAAACCTGACTCAAAGGTCTATGCTGTAGTAGGTGGAACTGTTACAAAAACAGGACCATGTGAGGCAGAAGGCTGTGGGGAGATTATTGACACAGTTGGAGATGGGTTTGAAGTAAGTTATTCTGGTTTAGGAAATTTACAAGTCAAAGAAGGAGATTTAATAGAGAAAGGAGATCACATTGCATATGTTGTCCAGATACCACACGGCGAGTATCATGTTCATATGGGGATCAGTATTGATGGAGAACCAGAATGTCCTATTAAGTATATGGATGCTGAATTCAAAGAAGGTCTGAAAAAAATGTTTGCCCAGGCGCACTATCCAAGACAATCTGGGGAGCCGTGTATTTGCAATTGTGAATACTCACCATAGTTAGATGTGTTTTTTCCAGATAGTTTTAAACACATAATCCCAAATATTTCAGTTTTTAACTCTCAACATAGTCAAACTCAAAAGAACAGCCACAACAGCAAGCATGAACGTTGGCTCTAAAATATCTACAAACTGAAGTATGACCCAGACAACAGCCAACACAAACACCTGACCTGTATGAATAGCAACTTCTCTCAAAACAGTGAACTCAGTAACGTCTTCTGACTTGGCGGCCGCGTTATAATACGTTGCCTCCACAGATATGTCCCTCCCCCTTCCAAAGAAACCAGAACCAAAAGCCTGTCCGGCAAAATGCCACACCTGACTCACAAACATTCTCACTATCCAGACCAATGCGTTTCCTATTGACATTACTTTTATCAGATTATCTTTTCCATACTTGTCAAATAATTTGCCTATGAAAATAGAGGTCATTACAGCGACCAGAAAACTCAAAGACTTTATCCAACCAACTGACAGATAGCTTCCAAGGGTAAGGAACACAAATATCGGCCATATCACATTCCCGATCCCGCCGTTCATTCCGCTTCCAAACATAGCCATGAATATATTTTTGTCAAAACTTTTGATTTCCTTTCCAAACGACATTTTAGGTATTAATTTTATTTCTTTGGAAAGGAACAGTGGTGCCGAGGAAAACATCAGAATAATAGCTGTTATCACAAAAACTAGGTTGAAGTTGAAGAAAGTTATTAGAAGAGCCCCTATTATCGGACCAGCTATTCTTGCGGCACTACTTGTTATTGCTAGCAGACCAACTTCTCTCCCCCTGACCTTTTTCTTCGATGATATTGCAAAATCTACATGGAAGGGAACCCAATATATTCCTCTTGAGGTCCCGTACAAAATAGCTATGATCAAAAACAGAAACCCATAATCCGGCAAAATGAATAAGAGCAAATAAGACACTGCCAGTATAGGTAGACTACTTAGAATAGTGTGTTTTATTCCTATCTTGGAAGCCATCTTAGCAGAGATAGGAGAAAAAATAGCATGAAAAACACTTATGATTATAAAAAATATCAGGACACTATAAATATCGTATCCAATGTTGAGAAGGTAGAGTGGTATGAATATGTTTATCATTGACATTGCTATGTTCTTTATTCCGTGTGTTATGTAGAGTTCTTCTAATTCCAATCCAAAAAGATTTCTCAAATGTAAATGCGGCATATAGAATATTTTTAACCAATATAATAAAAGGTTAGCATAAGGAAGGTTTTTAACCTTTTCTGTCAATATGTATTCTATGGGAAGACTAACGAATCATAACTGTCAGTGGAGACCATCTCCAGTTGATCAAAGACTAAGACAAAGTAGACAATCAAGAGACCATACTGACGAAAGTGCTGGTTATGAGACAATAGTAACAAGCATCCTTAGAGACCCACTAAGCGGTTCATTATTTCCACAACCCTATAGAATAACCGGTCCAAAATATACACAAAGAGCCGTTTATGTGCCACCGATTCCACAAAGACAAACTATTTTCAATAGAAAGAAAGAGCCTTCGACAGGAAAAAAGCTCTTGGTGATTGTAGTGGGAGGAATTGTAGTGACAATAATTGCTCTCTCTGGTTGTTTTGGTGACAGTGATGTTAACTATAAAGAGATAGATCCTGCTGATTGTGGGGGTAACAACACAACAACCCAGTACACGACAACTTCATACGAAGAATATGGTTATGTATTTGGTATTAACAATGAAAATATTGTGGATGCCGGAAAGGGCGTACAATTTGATGTCCCTGAAGGTTCGAGGGAAATCAGTGGTAAGGTCGATATTTTAAGAAATAGTCCAAGGCATGAGAGAGATTTTGACTTATATGTATATGCTCCGGATGGAAGATGCTTATTTCAAGATCATCATTATGGCGAACCTATAGAATTCGAAATCGGACAAAAGATTATAAAAAAATACCCTTCTGGCGAGTATCATCTTGGAGTGACTGGATGGTGTGGTGGTGGATCATATTTGGCGGAAGTTAAAGTAGATCACCCAGTTCTTACATAAACCTTTAAATACCTCAAATTCTAAAAAACAGATACCCTAAGGGTTGCTTGTCAGAGCATAAAAACAGGTGATGAATTGGCAGAAAAAAAAGAATCAAAAAAAGAAAAACCTATTTCTAAACCTAAAGAGGATATCAGGGGGATCATAAGGATAGCTGAGGTTGATGTCAGGGGTCATAAAAAGATACCTGTCGCTCTTCTCAAAGTGAAGGGAATCGGGCAAACACTGGCAAGAGCAGTCCCGATGGTAGCTAATATTGATTCAAACCTAAAGATAGGTGCCCTTTCTGATGAACAGATAAAGAAACTGGAAGATGTGATAAAAGACCCTCTCAAATACAATATTCCTCTTCACATGATAAACAGAAGATCTGATCCTTTCACAGGGGAGGACAAGCACATTACAAGTTCAGATTTAGTATTCACAAAAAAAATGGATATTGATTTACAAAGAAAGATACAGTCTTACAAGGGGATAAGGCACCAGTTCGGTCTTCCTGTAAGAGGGCAAAGAACAAGATCAAGTTTCAGGAAAGGAAAAACAATGGGTGTGGCCAAGAAGAAATCCCAGAGATCTGCCGCAAAGAAAAAGTGATTTGAATGAAGAAACAGAGAAAAAAATATGAAAGGCCGCTAAAACCGTATGACAAAGAGAGAATAGAGAACGAGAGAAAATTGAAAAGGTCATATGGTCTGAGGAGAAAAAAGGAGATAAGGAGAGCAGAGGCTATTCTGAGAGACTTCAGAAGATTGGCAAGAGAGTTTGAGGCAAACAGAAACAAAGAGAAAGAGTCCATTCTGCTGAATAAACTAAATATGATGGGGCTTGTGGGAAAAGACGCTACACTTGATGACGTTCTAGCACTCACATTAGACAACCTTTTGGACAGAAGGCTCCAGACAATTGTTTACAAAAGAGGAATTGCGAATACACTAAAACAATCCAGACAGTATATTGTCCACGGACATATAGCTTTAGACGGCAGAAGATCTAGGTGGCCAAGCATTATAGTTAATGTTAACGACGAATCAAAAATAAGTTTTTATCCGGGAAGCAAAGTCAAAGAGACAAAACTCAAAAAGGTGACACAAGGTGGAAAAGAAACAAAACAACCAAAAGAAGGAGCAACCACAAAAAGAACAGACAAGGCCGCAACACCAGCAAAGGCCTAAAATGGAATTAAGGTGGGGAGTAGCTCATATTTTTAGCTCCAGCAATAACACCATCATTCATATTACTGATATATCAGGAGCAGAGACAATAGTCAGAATAAGTTCAGGAATGATGACTGACAAAGACAGAGAGGGCGGGAAAGCATATCCTGCTATGTTAGCTGCGGGAAAAGCAGCAGACTCTGCTAGAGAGAGGGGAATAAACGCTGTTCATATAAAAATAAGAGCTCCCGGTGGGATAAAATCCAAAAGCCCAGGCGCAGGAGCACAACCGGCAATAAGAGCTTTGGCGAGGTCTGGTATGAGAATAGGTGTTATAGAAGATGTCACACCAGTTCCAACTGACTCGTGTCGTAGGAAAGGCGGCAGAAGAGGGAGGAGAGTTTAATGAAAGTTAAAGTTTTGGAAAAAAACGAAAGCATGGTTAGATTTATTCTGGAAGAATCAAACCCCCAGTTTGCCAATGCCCTAAGAAGAATTGCATTAAACGAAGTTCCGATCCTAGCTATTGATACGGTTGATTTTCTCTATAATGATTCTGTTCTTTATGATGAGGTTTTGTCACACAGACTAGGGTTGATACCCTTTGTCTTTGACTTGAAGAAGTTCCATTTCAGGGGAGAAAAGCATGAACCAGAAGAAGACGGATGTTCTCTCTGTGAGGTTATTCTGGTCATAGACAAGAAAGGACCCTGCACAGTCTATAGCAAGGACATGAAATCCAGCAACCCAAACGTAAAGCCACTCTATGATGATATACCAATAGTTGAGCTTGAAGAAGGCCAGAAACTTAAGTTTGAGGCAACTGCTATTTTGGGAATTGGAAGAAAGCACGCAAAGCATAATGCGTCAAGAACCCATTATGTTTATTACCCAATCGTTAAGCAGGACGGAAAAGTGAAAAATGAAGACGATGTCTCGAAGTCGTGTCCAAAGGATGCTCTGACACTCAAGAATGGGAAAGTTTCTGTAGATGAAAAGTGTGACCTGTGCCAAGAGTGCGTTAAAATTGCAAAACCTGAAGGTGTTCTGAAGATAGAAGGGGACCCGACAAAGTTTATATTCACGGTTGAAACAATCTCAGGATTGAACCCAGAAGAAATAATGTTCGCAGCAATAGACATTCTCAAGAAGAGGGTAAGAGAGTTTGAAAAACAAGTCAAGAAGCTATAATTCTACTAAATTTATAAAGAATTGATTGTTATTCTAAATTACTGCGGGGGTTGCCAAGCCAGGTCAACGGCGCAGGACTTAAGATTTTAGTCTTAAGTGATGAGCGAAAGCTGTGATAAGATATCCTGTCCCTTAGTGGGTCCGTGAGTTCAAATCTCACCCCCCGCACCACTGAATAGCTTAAATATCTTTCGGTCTATAATATTTTACATGGAAGAAAATGCCCTAGAACTTCTCCAGAAAATTGGAGGTTCCATTGGTACGTACGGCAGATTAGCGGTCATGATGTGTTCAAATGCATATGATGGGCCTATGTTAGATGAGTCTGTGCTCTTCAAAAGGGTCAAGACCCTTTTCGGTGAAACCGGCAAGCTTTCTCCCAGAACCAACCTAAGGAAACATCTCGATTACTTAGTTGAGAGAGGTGTTCTAGAGCAGCATAATAAAAACACCAGACTGTATAGAAGTACTTACTTTGGTGATGTAGTAAGAACCATAGGGACAGAGTTTCTCTTTACTCTCGGAGAACACGCACTGGGTCCTTTGGATGTATTGGGCCAATCTAGGGGAGGAACCGATAATAGATATGAAGGACCACTGATTCCTATGTTAGCACTCCCTTATCTATATCGAAAACGGGGCGGTGTTAGTGTGACAGATATAGGCAGACATGTCAAGGATGAGGCAGCATTCCTAGAACCAGTAAGTTCTTATAACGTAGTCTCTAAAAGGCATATACCTAGATTAGAAAGGGTAGGATTAGTAAATGTTGAGAGTAAGCGTCACAATAGAGGCAAGGATCGACGTTCCAAGAGGGGCAATATATACACTACTGTTACTCTAACAGAAACAGGCGTGCCTATAGCCAAACTGATTTCTGATGTACATTGGTTTGCGCGTGATAACCATCTTGACCCCATTAGTGCTGATCTGGCTAAATATGGGTTTGTATCTCTTGAACGAATGTCAAGAGGGGAAATAACACTAGAAAAATATGGATATAATTGCTCTCTTCTCTAAGAATTTTGTTAACCACAATCTTTAAAAGTATTAGACTATAAGATGATGATTATGCGAGGCAAGAAATTAACAAACCCGAATCTCAAGAAGCTGATAGAAGATATCTACACTCAGGGTTATAAAGAAAAGAACAAATTTCTGATTAATCTGGCCAAAAAGCTAGACAGACCAGCCAGAGAGAGGGCTGAGGTAAATCTATCCAAGTTGCAGCGGGTTTGTAAAGAAAATGATACTATATTAATACCAGGTTCCGTGTTATCAGCAGGGATCTTGTCAAAACCACTGACAGTTTCTGCTTTCAGGTTCTCGACAAATTCAAAGGACAAAATAAAGAAAGCCGGCGGAAGCATCCTGACAATTAGGGAACTGGTAAAGAGAAACTCCAAAGGGACAAATGTAAGGTTGATGTTATGATTGTTGATGCAACTGATGCAGTTTTAGGAAGATTAGCATCAAGAGTAGCCAAGAGACTTCTGAATGGAGAAGAGATTACAGTTGTGAATGCAAAAAAGATAGTAATAAGCGGAACACCAAGAGTTGTTAAGGAGAGATTTCTGAAGAAAGTCCAAAGGGGAAGCCCGTTCAAGGGGCCGTTCTATCCAAAGAAACCAGCAATGCTAACCAGAAGAGTCATAAGAGGAATGATTCCGCATAAGAAAAAGAAAGGATCTGATGCATTGAAAAAATTAAGAGTTCATGAGGACTGTCCTGATCAATTCAAGAATCTGGAGAAAATATCAAAAACTTCAAAGGACTTAAGGCACAAGTATATTACCCTTGAAACCTTATGCGAGAGAATAGGTGGATGAAGTGGCTAAAAAGAAAAAAATGGTCAATGTTTCAGGTAAGAGGAAAGAGGCTGTTGCTAGAGCCAGCGTTAAGCCAGGGACAGGCGTCATAAGGATAAACGGAAAACTATTATCAACAATCCAGCCAGATATGGCAAGGCTGATGATAACTGAACCGCTTCTTCTAGCGGATAAAGCCTCAAAGCAATATGATTTCAAGATTAATGTCAAAGGTGGGGGAGTCATGGGACAGGCTTCTGCTGTCAGGCAGGTCATAGCAAAAGGATTAGTTGAGTATGACAAGTCACTGAAGCAAAAGTTTTTAGATTATGACAGATCACTATTGGTAGCTGACTCACGGAGAACAGAGCCCCACAAACCGTCCCGAAGCAAGTCTGGACCAAGAAGGCATAAGCAGAGGTCAAAGAGGTGAAATTATGATTATTCCAATAAGATGTATTTCCTGCGGAAGAGTTATTTCCCAACACTGGGAATCATTCAAGAAGAGAATTGAGTCAGGTGAAGATGCAAAGAAAGTTTTAGACGAATTAGGAATAAAAAACTACTGCTGCAGATCATTGTTCTTAACCCACGTGGATACTGCAAAGCAAATAGCAAAATATAAGAGATAGATAATTATTTCTATGGGCCTGTAGTTTAGCTTGGCTAGAATTTGCGCTTGGGGTGCGTAAGACCTGTGTTCAAATCACAGCGGGCCCACCAATTAGAAGTTTTAAATACGAGCTCATAGATATTTTTCTTATGAAAAGATTAATGGTAATTATACTGCTATCTATGTCCATATCTTTTCTATTCTTCTCTGTCGATGTCCATGCTCTATTAACCCAAGAGGTTGTCAGTAACAGTGTTATAGGTTATACCAACCGGGCTGGTATAACAGGGACCTTGAGCGGGACAGAACTAAACGGGTATCTTTTAGACAATATTAATACAACAAATTATACAACAGAACAGTTTGATCTAAGCAACTCAAATAAACTCAACATAACTTTCACTTTCCCATATAAAGGAGCTGACTCTAATTCTACTGTAGAGATCGATTATATTAGGTTTAGGTGTATGGATATTGGAATGTGCCCTAAAAACCATAGTTTTTATGGTAATGGAAGTGTTTCTATTGATTCATATCTCACAAATTCATCGTCTTTTTCAGTAGGGGAGTGGGTGACAATCGATGTCACCAACACAACCGTTATGAACAGTTTTTCATGGATTATAACAGGTATTTTTGATGATGATACAACTGACAATGTCTCTATAGCTGATGTTGAGATCTATTCAACTGAAGAGGTTCCCAGAAGAATTCAAGGTTCTGCTACAGGATTTATTGAGACAACTCCGTGGTGGAATGATTGGCAATGGGCATATACTCTACATATTGATGATGTTGATGATGTTTCAGAGGTTCTTAATAAGTGGGACTCTCTAATGCCGTTGACCTTGCAAATGTGGAGAACTGGAGTTATCTATGCACACGAAGAAGAACTAGTAAAAGAAGGTGGGCATGAGATAGGTACACATGCTGCAGATCATGTGGACAGTTCTGGTTATACTTATTCACAGGGATTGACGCTTGCCAATGATACTAAGAACCAATTCGAACCACAAATATCAAACACATCATACTGGTCTGATAATAATCTAATAAGTTTCGCAGTTCCATACTCAGCTACAAACTTTCATGTAACTGAAGCAATCTATGATGCTGGGTTCAGAATATGTGGACAAACCACTACTTCAAGCACACCAAGTGCCGAGACGTCTTGGACTGGTCATAAAAATGGGACAGACTATCCAAGGGATACTAAGGACTGGATGTCTATATCTAGAGCACTTGGTAGTGCAGAAGATGGTTCAATGGCATCTGATTTTGAAGAGCGGTGGAATTATAGTAGGGACAACGGTCTTTATGGTGATTCCATGGCCCACCAACCACAAGATATTGATCAGACATATATAGACACGGTCAGTGCTGACACAACAGGTTGGAAAGCTACTTGGGGACTTGTGAGAACTTATAGATATTATTATCACCATACCAATTTGACATATAATTCAGGATTAAGCAATTCTACTTACAAGGTTTATGATATCGATGTGATTGAAGATACCTCCATATCTAGATGGAAGACTCCAGTCACTTTTGCTTTTAATTTTACTGAACTTGGTCTTGATGTGGACAATGTTGTAGAAAATCTTCAAAGAGCCGATGTACGTATGACAAACTTGACGGGTATACAAAGAATGAATAAGACATATTCTTATGGTTATAGGTACAACAGTTCTTCTGGGACATTCTATCTTTCTATACACCCAGAAGATGGTGACACTATAATTCTTGATGCGTCTTCTTATTCAAATACAGCACCTAACGTGACTCTAAACTCACCAACAAATGGAGCAACAGGTTCTATATCACCTCTCACTCTCAACATAACAGTTACAGACCCTGAGGCTGATAACATGAACGTATTGATATATTCTGTTACGGATGATGAAGTTTTAGAGAGTTGGGATACTGTTAGTAATGGAACAATGTTGACTTATACATTGTGGAGGTTAGAAGAAGGGAGAACGTATCAGTGGTATGTTAATGTCTCTGATTATCAGTATACGACCCAGGGTAATACCTGGAGTTTTACCACAGACTCAGACTTTGGATGTCTAGATTTAAGTGGTCAAAATACTTATACACTGAATAATAGTGCTACTCTTTGTAGAGATACCTATTATATGAACACTAGTTCATCTTCAGGTGCAATAACTATAGAGAATACTGATGGTATCATCCTTGATTGTAATGGATCAACTATAATTGGAAATACCTCTGGATATGGTGTTTATAATATCTGGAGAGACAATATTACTATAAAGAACTGTAACCTTACCAACTATAATGAGGGAATATATTCCTATCGTACAAACAACAGTGTTTATCAAAATAACACATTTCTAAACAATACATATGGTCTTTATCTCTCCGATTCTCACCATAATGTCATAACAAGAAACACATTTCGAGGAGTCAGTTCAAATACAGGAATATTCTTTAATGATGGTGATTATAACAATATATCACACAACATTATTTCTAACCACACAAACGGAATGCAAATCATCGGGGAATATAACAATATATTCAACAACACCATTGATGAGTCAGCTACTTATGGAATATACATGACCAATGTACCTAACAACCCCGCTAAATTTAATGATATTTACAACAATACAATTCATAACAATAAAGACGGTATTCGTGTCTACAATTTAGGACCGCCAGGGTTGACAACTAACAATACGATAAGAGGGAATAACATAACACTGAACACACAATATGGTGTATACATTGGTTCGACCGTCTCATATAGTTTTGTTTATAATAATCTAATCACATCCAATACAATAAACGCTAGGGGCAGCTCTTCAAACCATTATTGGAACACGACAAGGACTTTGGGGCTGAATATAATTAATGCACGTTATATTGGTGGTAACTACTGGGACGATTATGTGGGAACTGATACAGACGGTGACTATTTAGGCGACACACAATTACCACACAACTCGACCAATAACATAACAACTGGTGGTGACTATCACCCATTGGTACCAGACACAGATGTACCGGTTAGGTCCAATGGGGAACCAACAGGAACAATCAGCACATTAACCACAACTGTTTCACTTTCAACAGATGAGAATGCAACTTGTAAGTATTCGACTAATCCTAATGTGTTGTATGATGATATGGAACCAGACGAAACTTCTTGGGGAACATTTCATGAATGGGAGGTTTCGACACCCGAAGGTTCTTACACCTTTTATGTGAGGTGTGAAGATAATTCTAATAATCAAAATATAGACGACTACGAAATCTCCTTCACCGTTTCAAGTCCTTCGCCTGGTGGCGGAACTCCACCTCAACCTGAAACAACCTTCCCGCCGGTACCACAGACTTTCGAAACCTTCCCAACCCAAATAGTAGCTTTCAACAGGAACCTATGCCTCCTAGAAAACACAACAGTAGAGCTAGAGGGTACAGGCGCTTCAGTGCTTCTGGACGGCTCAATCGACGAGCAGGGAAAACCCTCGCCAGGCTCGGTAGCAGTATTGCTCTACCCGCAGAACTCAAACTACTCAAGGATCGGAAGAATAAGATGCATCGAGCCGCAGGAGCTTGCAGTAGTTATCTGCAACCAGACTGTCCTTGCTTCATATGAAGTGGACGTAACCTCCGACCAGACATACTTCTGCATGAACTACGAGGGATACGACATCCCGCCAGAGACAATACAGATCTACTCAGTGGAATCCGGGGACTGGTTACCAATAGAAGACATCTGGAAAGACGACAGCATAATCTGCGGAAACATAACAGGAAACACGCCATACATGATAGCTGGCTTCGCAGCTACATCTGATTCATTGTCTGCGAAGGAGTCAGTAGAGGCAGCTGAGTCCAGAATAACTAGAGCCAAAGAACAAGGCCTGGACACATCTGCTGCAGAGCAGATTCTTAAGACAGCTTATGATTATTATTCAAACTGCAACTGGCTGGAATCGAAAATAACAGCTGACTCCATCCAATTCCCAGAGCTTTCCCAGAAAAACTACGCGCCGGTCATGATCATCGCAGTAATCATCATCCTCTCTGCCGCCGGAATCTACTTCTACAAAAAATAAATATATATTTGTGATTACTTTTTGGATCGCTAGCTGAATGGCTAGCGATTTTTAGGATTGCTAGCTATTTGACTAGTGATTATTTTTCAACAAAACAACTCTACTAGGTTTTGATTCATCTGAAATCTTATAGTCTAACAAATCAGATATTTTCTTAGAGAACTCTTTTACTTCATCGTGTGAAGGCATATTCTCGTATTTTAACCTAAGACTTGAGCCGCCTATGCACATCCAGGCCTTTGCCTCAATAAAATCAGGGCTCGCTTTTTTTATCAGCTCAGCATATTTTTCAGGGTGGTTCATATTGATGTCTTTTATCAGAGTTAATCTAATCACTTTTCTGGTCTTGAGACTAGGAAACAGTTCAAGAGTTTCGTTCAACTTTCTCCAACAATTTTTTAATAAAGGATTCTGTAGCTTCTTATACATCTCCTCTGAATTGGAAGAAAGTGACACATATAGTTGATAGGGTAATGTTATTTTTTTTAAAACTTCAGGAAACGTTCCGTTGGTAACGAGGAAAGTTGTGAAACCTCTTTTTTTGTATCCGTCTATTAATTCTGATATAAACGGATACATTGTTGGTTCGCCATCAAGTGAAATAGCAACTTGATTTGGATTCATGGCTTCCTTAAGAAACTTCTCAGAATGTTCTACGCCACCCAGACCCGTCAACAATTTCCTCTGGGCTTTTATAGACTCTTCAATTATCTCTTCAGGCGGATCTATGTTTTCTAACCTTTGATTAAAATAAGAATGATCTCTCCAACAGTAATTGCATCTTAGATTACAAAGAGTCAGACATGGCGTCATCTGCAAACACCTGTGGGAATTTATTCCATAAAACTTCTGCTTGTAGCATACATTTTCTCCACCACTTTTTATCGACTTCTTGCACCATAGACACAATTTGACAGCACTATGTTTACTTTTTCCGATAATCTTGTAGCTTGCTTTCTGTAATTGCTTCAATTGTTTTTCAGACAACATATCAATAGTTTAAATAATAAAGAATTTAAAAATACTCCATGAGCAAAGCCATCTCAGGATTAATCGTAATGGTGTTGCTACTCATGATAAGCGTCTCATTGGTGGCAGCGATTTACGTCTGGTCTAGTTCCATTGCTTTTGAGTCTTATCCAGAGGAATCAATATCAAGGTCATACCTGAGATCAAGAGCTTGTCTGAGTCTGGAAGAGATAGACGGAGTTGGCGGAACAGCTACTCTAAGGAACTGTGGATTGATACCACTTTCTAATTTCACACTATATATAGACGGTGAGATTGTCTCATCTGCTCTGCCAGATGATTTGGATCCCAACGAAGGAGAGACAATAACATTTGATGTACAGACCGGCGAGCACGGTTATCTGGTCGTTTCAGATATAATAGAAACCCCGTACATAACAAAGTAAACTTTAATAATAAACCCAACAAATAGGTTCTTATGAAGAAAAAGTCTTTGGAAAGTTCTAAGAAAAAAGTAGTCAAAGGGAAAAAGAGACAAGTCAAACATGAGCAAGAAATTGTCAAAATAAAGTTTCATCCGAATCTTATGGGAAAAATGAAAAGGCTTATGTCCCAGAAGAAGAGAAAATTGCCTGAATTCAAGATATCTAAAAAACCTAAATTAGTTGTTCTGCCGGACAAAAAAGAGATAGACGTCAAATATCCTCTTTTAGAACCATTCTCATATGCACATCTGAAATTTGACAAAAAAGCAAAAGAGTTGATCTATAATCTTATAGAACCAAAGTTGACCAAAGAAGAAGAAAAATTATACGGACAGATAGTTGAATCTCTATTAGAAGTATTGGAAGTGGAACTCTCTACGATGAGACGCACAGATGAGGCAATAAGATATCTAGAGGAAAAAATACAGGGCATAATAAACGAATATGACATTGAGGTGAAGAAAGAAAGCTACCTCAGAATAATGTATTACATATTCAGGAACTTTGTCGGGCTAAACGAGATAGAGCCACTGATGAATGACCCGTATATAGAAGACATAAGCTGTAACGGCGTCAACATACCATTGTTTGTTGTTCATAAAAAATACGGTTCCCTAAAAACTGATGTTGTTTTTACTGAACTGAAAAGATTAAGAGATTTCGTAGTAAAAATAGCCGAAAGAACTGGAAGATTTATTTCATATGCTGAGCCACTTCTGGATGGTTCCCTTCCTGACGGCAGCAGGATACAGGCGTCATTTGCTTCTGATGTTACAATGAAAGGCCCAACATTCACAATAAGAAAATTTGTCAAAGAACCGTTATCACCGATAGATTTAGTGTTAAACAACACAATAAGCCCGGAAATGTTAGGTTATCTTTGGTTGGCAGTCGAGTCTGGAGCATCAATAATGGTTGGTGGCGGCGCAGCCACAGGAAAAACAACCCTCTTAAACGTTCTCTCGATGTTCATACCGCCATCAGCCAAGATAATAACTATAGAAGATACAAGAGAACTTAACCTTGTCCATCAGAACTGGATACCTTCTGTTTCCAGATCAGGTTTTATGAAAGGTTACGGCGAAGTCACATTATTTGATTTATTGAAAGAAAGCTTCAGACAATCTCCTGACTATGTAATAGTCGGCGAAGTCCGAGGAGAGGAAACTTACGTGATGTTCCAGGGCATGGCAGCTGGATTTCCGTGCATGGGTACCATGCATGCAGGAAGAGTAGAAGATATAATCTACAGGCTTCAAACGCCTCCAATAAATCTTCCGCCCAGTCTGATAGAGACATTGGATGTGGTCGTCATAATGACCCATGCAAAAGAGAAAGGAAGCTCGGCGAGAAGAGTAAAAGAAATAGTAGAAATAGAGGCAGTTGATTCCAAAACTGGAACAGCTAGGACAAACAAAATCTATAATTGGTCACCAAGTGGAGACAGTTTTGATTCCAGAGGGTATTCTTGGTTGTCGCAGGAAATATCCAAGCTAAAGGGTATTCCATTGGATCAGGTCAAGAAAGAAATCCTGATCAGAAAGAAAATAATCGAAAAGTTAATCAAGAAGAAAGTCACCAAATTCAAGGACGTCCATTCTATAATATCTAATTATTACAGGGATCCAACAAAAGTCTTGAAGGAATACAATATTAAATAGTTCTGAATTCGCAGTGGGGATTCCCCTTTGCTATACATTTTGTTTCTATAACAGAGACTTTCTTTCCCCTAGAAGTTTCCAAGAATCCTGAGAATAGGCCAGCCAAGTAAGAACATAACATCTTTTTGAGGTTCTTGGTCCCAGATGCAAACGCACTCTCCTTGACTATGAATGTAAGGCTCTTTTTATTCTTTTTTATTTCCAACATTCCAAGTTTTAGATCTTTGAACAGACCCGGCAGGTTTTTTAGTTTTGTATTAAGGCTTTTCCCTTTGATTCTTTTTTTCATCTCCTGTCCGCTCTTTCTACCAACCCAATAAAACATAGTATGAGACCCAGCAGACGAGAGAGACATTCCAATATAAAATATTTGGGGAATGGACAAATGTATCCAGTCTGTGCGTTTTTCTTTTCCCTCTTTGAACATCCTATCAAATATAGATTTTCTTATTTTCTTGAGATCCTTATCGGTTAGAATATCAAATTTATGGAAAGGAAGATCAGCCGCGCCGGCGAACTCACAGTGATCGTAACCGCTTGCGATACATTTGCTTTCAAAAACATTTATCTGTCCACCCAGTATAGCTTGGACACTGCCTGCAAAAAGTGATGACGAGAAGAAACAAACCCTCTTTCCTATATCCGGCAGGCCCCAAGCTTCCCTGGATTCTTCTAGTTCTATCCTGAACGTTTTGGCAACCTTGTCTATAAAACTGAATCTCGGAATGCCTGTTTTGTAAAAAAGCCAAGGAGTTATTACTAAGTCTGAATATTTTTTATCTTTCAGAATCCCCATGTGGAACAATTTTGATATGATTTTGGTTGTTCCTTCGATTCTTAGAAACTGCATGGCTTCTTTTGTCGATTCCATTGACAGGAATTTACCCCACGAATAGAGGTAGCTTGTGTATGTTTTGGGAGAAAGCTCCAACAAAGAGAAGAATATATCTTGGAACACTGTTGTATGCAGAGAATCTCCCAGTTTCTTTCTTATGGTGAGATTCTTCTTGGAAAACGGTGCAGTACCGAGTAACTTGAACGACTCAGCATACTGTTTGTAATCCTTTGAAGCTTTAAACATCTCTACACCTTCAGACCCTTGTTGGTGACCTTAAACTTGACCCATTTTGCAGAATGTTCGGTTGATTTCATTCTTTCGATCTTAAAGAACCTGTCTTCTTCATCCATCTTAAATTTTATAACACCGTCGGTCAGATAGTTCAGGGTATTGACAGTTTTCTGGTCGTGTACTCCCTCTTCTAAGACTAACAGTTGGGTATAGCCAGCCTTTTTGGTTTTGGCTATCAGAATTGGTATAAGTTTTACTACAAGCGAAGGATCAGCATACAATAACAAAGTGGAGACAGAATCAAAGATACTTCTCTTTAATTCTGAGGTATTAAGTTTTTTGATTAGTTCTGACAATGCTATGTTAAGTTCATTGACATTGCTTAGATTTGATACAGCATATTTCTTTTGGACTTTCCCAACCCTCCAGGAGTATGCGTCTATAAATTGTAAATCCTTTTTGCCTTCAACATTCCAGCCGAAATGATTCATGTTATCTACGATGTCTTCTGGGCTTGTGTCCAGAGTTATGTAAATAGCTGGTTGTTTTTCTTTGAGTCCTTCGTATATGAATCTTTGGGCCAGAATAGATTTTCCGCAACCAGGCGGGCCAACTAGAAGTATAGAGGACCTTTCAGGAAATCCCCCGCCAATCAATTTGTCAAACCCAGGTATGCCTGTTTTTAATCTTTTCATGAACATCACGATATCTTTACAAGAAATTCGTCAACTTCATCCCCAAGGCCTCCACACAACACTTCAGTAACAGTAACCTTTTTATTGAGCTTTACTTCCAATATTCCAGCTATCATGCCAGCCTCAAAAAAACAGACAGGCCTCCCTACTTTTTGTAGTTTATAACTGGTTACTGAGTCCTTGAGAACAACTGATACGTTTTTTTCCATCTCCTTTATTTCAAGGGTTCCTATACCATAACTTTTGAACAGCTTAGCAATACCATTCAATGAAGACTTGAGGTCTTTTCCAGAGACATCTTTATGAAGTATCTCCTTTCCCAGTTTCTTTCCTGCAAAATATAGTGCAGAAGAGTAACCTACAGATATCCACTGGAGACTGTTTATCAAGAGTCTTGGGAACTTGACATTGACGTTATCACTCATTTTTTTTCTTATTTTCTTTTCTTTTACAGTTTTTTCTAAAGACTCCTTAAAACCCATAAAAACACCTATTTAATTTCTATTTCCTTGCTTATTAAGTAAAGGCCGTAGACTAAAACACCTATAGCTATTACCTGGAATACTAAGAACACACCCACGAACACCTGACCGGTTATCCACTGATATGTGTAGGGTATTTTGAATATTTGGTATAACGAGCTCAACAACAATCCGATGAAAAATATTCTCCACCCACGCGGAGCCTCTGTTATGCCGTAAAACTTCTTATAATATAAATATATGAATAGGGCTGCGAACAGGAACCCGAACACAAGCAGTAAGCTGCTGGCCAACACAAGCTCGCTTATTTCCCCGAAGTAAGTCAATGGGTCATTCCACTGAAATCCAAACAATATGTCTTCCACCATCTAAGAGACCTCCCTGAATAAGAATAAACAGCCCAAAACTATCATAATCATGGCAATGTCCTGTATGACTAGGGCTATTGCGTTGTAGCTTCTCAATAAGCTGAGTGGTTCCACTGTGTATAACAATAAAACCTGAAGGGTCTCAGATATGACCACTATCGATAATCCAAGTATTATGAAAAACCAGCTTTTTGGAGTAGCTCTTCCTTCGTAGAAATTGTTTGTATATTTTAATGCAAAAAATGCAGCTAAGACAAATCCTAATAATGTTGCAAGATTGCTTATTAGGAGAGGGACACTAAAGTCCCCGAATGCTGTTATAGGATCTACCCACATACCAACCTTATAATAATTAAGTATCGTCAATTTAAAACTTATTAGATAACCTTTTTAATCTAGAAATCACAGATATTTGATATGCCAGAAGATGATAAACGTATTCAGACAGGAGTTAGGGGTGTAGATGAACTAATAGGCGGCGGGCTTTTTGAAGACACTCTCACTCTAGTGACAGGAACAACTGGTACTGGTAAGACAATTTTTTCCACACAATTCATATACGAGGGCGCAAAAAAAGGAGAACCTGGGGTTTATGTGAGTTTTGAGGAGCCACCAGAGAACATAAAAGCTCATGCCCTGAAGTTTGGATGGGACTTTTCCAAGCTAGAAAAAGAGGGAAAGGTTGTCTTTGTTAGATATGATCCTTATCATATAGAAGATGTCTACGAACTAATTGAGTCAAATATAAAGAAAGTTGGTGCAAAGAGAGTTGTTATAGATTCTATATCTGCTCTAGGTTTGTATGTGAGGGATGTTCCTGAGCTCAGGAGAATGATATTCAACATCTCACTACTTTTGAGAAAACTTAAATGCACTTCAATTTTAATATCAGAGATACTCCCACTCCAAAAGTCTTTGTCAAGATTCGGTGTTGAGGAGTTTGTAACAGACGGCGTGATCGTTCTCTATTATCTTAGGTCAGATTCCCAATATTCCAGAAGCTTAACTGTTTGGAAGATGAGGGGAACAGAGCACTCGCAAAAACTACATCCCTACAAAATAGATAAGGGGGGAGTAGTCGTATATCCCAAGGAAGAAGCATTTGTCAAGATGTAATTCTTTATAAGTAAATTCTAAACAATTTATATTATGGCTAGGAAGAAAAGTACTTCCAAATTCAGACAGCTCTCAATAAAGATTTTTGGTTCATTGGCAAAGAGATGCGGAAAGAGGTTTTCTGGTCTAAAAAAACCATTGTCAGAATCAGGGATCAACACTATGTTCAAAACATACCTATCTATTATGTTTCTTCTAACAGCTGTAACGTTCATAACAGCTTTCGTAGTAATGATAATTCTCTCGGCTATATTTGGATTGAATCCGCTTCTCGCGATCTCAGGTATTTTAATCATTTCATCTTTCAGCGCTTCCCTGGTTTTTTCTGTTATATATCTATTTCCAACGTACAGATCCAACAAGAGAAGAAAAGACATAGAGACTAACTTACCCTTTGTTATAAATCATCTATCAGCCATCATATCTTCCGGAGTATCTCCATATACTACGTTCAAAATACTCTCTAGGTTCAAAGAATACGGTGAAGTATCCAAAGAAGCAGCAAAAATAGTCAGAAATGTGGATGTTTTTGGTTTGGATGAAACTACTGCTATCAGAGAGGTTATAAACAAAACGCCATCGCCAGAGTTCAGAAATTTATTGGAGGGCATCCTAACTAATATCCAGACAGGAGGCAGTCTTAAGAAATATTTGAACCAAAAAGCTGAAACAGCCCTCTTTAACTACAGATTAACGAGAGAAAAATACAACCAGGTGCTTTCAACATATGCAGACTTCTATACAGCTCTCCTAATAGCGGCGCCCCTACTCTTTATAGCCATTTTGTCTATTCTGAATCTAATAGGAGGACAGGTATTCGGGCTTCCGATAGATTTCACAATGAATCTTGTAGTGTTTTTAATAATCCCAGCCCTCAACGTGGTGTTCTTACTATTCATACACCTTACCCAACCTAAAATGTGATCATGATGAAAAGGAAGATTAATGTTGATGAGATGATCTTGGTAGCAATGGCAATCGTAGGAATCTTTATCTTCATCTACAATTATTTTTATTTGAACATACCAGCTCTTAATGTAATGGCCCTCTTTTTGATTTTGATCGGACCAGTTATTTTCCAATACACTAAATACACTTCTAATAAGAATATAGAAACAAGATTTCCAGATTTTCTGAGAGATGTCTCTGAGAACATAAGGTCTGGAATGACTTTGCCGCAGGCAGTTCGTGCTACAAAAAAGAATGATTACGGTGCACTAACACCGTTCGTAAAAAGGATGGCTGTCCAGATAGATTGGGGGATTCCGTTCGACGACGTACTAGAGGGACTTGATATAAAAAGCAAGATAGTCAGGAGAACAATTTCTGTTATAATCGAAACACACAGAGGAGGGGGGAGGATATCTGACACCTTGGATGCAGTAGGAAGAAGCGTGGCAGAGATAAACAAATTAAGGAAAGAGAGAACATCGTCATTATACTCCCAGGTCATAACAGGCTACATAATATTTTTCGTGTTCTTGGGTGTATTGGTCACACTACAGACATTCTTAGTTCCAAGTCTGTCTGTTGTAACTACATCTGATCTAGGTTCGGGCATGAGTGCAGAATCTATTGGAACATTATATAGCAATGTCTTCCAATGGATGATTCTGATACAGGGCGTATTCTCAGGATTGGTCATAGGAAAGATGTCAGAAGGAAGCATATTTATGGGAGTGAAACACTCTATTGTTCTGGGGTTAGTCGGCTATATAGTGATATTATTCTTCATATGAGAAACTTTTTATTGAAATGAACACATTTCTTAACTATGAAAGCTGTATCTGTTGTGGTTTCACACATGTCATATCTAGCAGTAGGTATGATAGCATTATCTCTGGTGGTGGCCTTTGTTTATGTCTGGGGAGATAAGTTGGAAGAAAATTTCCTTCAAAAAGAGCTTGATCTCATATCCTCCAGTGTTAGAAGTGAAGTCATGAATCTAAAGACACTCTCAGACACATCTAATTTAGTTGAAAACCGCGTGTTAGCTGAAATAGGAACCAGCTTTCCAGATAAGATATCTAATGACAGGTATAATGTAGAGTTTTCATCGAACAGAATATTGGTCAGTTCAAAGACGTCCAAAAATAAGAAGATAGAGTCTTCTGTCTTAGTTCCATTCAACATGGAAAATAGTTCGGCAGTCTCACCGTTCACAATAAGACTTGAAAGAGAAATAGTAAGAAGTCAGGGACTGTTTATAGATAAAATATATTTGGTGGATTAAATGTCACAACTAGATTTCATAGTCTCGATCGCTCTGGTAGTAACAATGATATCCATGGTCATATTTTTCTCTGCTTCAGATTTCTCCAGTAAGGCCTCTTACATTAACTCTTATATTATAGATGAAGATTCAGACAGTCTCAATTCGTATCTCTTCAGTAACGCGGGAGTTTTAACTGACGAAATAAAAGACATTCAGATAAAATTAATTGAAACCGGAAATTATTCCCATGAAGAAAAGATAACATTATCTCTGAAAGGAGATTATGAAAATATTTATCTGTACGACAGTTCAATGAACCAGATTAATTTCAATTCTGAAAACAAAGATATTGTATTCAGTATTTCGTTTGATCCTCAAGAATCTAAGTATTTTGATATTTTCTTCAAGGGAGAAATAAATAACATAAAGCATAGTGCAAGAAATATATCTGCGATAATTCTGTCTGAAAAAAACATCTCTGTTATCAGGCCAGAGAAATGTTCTGATTTAGACTATAACTCAACCGTCGATATCTTCGGATATTTCAGGATAGAGTTTGGCGACTGTGTTGTCGGGCTAGATCCACCAGAAACAGGAGATATCATAGTTTCAGAATATCCTCTTTTACTATTTGATGAAAAGGGACCACGTTCAGACATAGTCAAAATATCTGTGTGGTAGGTAATATGAAAGGTTATATACAAACACTGGA
>JAFCDY010000004.1:7446-34305 GCA_017609445.1 Candidatus Aenigmatarchaeota archaeon | reverse complement strand
CAATAAATTGGTTTTTCAGGATTTAGATGAATCCTGTCGCATGACCTTGGCTGATCTTCCCAACCAGGAATGTCAATAACTTCATCTGACAACGGAAATATCTCTCCGTATATCCATGCGTCCTTTTCTATTTTCCCGTCTGGGTTCTCTAATAGTATCTTTATGAAAATTCTGTCTCCGGGGTTGTAGGTTTCTTTGTTCATCTCAACGGACATGGTGAGTGAGTCTCTTGTTATTGTGAAATCTTTTGTGACCTCTGTTTGGGTTGAACCAATATCAACCTCAACCCATAGTGTGTATGTTCCGCTCATTGTCCATTCTGATATCTTTTCGCTCTCAAAAATATAATATCCGTCTTCATATTCTGCGTTTAGGTAGTATAGAACATTTTCATTTGGGTCGTAGACTCTTATATTCAGCCAGGCATTCTCTATCACATTCCCGTCTTCGTCCTGTACTTTTACTTTTCCGCTTATTTTTTCTCCTGGCTCTAAATCTGTGTCATCCATTGATAAGGAGGCAGACATTTCAAGCTCTGTTATTGGTATTGACAATGTTTTTGTTACTTCCTGTCCTCTCCATTCAACATCTACTGTTAATTCTAGTTCTTCACCGACGTATTCTGAAGGTATCCAGTATGTCCATCTGTAGTTGTCATCATCCTCCCAAAAATAAACATTGTTGATCAGGTTTCCGTCTTCGTCTCTTAGCTTTCCGGACATAGAAGGATAGTCGATTATGTTTCCCTCTCCATCCTTGACTGTTAAGGTGAAGCCCATTTCCTCATCGCCATGGTAAGATGACTTGTCTGTTTCTAGTGTTACATCCAACTCAGGTAAAACAACATCAAATGAAGTCTCAACAATAACATCAGTATAAGGCTGCTCCTCAACCGCCACTCTCAGATCATAGGTTCCCTCGTAGTCTTCTTCAAGGTATCCGTATCCCTTGTAGCAGTCGCACAGGGCATTGTGAGAAAAATAGACATTGGATATCTCGTTCCCGTCTTTTTCAATAACACCATAGACGTAGGCGTTTTCTATTGTGTTTCCTTCTGGATCCTTTACAGTTATTCTTGGCTCAATGGTTTCCCACGGCTCATAGGTGTCTTCCATGTTTGTTATTTCTACTGTCATTTCTTCTGCTAAAACCATTGAAGATGTTATTAATATTGCGAAGAATGTGAAAAACAGGAGTTTTTTCATAAAGTAAATTGTCATCAATGCTTTAAAAGGGTTTTGGGTGAGGGATAATTATTTAATTGATTCCAGAGTAATCTTTACAAGAGTGTTCATGAGGTAATGAGGGTGAATCCTATACATCTGTTGCATTTCGCGCCTGCAATATTTGCAGTCATACCAATCGTTGTCCTGATATCCATGATCAAGAAGAGCGGAAAGGATGTGATGCGGACAGTATTTGTTCTGATGGTTGTTGGGTTTATACCTCTTGTTGTGTATCATTCTATACATGGTCTGATGGCCTTTGATATACATTTACTAGAAGAAGGAACGCTTATCAACAATGTTCTTGAGCATGTTGTTGTGGTTATCGCGTTATTGTCTGTTACCGGCGGCCTGGTTATCTTCAAGAAGAGATTCATTGATCCGATATATGGAAGATAGAACTTTGGCTGTTTTCATCAGATGACTGGTGAATTGTATAGAAGAACTTAACAGATTCTCTTTTTTTCCACTAAAAATACTTTATCTAAAAGAAATTATCTCTTTCCAACAACTCTAACCTGGACTCTTCCTCTTACTTTCCTTACGTTTACTTTTCTTTTCTTTCCGTTTACTCTTCTGAATCTTGTTGTCCATTTTGAGGTTATTGGAGCGACTTTCTTTTTCTTTGTCTTAGCTTTCTTTCTTCTTTTAACCATTTTTTATACACCTCTGAAGAAATATTTGTTTCTCTTGGTACTTATAAGTTTTGAAAAAAGATTTTGTGTTTAAATTTGTTTCTGTTCTATTATTTTTATGCCAGAAGCCAGCGGAGAAATACACTTGTTTCTAGAGTGTAGTTTTAGGAGAAGAGGAGAGCGGTGTTCAGGTGTGTGCCCGAATTATGTGAATCCTGAGGCTGTTGAATATGATGGCCAGGATGATTTTGTTGCTATCTGGGAAAGGACTAAAGAATATTTTAGTGTTACGTCAAATCCTGTGACTGGGAACGAATATTTCTTGATTAATGCTGACGACCCAGACAAAGTACCTGCGCAGGTAGGTGGTCAGGAATATATTAGTGTTATTAGAGGTTGTGGAGGTTCTGAAAGGGGCTGCGGGACTCTTTCAGTTGATATTGAAGCAGGGAAAATGTTCTGTTATAGTGTTTTGTGTGGTGGGTGCAGTCATTCTCGTCTCGAAGGAACTTACTTCTTCAGAACCGAGATCAAACCTAAGGTCATTGAAAGTGAAAGCGGCTGGGTGTTTGATCTCAGCGGCAAGAATTATGAATACAAAAATTGGATCATTGATAGTGTTGTGAAATTGGGTCAAATTGACCATCCAGAGCCGGTGATGACGCCCGTTGGAATGTTTGGAGTGATTCCTGCTGCATGATAGTTTGTTTTTCACCATACCTGGTTGTTGTGCCCGTTGGGGAACGTTTGTCGGGGTTGACAACTAAGTGTTTTTTTATATTTACACGACCGGAGAATTCTTAATAGCTGGTTTATTCCCGGTTTGCATTATTGCGTGCTTGACTCGCTCCTTCAGATAAAAAAACGGAGCATGTTTCTTGAGGTCACCAGAATCAAGTTCCTGAATATCCAGTTGTTTAAGGTAAGCTTTCTTGGCAACTGCTTTTGTTGGATACAGATTTATAGAAACACAACCACCATCAATGTCCATGGAACGAAGAGGAACAGTGTAAATGTTTGCTGTAGGCAAATAGTCTGCATTCATCTCGCCATTCAGCGGCAACATCATTTTTTTCAGACTATTTTCGATTGAACCCATAACTGTGTTTAGTTTTCCTGGGCTCCAGGTTTTCTTTTTTGTGTATGCAAATATCTCTTGAGTATTATTATCATTCCTTATGCCGACGACTTCAACACCCGCTCTACTATTTAGGTAAGTCAAGGTTGTATCCAAACAGTAGAATGGATTTGAATTAATCATACCATAGATTTTGATTTTAAAGTTTAAATATTTAACCATTCTGTAGTAGTGACTATATGATGTATTTTTAGATTGGGTTGTGTTCTTAACCTTTTCTACACATCTATCGAGAATGTTGAGCAGGATAATCTAACAACTGGTTAATTTATTAAAGACGTCAAAAAAGATGAGTCTTGGATTTTTGAAAGTTTGATAAGTTTTTTCAGAGTGGTTTTCTCCTGGGGAGAATTCTAGGTTTAAATACTTTTCCATGCAACTATTTTTATGGGAAAGTTAAGAGAAATAAAAGGGGTAAGAACAGAAGGTGAAGAAGTTATTGTTAAAACTAGTACAAAAACCTACAGAATTGCTCAGGACAGTTGTCTGGTTCCTGGATTAGATGTTGGCAATTACATAGAAACTACTGGTGGTGGAGATCATTGTTCGGTAACAATTTATGGTCGTGATATGAATGAACTGGTCAATATGCCCAGATCAATAATTATCCCACTGTTTGTATGACGATAAGTCTAGTTTTAACCTTAAGACGCCACTGGTAGTAGTTAAACAATATTATGCCAGGCTTTCTTCTTTTACAATCATGGGAAAATTAAAAAATCGAATGGAAGTTTTCAGGCTCTACCACATTCCCAACTGTTCGAAATACATCAGATGTCGAAAGAACTCAGTCAGGTTCAACACCCACAACTCAAAGGAGCATGAGATGATGAAAGCGTCGGTGTGCTACGACATACAGAAATCCGGCGGCGAGTTCATAACCGAGGCTTGTAGGAATGACAACGGCGATGTGGTTGATGTTGTGAATTTAGATTCAGGCGAGGAATGGGAGATTGTAAATACTCATGGGATTGAGAAAGCTGTCGTCAGGGGAAGACAGATTATAAGAATCCATAAGTCCTGATAATTAAGATTGTGTATTTTAAATCTGCACAATATGCAATCTGTATACTCCTTTTTCCTATCTAACCATAATAGAATCAAGCTTCATTGCCTGGGTGTGTGCTATTTCTTTCGGAACTGGAAAGGTATATTTTTCCTGGCCAGATAAAAATGTCATCACAGGAGGAGGATTGTATGGGTTGTCGCCTGTACTTATATACAATTCTTCTGGCTCGATTCCAGACTTATCCAGAAAGTGGTCAATTGTGGTTGGAAGATCAAAAATAAACAACTCATCTGGCTTAGCTTCATCGATCCCAGCCTTTTCTTCGAGTAATCTTTTTGTTACTTGGGACATTGGCAAGGAAAGTCCATATTTTTTTCTATTTCCAAAAACTACCATTGGCGTTGATTTTGTCTGAAGTGTTTGATAGCCTTCTTGTGATCTCCCAATAACTATTGTCATATTCACATCATAGGTTAAAAAATCACATTTTTGATAAAGGTCTTCATTAATACTGACATCAGTGATCGGCATGTAAGATTCTTTCGGAAGCGGTGCCCAACCAGATCCCTTCTCTACTATCTCTATTATTTCTTGAATCTGGCCCTCAGGGAAACGTGTCACGTCAAACTTAACAGGTTTTCCTGATAACATAGACAAAAGAACAGCTGTCGGATCATCCACTGGTTTGATCTCTTCTCCATCCTGAAGGATGAGAACCGTCTGATGGTATTTTTCATTGTTGTCGTGTGGTCCCGTGTTTTTAATATATGCATAATCCACCTCCACACTAGCCAGATCCATTATTCTCTTGAGAGCGCCATTGGTAATATCAGCTGGTTTGTACTGCGGGTTGTAAATCAGATGTCTTATGACACCAGTCATGTGTGGGTCTGAATAAAATCCATACACATTATAATCTTTTCTGAGAAATATGATAGACGGGTCTGGGATAAGCCCTATCTCATTGGCTGAAACTACCTCTCTCAAATCTCGTGGATGCGACATAATTTATAAATATATAGAAAACTTTAAATGTCTTTTTCTTCCTTGTTCGTATCGTCAAGATATCAGTGACATTTGTAACTGCGTTTTATTGTTTTCTGTTTTGTTAGTATTTTTTGTAGAAGGTTCCAAGATCTTTTCATTATTGCCAGGTGTTGTATGATAGAAATTAAAATGGTTTATATTTATGTTTTAGAACCATGGTTCAACACGTACTACTTTATAATTCTTTTTTCTTTTTTTAGTTTTCTTTTGTAATTTTGATAGTTTAGCTTTTCCAACTTTAACTTCAACTAATTTGCTGCTTTCAACTCTTCCAGTAAATAAGTTTCTCCTTCTAACTCTAAAGTCATGTCCTCTTCCTGTTCTTTCAACTTCATAACCGCTCGTCTCATACTGCATTCTAACCATATCTTCACCCATCTTCCCTCTTCTTCTATTCTCAGCAATTATAAGTTTCTTTTTTGCTTTCTTGGACATTGATACTAGATCCCAAATTCTCATAAAAATTATTAAGTGCTAAGGATATATATATCTACTCTCTAATATTTTACGGGTTAGGACAAATATAATTCCCAGTTTTCCTTTTTGTTTATTCACGCTTTTTCTCGCGAACTCTCACATTTGGCGCGAGAGTTTTTCTGGCCAGACCGGATTTTTCTATATCTTACAGCATATATGTTACGTGACATACTACATTATATATATATAGAAATAGATATAATATGTAATAACTTATCTATTATATACTATGAATCACAATATATTTGACATATATCATATAACACATTAGTTATACAGATTGTTTTCACCAGATATTGGCCCTAATCCTTGACAGAATTATGGAAGTCGTCGAGGGTCTTCTTCATGTAACCGTAAAACGTGTCTGGAGTCAAAAAATAAACAGTCTTGTACTTCTTTCTGCCCTTCTCATACTGCCTCTTTTCCTTGATCAGGTTGATCTTTTTCAGAGGATTGACCACAAAATAGAAGGTTCTCTTTGGTTTCTGGTACTTATCCAACCCAATGCCCAGCATTTCACACAGTTTCAGGTACTCCAGGGACTGTTCTCTCTTTAGGATCTCTATAGCCTCCAGGGCCATCTCCCTGATATGCGCGTTCCTGGCGCTCTTGCCATACAACCAAGTCATCAGCTCTTTCATAGCGATTTATATATGGTATTCACTGATATTTATAGATTATCGACAACTGTCACAATGCTTAATTTTCAGAAATTATCCTTCCAGAGAGAGGTGTATCATAGACATATCTCTAAAAATGATGTTGATGACACACGAGACGATATATCAGAAAGCCAGATATGAACAACAAGTGTCTAATAAAATATCCTATATAATATATCAAATTATGGTGTCAAACTTGCTCATCTTCACAGATATGGTTTACTTTTTTCCCAGTGCTGTCCTGACAGAATTAGACAATCTTTTGAACTTCCTGCTCAATCCTTCGAAATCATGAGCAATATCCTGACCAGCGTCAGTTAATCTGACTACTTTGATCCTTCCTTTTTTTTCAAATTTGACCAAACCAAGATCTTTAAACATATCCAAGACCTTGACGGTGTGAGAATAGGTGCAGTCCACGTATTTTGAGACCTGGGTGGCATACTGGACGTCGTCAAGACGCAGTGCTGTGAGCATTCTTACTGGTTTTGCGTGCATAAAGAGTTTAGCGAACATGTTTTTCTTCACCTTTTTGCCTTTCAAGCTCAAACACCTATAGTTTTTATGCTAAAACTCATATTTAAGCGTAATGTATATGATACAAGATATATTTCTTAGTGTTCCAATGTATTATCTATACAATACAATATATATTATATTCACTGTTTATTATGTCAATTACTATATAACATATATGTTATGTTATATATTACTGGTAACATATCTTATCACATATTGTTTGAAGTCTCACGTTCCTGAATTCTGAGAGTGAAGTTTGTGAATAAAGTTGAGATGATGAGAACTTGCGCCACTCTCACGAAAAGTGAGGATTATGCTTCTGCGGGTTGGTTTGGGGTGGTTGAGACGTCTCCAATGAGATTCATTGTTGTATTGGCTCCCAAGAAGTACGGACAGTGCAGTCTACAGTATTCATTAATGTCTTCGAGAGACTTTGGTTTTGTCGGATATCCTCTGCAATATTCTTGAAATTTGCTTGCGCTTGAACTGGGAACCATAAATCCAATTGCCTCTAGATCTGCTATAAATCCCGTTGTTGCTCTGATTTTCCTGACCCTTACTGGTTTCTCTGAACTTGAAGGGCAAAGCTGTGCATCTGGATGAAAACATGAGCATCCTTCATAAGGTGTGCTCTGTCCCTTATATTTCCCACTATCAATCACATTTTTAGAAAAACTATACGATCTGGTGGGGATGACATAACAATGTTTTGTTTTGAAAACTTAAGTTCTTTTCTACTCTGGGAAATATATACAAAATTCTGTCTCGACGGTCGTCTTAACACTTAAATCCTTTTTGGTTACTAACTATGTTCATGGCTGAAGGCGCAGTAGCTTACATCAAAGCAGTTCCAGGAGACGGGTTTCCTGCGGCATTTGGGCGACTTGTAGACACTGTACAAGAAAGCGGGCAGAAAGTTATAGTGGTTGGAACTTATGATAGTGGTGCTGTTAATGAAGATATTTTAGATGGTATTAAGAGATCTACTGACGAAGGGGTTCCTGTCTTTGGCGTTAGGGAAACTATACTTAGGTATGGAACACTGGCATTGGAACGTGGTAGTGATTTCTATGATTCTTTGTTTACTATGTACAGAGAGCCAATAGAGGCTGGATTAGTTCCTCTACAACTATATACGCCGGAAATACTTGAGGTCGCTGAGAAGGCAAAGGTGATCGCAGATTATTTAGGTGGGACTGGTGTTGGAAAGGTAAATATTAGCATGGTCCATGATGGGGTAGGGCTTGCAACACACCTCTTAAATGGGCTCGAGAAAATATGTAAAGAACACGATGATTATGATAGTATAGTTGCTGCTGCCAGGAGTGAGTTTTGCAGCGATGAGTTCAATGCTAGGGTTGACGCGGCCTTGACAGAAATCCGCGGAGAGTAATTAGTTTTATTAATTTCAAAAACTACTTCTAATCATGCAACTACCAAAAGCACCGGTCGAGAGAATGCTGAAGAAAAGCCATCTGAGGGTTAGCGAAGGTGCGATTATAGAATTCAACAAGCTATTGGAAGAGATCATAGCTGATCTGGCTGCTGAGGCTGACACTATAGCAAAGGCAGGAAAAAGAAAGACTATTTCTGGACATGACATGAGACTGGCAAAGAGAAGGATACTGTAAGGTTTAAATCCTTTTTGGTTACTAATAAAAAGTATGAGTGATTTGGTATTTGATCCTGAAAAGGCGCTTTTGGGAGATGTTGAACAAACTGGCACCGAATATGTAGCCAATATTTATGTTGATGAGAAAGATCCTGTAGACGCTTTACATATCGATCCGATGAGTGGAAGATATTGGTTTGATAATAGCGGAGAGTCTGGTAAAATAGATTTTCCTGGGGTCATACTAACATTTTCTACAAACAAACCATATGAAGATGCTATGGCAGAACTTATGATGCAGAGAACTAGATAACAAACAATACTTAAATTCTTTCCAGTGGGTGGGACCGCCAGTAGTTAAAAGCATTTAAGTATTGTTTCTCATTATTATAATCCATGGATACAGAAACACTAATACAAAAAATAATAGAAAAGTCAAAGCTTTCTAGAGAAGAAGTTGATAAGAAAATAGAAAGCAAACAAAAAGAATTGTCAGGATTAATATCCAAGGAAGGCGCGGCCTACATAATTGCAAAGGACATTGGTCTTGATCTGTTTACAAAGAAAAAAAGAAGGCTTCAGATAAGAAACATAATAGGCGGAATAAGAAACCTTGATCTGAATGCCCGGGTCTCTAAGATTTTCCAGCCAATACATTTTGAGAAGAATGGAAAGAAAAGCCAGGTTGCCAATGTTCTGCTCTCTGACGGCTCTGGGCTAATACGAATGTCTTTGTGGGACGACCAAGTCAAGCTTTTGGAAAAACTCAAGCCTGGAATGGTAATTGACATCCATGGCGCTTATACTAAAGATGATTCGAGGGGTGGGGCGGAAGTCAGGCTAAGCAGAAGGGGCGGTTTTAAGGAATCTGATGTTGAGCTGCCGAAAGCTGACACGAGCCAGGCGAAAAGTGAGAGAAACAATATTTCTGATCTCAAGGAAAATGGTACTTATGAGCTGAGGGCTACTGTTGTTCAGTTGTTTGAGTCTGGACCCTTCTATGAAATCTGTCCTGATTGCGGTTCTAGGCTGAAAAGAACAGTAAAGGGGTTTGAATGCCAGACCCACGGGGTTGTTAGTCCTTCGTTCTCGATTGTCTTGTCTGGAGTAATCGACGACGGAACAGGAAACATGCGAACCGTGTTTTTCAGAGACGCTGCTCTAAAGTTAATAAATATGAATATTGATACTGCTCTCAGATATATGAATAATTTATTTGAAAACATTGATGTCTTGGGTAAGGAGTTTGTTTTGTCCGGAAGAGTTAAGAAAAACCAAATGTTCAACAGAACAGAATTTGTTGTTTCGGACGTAAGAGAAGTTGATGCTAAAGAAGAGGTGAAAAATCTAGTCAGCCAACTAAAGACTTAAATAATATTTATGTTAACTATTAGACGCTGTAAGCAACTGATGGGAAGGCAGACAGTGACTGTTTAGTTGGTTCTGACTGTTTTCACCTAATAAAAAGGTGATACATATGGGTAGAAAGAAGATAGAATCTGTAGCAGATCTTCCGGGGGTGGGAGAGAAGACTGCTGAAAAATTAAAAGATGCTGGTTATGTTGATTTGATGGCGATAGCTGCGGCTTCGCCTCTGGAGTTGGGAGATGCAGCCAGTGTGGGGGAAGCTACTGCCGCAAAGGCGATCGCATCTGCCAGGAAAACACTAAAGTTAGGTTTTGAGACTGCTGCCGCGGTCCTGGAGAGAAGAAAACAGGTAGGAAGGATAACAACATCTTCAAAGAATCTCGACAAACTTCTAGGCGGAGGAGTGGAGACTGGGTCTGTTACTGAGTTTCACGGATCGTTTGGATCTAGCAAAACACAGGTCGCGCACCAATTAGCTGTCAATGTCCAATTACCTGTTGAACAGGGTGGTTTGGATGGGGCGTGCTTATACATTGATACTGAATCAACCTTCAGGCCTGAAAGAATAAAACAGCTCGCTGATGGGCTTGGTCTAGACCAAGAAGAGGTTTTAAATAACGTTTATACAGCACGGGCTTACAATTCCAATCACCAGTGTATTCTGATTGAGAAAGCATACGAATTAATCAAAGAGAAGAACATCAAACTGATAATAGTTGATTCTGTAACCTCAGCATTCAGGTCAGACTACGTCGGAAGAGGAACACTGGCAGGAAGGCAGCAAAAGTTAAACAGACACCTACACAAAATCCAGAGGTTGGCAGATGTTTACAATGTTGCGGTTTATATAACAAACCAAGTCATGGCGAATCCTGCTATTCTTTTCGGCGACCCGACAAGGCCGATAGGCGGACACATACTTGGTCACTTCTCAACTTACAGAATATATGTGAGACACAGTAAAGGTGAGACGAGGGTCGCTAGAATGGTTGACTCGCCTAATTTACCAGAAGGCGAATGTGTGTTTACAGTGACTGCTGACGGAATCAGAGACCCACCTGAGAAATAGCTAAAATTGATTTTCTCTTTTATTAACAAGGGGAAGCCTGCAGATATCGGGGCGATCTGAAATTGATCTATTAAGAAGTATTGTTGTTTCATCCTCGGTGAACCGAAAGATTACAGCATATTCTCCGTCAACAATCGTTGTCTCTGTTTCTTCACCATTTATTTTTTCTTTTGATGGCATGACGATTGTTGTTTTGTGTCTAGCTGGTTCTATGTTGTCTCCGAGATTGCTTGTCGTGTTTGTGTAAAACATCAAACTGGCATCAAAACTGGGGATATCATTGTAAATTTTTGGTAGATGGAGGTTGCTGAGGTCAATTTTCCTATGAATACTTTCTATCTCCGGATGTTCATCCTTAGATATTCTCGGATAGATTCCTAGTCTCACATTTCCATCTTTTATCGTTGCAACTGAATCGGCTAAAAGAGTGGTCCCCAATAAAGTTCTTCTAAATATTGGATGGTTTTGATCTATTGCAGCCAACACGTCTGGTGGAGCTAACCAAACCTCGTTTTCTCTAAGAGCTGGACTGTTAAATATGTCTCTTAGTGCTTCCAAATATGTTCCGTATCTGTGTGGTGAAGCGTAGTACACTCCGGTTTGACCAATATGAACTGCAAGACCTAAGTATATGAACCTCTTCCCGTTAAAATTAACTGACCCTCCTCCTGGAAAAAGTAACTCTGCTTCGTCGCCTGTGTAGTTGTCATTCATGTGATTACCTTGTATAGAAAAGGATTTAAGTCTAACTAAAATAAAAATAGAAAAAGCGAAAATCTTAAACAATGTCTCTCTCAGCAATTATTATGAAATCTCCCACAGACTTCACAGCTGAGAACGGTATCAAAAGTCTTCCTTTGTCATCTTCAGAGAGTTGAAGTTCTGATGCCTGCTTTGTTGGTTCAGCAATTATGATATTCATCAGTTCTCCTGATTCTGTTATGAAGTTCAAGTCCCCGACAACTCCAAACTTTCTTCCTGATTCTTCAGAGACAATAACTTTCCCGATCATGTCCCTTCCTTTTGCTTTGTTTTCAACCACTAACTATCACCTGCTTATAGTTATTTTGTTCTATATTTAAAATTATGTCTCGTTTTTTAGTTACATATTTCGTAACTTACAATATTCGGGTGGGGTTTAAATTCTTTTCTGTTCATAGTAATTTATATGAATGCAGTTCAAGGAGTAGAGAGAGAAGGAGGATCTTGTACCGTTTACATGCCTCAAAAGGAACGGCATGTGGATGTGAGACGTGAGGAGGTTCTGCAAGATTCTTCTGTTTTTGTGAGATATAGTCAGGATGGTTACGATGGTGTAGAACTTGTTCTTGGTCTGAGAGCTTTTCCAGAGACACCCGAAAATGTTAAACACATTGATTATCTTCTTCAATTTAAAGAAGATTCAGTTGATTTGGAAAACTACAGAAGAGCGTTAGAGATAGCACATGAACTTTCTGATATGACTTGGCCTGTTATACAATTAAGACAATGTTATGAATTGGCTTCATATACAGATGAAGAAATCAATAGCTTGGGAAATGATGGTATAATGAGAGGTGATGGTTCCCAAGGAGCGGAAGAGATACCATATAAAGACGTTCTTGCTGATTTAGGCAATGGTGATTTAGGAAGTGGGATTAATTCATTGAAAGAAATACGGCAGAGAGAGTATTCTCAAGCTGAACATCCCTTGTTAGAAATACAGAGAACTATAGTAAGTGCCGCTGGTTAATTTTTCTTCTTAACTCTCACATTTCAGAACTATTTTTCTACAAACAAGGTCTTGACCTTTGGTGTCAACGCATAGAGATAAGCCTTTCCTCTTGACTCTCTTTGCACATAACCTTCCATCATTAGCCTGTGAAGAATATTATTTATAGATCTTATTGCGTGTGATCTTGATTTGTAAGATTTTATTCCCAAAATATCTGCTATAGCTGTCGGCGTCAGCCAGTCGTCTTTGTTTAAGGTCTCTAATATTCTTTTTTGTTTATACGGTAAGTTGATAAGCTGCTGGTCTGATGGTGGTTTTGGTGAAAAAGTAACAACTGGCTGATCAAGTCTCACATTTGACCTAGGAACTTCCCGATGATCCTCAATGTCAACCGCTGAAATCTTATCTAAATGCTTTTCCACAGCTGTATTTACCAGTCGGTCACAGAGTTTTAGGACTTCTCTTGGAAAACCACCTGTTCTATGATATATTTTATCAATAGCCGAGTTTGTAAATGGCTCTATTTCAGTTCCAGAGATAGATTCAATCCTCTTTTTTATTAAGTCTCTCATTTCATCTTTTGTAAGTGAGTTCAATTCAATTCTAGTCGTTATTCTCTGGTTTAAAGTCTCTAAATCACCTTTTATTTTAGCCTCAAGCACGGGTAGTCCTGCAATAACTAAAGAAATGCCTTTTATCTGATCTGTCAGTACACGGAGCCATTCTAAGACGTCCTTATTTGTTTCGTGGGCTTCGTCAACTAAAAAAACCAGGTGATGTTTTGATTTTTTTTCAATATATTTTGGCAAAGTGTAAAGTGAGAGTTTCTTCCTGAACAGTTTCTCCCAAAATGTGAGACCAAAGATATCTGTAAATATATTTATAAATTCTTCTGGGGTTTGTGGTGGCTTACTAACATAGATCGTTGAGTAGTCCCTTAAATTTTCATCAAGCCACTTGAGAAATGTAGTCTTTCCAGCCCCCGTAGAACCAGTAATAAGAGCTATTTTGTGCTTATTGTTTATGTGTTCAAGAACAGCATGAACCTGGCTCTCATATCCTGTGAAGAGTTTTGGGTTTATGATGAGTGTGAATGGGTTGGCTGTCCACCCCCATCTTTTGACATATTCTAAGTTCATTTAGATCATATATTAATGATATGGCTATCTATATAAAGATTTCCTATGGAAATGAAGTTCACGTGAATTTCAGGTAGCTAACGTGAAGGTCCTGTGAAGATTTACGTGAAGATGTGAAGAAAACGTGAAGTTTATGTGAATGTTCACATGTTCACGTAACATTCACGTGAAGTTCACGTAACATTCACGTGAAGATAAGGTAATTGTTAATGTTGACCAGCTCAGGTATGGTTGATTATGAGATGTTCACGTGAAGATGGATTTTGACTGCGTGAAGATTTCGTGAAGATCGGCGTGAACATCTGTGAACTCAACTATATTCAAAACCCTCACATTTTTTATTTTCATATTCTTTAAAACAAACCAATAAATATTTATAAGAACAATATGTTTTATGCGTCTATTTGTCGGAACCGATATATCACCAGAGATAAAGGAAAAAATTATCTCTATTCAGAAGCAACTTAGTGATTTAGATATTAAATTAGTTGAGCCTGAAAACCTCCACTTTTGTCTAAGATTTCTCGGGAAAGTAGATGATGACAAAGTTGAAGAAATAAAAACAGCTCTCAACAACATAAGCTTTCAAAGATTCAACCTTGAAGTCAATGGGGTTGGGGCATTTCCTAACGAAGACTATGTTAAGGTCTTGTGGATCGGTGTTTCTGATGATATTTTGATTAAAAAACTAGCTGAGCTGGTGAATAATGCGCTTACAGAAATTGGTATTGATAAAGAAGAAAGACCTTTTAGAGCTCATATAACGCTAGGAAGAACTAAAAGCAGTAAAGGTAAAGATAAAATACAGTCTTTCATCAATAAAAATAAAGATAAGTCGTTTGGGGTTACTTCTGTCAACAACATAGTATTGATTTCATCAAATTTAACGCCTAATGGCCCTATCTATGAAGAAATTCACAAAGTTGAATTACATGGATAAGGGGTATCTGGTAGCAATTCTTGTTTTTATATCAATAACAGGGATAATAAACCTTTATTTCATAAGGGACATGCTTATATACAATTTAGTATCTATAGAAGATGTTTTACACCACAAGGGAGAGATGATTAGGGTTCAGGGAACTATTAGTAACATCTATACAGCCAAGGGCGGGCATAAGATAATGACCCTGACAGATAGTGAAGAAAGCATAAAGGCTGTCATATTTGCTGGTTCTGTAGATATACCTCTCAATACGCTGAAAAAAGGACAAGAAGTCAATGTTATTGGTAAGGTAGATGAATATAAGGATGAGTTGGAAATAATTGTGGGGGAATTAGGCTAAATTGATACCTACTTCTGCCAGATCTCCTGCAAAGAGAACCATATCATTTCTTACTAACACAGACCCATAATGGACCGATATTTCTTCTCCAGCCTCATGAACTTCAGTGCCCTGATAATCTTCTTCTAGGTGTAGATTTACCATTTCTTCTTTAATATTTATGATTGTTGCCTGAGCATAAATTCCATCTTCTCTGTCTTGTGGTAAACAAAAATAGACAAAATCTCTTTGTTTAAGAATTTTAAGCATTTTAAGCCCTATTGGAACTGGATTTTCTTTAATCTCTGGTAGGTCTTCAATTTTGTAATCTATTTGTGGTTTTATTCCATCTTCTGGCATACTAATCATATGTTCCGAAAAGGATTTAAGTGTTACCCTTTATCATCCTTCTGATTTTGTAATATTTCATCACATCTAGAAGCGTTATATTTCTTTTTTCTTCTTTCAATTTTACTAATTTTGCTCTAAACCCATGAAATATAATGTTATTGATGTCAAGAAATGGGAAGATATAGTTGTCTATTATTCTATCTACTGTTTGTGGGTGTATTCCTAAGCGTCTTGATATTCCTCTGATGTGGACATCACCTTCTTCTGTTTTTAGAAATTCCAGGATCCTTAGAATGTTTTTTTGTGTTTTAAGGGTTGGGCTCTTCATTTGTGACACCTGTCAATATACTGTTTTATAGAGATTTAAAGATTCTAGAACAGATTCTAATCGGCCAGAAACTAAGAAATATGGAAGTTTCTGCGAACTCTCACGAATGGGGGTGGTTTTGGCTATCTCAATACTCCTTCTCCAGAGTACTCTATATCTAGTTTTAAGATATTAAAGAGCTCTCTGTCGATTGAAAAAACATTCAAACGCTAAGTAAGAACGCTTCTTGTCCTAAGAATTTAAGCCATATCTCTTGTGGGAGATAGTTATTTAAATGTTTATGGTATAGGTATCACTAGGTGGTTACTAAATGGTTAAATTAGGAAGATCAGAACGTTGGAATCATGTTCATGGACTTGGTGACAGGGTTGTAGATGTCCCTAGGGGTCCACAAATCCTGTATTATAGAGGAAATGGGCCCACTGATGGTATGTTGTGCGTGGCTCAGGTAAAAAGATGTGCTTATAGACAAGATTGTGGGAATGATGTTTCAGAACTTGTCAGCGTCGGGCAAGAAGATATGAAGAAAATCAATGATTATTTATCGAGCAATGAGGATGGGACATGGAAAATAAGGTGGTTATAACCTCTATCTAGTTTTCACTGCCATGCCTCTGTTGAAATCTTTCATCTCATCTTCATTAAGAAGTGCTTTGCCGACAGCTAGTATTCTTCCTTTCTTATCTACAACACTTACTTCTTCGCTAGGAAGAATACCTTTGGCTGATTTTACAAATTTAGCAAAAACACTTTTTCCATTTTCTACAAAGGGAACAGCGTCATCATCCACAACAACCTTCTTCATATCTATAAAATTTGCTCCTTCCTTGGTTGGTAAAAACAAACCATCATAGCTTCTTATTGTTCCTAACAATTTATCAGAATATACTCTTCTTATTCTTCCTGTTTTTCTGGAAATCTCAACTTTAAACTTCTTTAATTTGTGCTTTCCAAACTGGTACTCTATTGTTTTTTTGACTGCCTCTTCTGGTTTGGATCTAACTCGTTTATCTGGTTCGCCTGGTATTATGCTCTGTGAAAAGGGATATACTCCTGACAATTCAACTGGGATCCTTCCAAATGGTTTTTTTGTAAAATATCTTTTTGATTTTACTTTCTTTAATCTCTCCTTAGCTAAAATAACTTCTGGTCTGTATTCTGATTCTTTGCCAGAGTAAAAGAAAGCAGATTTCTTAGAAATATTATCGTGTTTAGAAATAAACCTCTTGTATTTTTTGAGATTGTATTCAAATGCCTCCAGCAACTTAGGATGGCTTCGCACCCTTGACTGGACCAGCTCCCATAGAGAATCTTCCTTTATTGCCTGCCTTATTGTCCTGATCTCCTGGAATGTAACGTAAAGATTGTGTTTGGTGAGGAACTCCTCTTTATTTTCTACGTCTCTCGGGTTTGAGTTGGCACACATCGGACATGAGCATGGAAACTCTGTCAGGTTTTCAAATTGATGTGTACCGTTGGTTGTTAGATAACCGCCTCGTCTCGCAGCAATCGAGTACATGGCAGAATCAAAGAGATCGCAGCCGAATGCTGTCAGTAACGAGAAAACCATCGGGTGTCCTGCGCCGAATGCATGCACTGGCTTGGAAAATGGCAGGTTCTGTTTGCAGGTCAGAATTATGTCGCACAACTCTCTAAATCTATACTGCTCCATCAGAGGCACGATGCCACCTATGGAAAATAAATCTGGATTGGATTTCTTCGCCTCAACACATGCTTTTTTTCTTAAATCTAAAAACAGACCACCCTGTATTGGTGCGTTCAATGTTTTTTTAGTTAATCCTCTTGCAGATAAAATTCGTTTTGATGTCTCTTTTAGTTTTTTTCTCGCAGTCTCTTTTGAATCGTCCGGCAGAGTGAACATATCAACCGGTGTGATTATGTCTGATTTTATTTTTTCCTGGAAGTCTATAATCTCTTCTGAGTTGATGTCTTTAACATTCTGGGAATACATCTGGAATGTTCCTGAGTCTGTATAGATTGGCCCGCTCCAATTTAGAAATTTATGGAGTCCTTTTTCTGCCTTCTCCCTAAGTTTCTGATTTCTGTATATAATATAAGAGTTGGTTATGATCAAATCTGCTCCGAACCCCTTTAGTTCTTTCGGAGGAACCAACATTCTGTTTGGGTTGATAACAATAGCTATGTTTGGTGTTTTTATTTCTTTTTTTCCTATTGTGAACTTTCCTGTTCTTCCATTCGCATCCCTGTCCAATAGCTCAAACATATTTATCATCCTATAAACATGATAAAATTAATTTTATTCTCTCTTCCACAGATCCAAACGGTATCCTGATCACATCCATGCCGAATTCTTTGTAGGTTTCTATCAACAGTTCACCGACTTTTTTCGAACTCTCTATATCCTCTCTTCTGATCGGGTCGTTTTTTGGATAATTCGGCAGCATCTCTATGAAAAAGACTTTTTTATATTTGTACGGGCAGACTGACTTGTCGTATTCTTTTATATCAAGATAAAGTTTCTGAAACGCGATACTGTCCAGAATGGATCTGTCTAGAAACACCAATTTATCTTGCGGGAGATTTTTTTCAAGTTCTATTCTTATTCTCAGAATCTCTTCATCAAACTCTTTCTGGTTCTTTCTCAACTGCTCAAGTGTCTTTCCTTTTTTTAACTGACCCTCTATATAGGGTCTCGTCACCTCAGGAAAAGTTGTGTATCCCATCTGGGAAAGTTTGTTTATGATTGTTGTCTTGCCTGCACCGGGTGATCCAGTGATTATACACCAGTTTGTTTCGATCATAAGAAAAGTGATCAATAGAAACATAAAAGTCTATCTTATCTTGAAAGGAACATTGCTATGAAGCTGTTAAAGGCTTCTAACACCCTATCAACTACAGTGTAGCTTCTAAAGTAAGAATCCCTGTTTAGATTTTCCAGATCCCCGACATATCTCATATATGAGATGAGATTCTTATCAATGTTGTAATCTATCTTTATTTGGTCTGTGCTTTTTCTTCTCCCCTTGGACTGCAAAAATCCTGATGTGTCATAAACGTAGTTGTCCCCGAAGAAGTAAAGGTCTATGGCGACGACCCCATCATTTATTGAAGACATCTTCATCGGATAATACGGCACATCCGGCTCGAAAGTGATTTCTAGTGGTGTTGAAATTCCGGTCTCGACCTGTTTCAAAAGTTTGACTGCTTCCAGGTTGGCGTCTGCACACTGGTCCAGTTCGTGGAATGTGTAATTTATCTGATAATCTATATCCTGCTCGTCCCAGTAATACTGAATATTGATCGCAGCTGCGCATGTATAATCATCGTCTGTCAGTGGGTTATTCAACTTATTCGGCAGATTGATCCTGTTTATAACAAAATAATAATCGTCACCGACATAACCTTCTAAAACCTCTGTAGCGCTTTCTGGAACATGAAAAGTGTGATCATTTAGCCAGTCGACAAGAACTGAGGCATCGTCTGCTTTCAGAATAACGATATAATACATGTCAACCATCTTGACTTCAATTAATTCAATGCCACCTGATTCTGCTGACATTTTACTAGCTGCCAATATACCCCACTGTCTTCTTTCTTGGAACAGTCTGGCCAAGTCAAAAAATATTGTTGAGTTTCCCTTTTCAACCTCTGGTTTTGTCTTGGATTGAATTGGTATCACCCAAGCAATGTCTGTTATGTTTTCCGGCTGTATTTTTGTTGATAGTATTAATGTTTCCTCGCCGTCGTCCCAGACTATTACTGCTTTCTGAGATGGGAGCGATATTTTATCGTGTATATTTGGAACAATAAGACCGCCATCAGCCAATGCTATCTGCGGGGTAAATAACAGAATTGCAAATATTATGATCAGTAATTTCATCATGAGAATATAATGCAAACTGTGTTTTATATACCTAATTTTTTTGCTAGCTAAATGGCTAGTGATTTTTAGCTGTGTCGGATGCATATTTGAATTTTAATGACTTTTCTCCATACTTTACTGCCTTTACTAGGGCGAAATATTCACCTATTAACTTACATCCAAGAAATGGTGTGATGGTTGTAACATCAAGATTTGGGGCGATTTCCGTTAGATCTAGTGCCTTTATGTTGATGGCTCGGAACATTTTTATTAATTCTATTGCTTCTCTACTAGAGATTCCCCCAGCATCAGGGAGTCCGGTGGCTGGGGCAAATGCTGGATCGATAGCATCAATATCAAACGAAAGATATATATTTTTTATATTCTTAAACTGCTTGATAATTTTCTTAGCTATGTTTTCAAGTCCTTGCTTATGAACATGATGATCATTGTAAAATTTAATTCTATGTTTCTTTATGTATTCCATTTCCTCTGTTTCAAATGAGCCGACTCCAAATATGACAACATTTTCTGGTTTCAGATGTTTGTTTTCCAAAACCCTTCTCATAACGTTACCATGAGAATACTTTTCTCCGTGCCAACGATCGCACAGATCTGCGTGTGTATCAATATAAATTAGGCCGACACTTTTTTTGTAGTGGTCGCAAAATGCGTTTATAGTGCCTATGGAAATGGAGTGGTCACCACCAATAATAATTGGAACAGCATGTGGAAGTACCTTTTTCATGAGCTTATATGTTCTTTTCTGTGTGGTGACCGGGTTTTTGGAGACCATAACATCCCCAAGGTCCTTTATCTTTAGTCCTATGAGGCTCTCCCCTGTTTCGAGAACCTCCGGCATCCAAGAAGACATCTTTCTAAGAACGACTGGTGCTAATGAGGCACCCCACTCAAATGAAGCAGCTTCATCATATGGAACGCCAAAAATACATATGTCACAATCTTTAATTTCCAATTTCTCATTGTTCAATCTATACCACATATTTTCCATATTTATCATCCCCAAATCGTTTTAAATGTAGTCTATAATTATCTCTTGAACATTTTCCCTCGTAGTGTGTATCTCTTTTCTATCTTCTTGACCCCAAACTCTTTCTTCACAAAATTTTCGACTCTCCTTCTGGAAAATTTCTTACAGCTGAAGATATCGATATTCATATAATTGTTTTGTGGAAATGTATGTATGCTTATGTGGCTTGTTGCAATTAAAATGACTGCAGATATGCCACCCTTATCAAAAGTTTTTTTGTTTGTTTTGTATGGGATTACAAATGGCTTGGATATCTGTTTCATATCCAACAGTTTTGTCAGGTTTTTGAGAAAACTAGAGATAAAGCTTTTGTTTTTAAGTTTTTTATTATTACAGCCGTAGCAATCTAACATTAGCTGTGAACCAAACAACGAAGTCACCTATAAAATGTTTATAGAGATGATTTATAAGGTTTATTTAATTATGTAGTTCTATGAAAGACAAGTCGATATTTTTGAGGTCTGGTAAATGTGGCTGGGGCAAATGCATCTTCTGCGGTTGGGGAAAGTATGAATATAGTAAGATGACTCTTCATGAGTTAAAAAAGAAAATAGATAAAGACCTCGAGAAAAGAGTAGATATTTTGAAAATATTTAATTCTGGGAGTTTTCTGGATGAAGATCAGATACCGAAAGCGTTCAGAAGTTATCTGGTAAGAAAATGCGAGCTCATGGGTGTGAAAAAGCTGTTCATCGAGTCGAGGACAGAATATGTCGATGAAAGCTTGGTGGAGGATATGAAAAGCGATAAGGTTAAAGTAATTATCGGTATTGGGCTGGAAGTTGCTGATGATGAGATACTTAAGAAATTGGATAAGGGCTTGACCGTTGAGAAGTATGTCAAAGCTGCCGGGTTTCTAAGGAAAAATGGTTTTGGTGTTAGAAGTTACGTCTTAGTCAACGCTCCCTATACAAACCAGAAGACTCTAGACAGGACAGTTGAGCTTGCGAAAAAATATTCTGATTATGTTTGTCTGTTAAACTGGAGTCCACACGGCTACTCTGAAGCTTTTGACTTGTGGATCAACGGAAAGTGGAAGCCTTTCACTGAAAAACAATTCAACGATGCGACGAAGAATTACAAAGGAAAGAATATTGAGAAGTATTCTGATGAATTCTCGTTTGTCCCGAGGATACCGCCTAAAAAACAAGAATGGTTAAGGGGCGCGACCGAAAAAGTTCTATTACATCCGTACTTCAGGGTCTGGCAGGAATATTTTGTAGAAGGCTATGTTCCACCCAAAACTAAAAAGATATTGTTGTTTATTCCCTGTTCCTTCAGGAAACCGTACAATCTTTCTCATTTGCATAAGTCGATATTTTCTGTCTTATACAAGATGAAAATGTACGACAAGATCCATGTTTGTGTTGTCTCCACTCCTGGGGTTGTTCCTTACTCTTTCATAAAACAATATCCATTTACAAAATATGACTGGCCAGAGTGGGAAGAAACTCCTAAAATAAAGAAAAAATACATTGAAGTTACTCAGAAGAGGGTGGAAGATTATCTGAGGGCTCATGGCAGCAATTACAAAAAATTTTACAATTATTTCAAGCTTGATTCTGAAACATATATTGCCCTACACAATGTGTGTACAAAATTGGGGATCGGATTAATCGACTGTTTAACGAAAGAGGCTTATGAAAAAGTTAAGGGAGAGAAGAATCCTCTTTCTTTGGAAGAAGCACTAAAAGACCTAAAGTCTACATTGAACAGTTAATACAACCCACGCAGGAGGGGGTCCTTCTTGGTGTTATTCGTGTGGATTATATTTTATGTGGTGTTCACATTCTGTATGTTCACATATACCTTTCCGTATTGCACCATTGGTGGGAGCGGCCTGACCAAACGGTTCAATATCCCCATATACTGGACATTTGCCTACAAACACGTCTTTGCCTAAAGACTTGCTTTCCTTCGCACAGTAGAAATTCTCTACACCCCTCTCGTCCCATAGAAACTCTTCTCTATCCATGGTTTATGATATAGTTGGTGATGATTTAATTTGCTTTGGACAGAAAACTGTTTAAATTAACCATTTGCCGTTTCTCTGGACTATTTTTCCATCAAGAATTAATTTACCGCCCTTTCTTAAATCTTTCACAATATCCCAGTGCAGAGCAGATTTGTTCGGCTCACCACACTCTTTGTAAGCCATACCGAACGCCAGATGAATGGTGCCGCCGATCTTTTCATCAAACAGAAGATTCTTTGTGAACTTTGTGACATTAGGATTCATTCCAATACCAATCTCACCCAAATACTTTGATCCAGAATCGGTCTCTAGCATCTTTCTTAAGAAATTCTGGTTCTTGTCTGCTGTAGCTTTGATACATTTACCATTCTTAAATTCGCAGAAGATGTTCGTAACCTCAACCCCGTTCCTAATTGCCGGGTAAGTGAATCTTATGTGACCATCTACACCGAACTTAGAGGGCGCACCAAATACCTCGCCGCCTGGCATGTTTTCATGCCCATCGTCCATAACAAAACTCTTTGGGTGTATCTTTAATGTTAGATCTGTGTCTTTTCCAACTATTCTTAGAACCTTTCCTTTATTCATCCTGTCCATTATTTTCTTGAACCTCTTGGATAGCTTTTTCCAGTCCTGTAAACATGCCTTAAATAAGAAATCTTCATATTCCTCCAGACTCATCTCGGCATCCTGCGCAAGGGCATTTGTGGGATAATCAAGGGTAACTCTCTTTATATTTGGTCTTCCGTTAACGATGTAATTTATGATTGGGTCGGTTACCTTGTTTCTTATTGCAATTTTGGTTGGGTCAATATTTGACAGTTCTCTCGTGTTTAACGGCCCACCTATTCCAATGTAGCCCTGAGCTTTCTTTACTTCAAAATTAAACGCTTCCGGAAATTTGAGAAGTTGTTTTCTGGATGAATATTTGTAGTAAATATAATTTAATCCTGGCAACCCCAGTTTTAGGGATGGATACGCTCCTCTCTTGATGATCAGTTTGTATATTTCTCTCACTAAATCAGACGCTTCAGATGAAGCAGAAACAATAATGTTGTCTCCCCGCTTAACTCCGATAGAATAATCGACTAGCAGTTCAGCCAGTTTTTTTATCCTTAAATCAGCCACTATAATCTCCTTGGAAACTTTGTTAGTATTTCTATGCCATTCTTCTTTAATAAAACCATATCCTCAATTCTTACTCCACCATAATTCTTGATATAGACGCCTGGTTCTACTGTGAATATCATGTTCTCCTTTAAAATTGTTTTTGATTTGTGTGACAAAGATGGTTCTTCATGTATTTCTAGACCAACCCCGTGCCCCAAACCATGTAATAGATCATATTTATGTCTGGCTAGCTCTTTTCTAGCCAAATCAAATAAAGCTGAAGATTTTACGCCTATTTTTAGTTTTCTTAAGATCATCTTCTGAGTCTCTAGAACTGTTTTATACAGACTCTTATTTCTTTTGCCCGGATTCAAACAAAATGTTCTGGTTATGTCAGAGTGATATCCTTTATAGAGACAGCCACAATCAACAACAACAAAATCATCTTTTTTTATTTTCCTGTCAGTTGGATAGTGGTGGACAAAAGCTGAGTTTGGTCCAGAGGCAACCATTGTCTCGAAAGCATACCAGTGACCGTGCTCACGCATTGAATCATCTAATATTCTCGCCAGCTGTCTCTCAGTAATCCCTGGCTTTAAGAATTTTTTAGCTGTCTTGACTCCGGTCACTGCAATTTCTGATGCCTTTTTTATTCTTTTGATCTCTTCGCTTGTCTTTACTGATCTTATCTTCAACATGCTAGAAGATATATTAGTTATGTTTTTTCCAAGATATTTTGTCATCTTTTCGGTTGCCTGACAATCAATTGCTATTCTTTTGAAACTTATCTTTTTCTTCTTGAACATTTTTTTGGCTGCCTGGAAAATTGTCTTTGCTTTGATGTCTGCTTTCAAGAAATCTGACACTGAATATATTTTGATTTCCTTTTTTCCTAGTTCTTGTTTTCGAGAAACAGACGTTATCATGAAAGGCTCTTTCTTACGGGGTATGCAGATCATGCCACCGGTCTTATAGATATTTGTAACATATGAAACGTTTGGGTCTGAAATTAATATTATTAGATCAGACTTCCCACCAACCTTCTTTTTTATCTTTTCTATCCTGCCAAGCATAGTCAATAATTAGAAAAGAAGAAGAAAAAGGTTGTGGTTACTTGAGGTTTGGGAGTGTAACCACAGTCATGTTGTCTTTGGTGTGTATTCTTCCAGAGATCTTCATAGCAACTATCCATTCTATTCCGTTTCTCGAACAGTGGTCTATGAGTTTCTGGTCAACATCGCCGTCAAATATCAAGACCTTTGCATTTACCTGTCTTATTGCGCTTCCCATTTCTTTTACTGGTACTTTTCCGAGGATATCCATCTCTTGATTTAATAGACAGGCTGCCCTTGTTCCGATCAGATCTTCCAAAACTCCCTTGAATTTTTTTGTTTTTTCCGGGTCAATACTGAACTGTCTCTTTTTCTTCGCTGGTTCTCTTTTTTCATATTCTTTTTTTCTCTCAGTCCTAACTGGTCTATTGACACTTTTCCCGTTCTCTGACTTTGCCTGATCATATGGCATCTTTTCTCTGAGAGCCTTGAATATCTCTTTTTTGGTAAGATCTTCTACTTCCTTTCCTCTTGGTGCTCTTGTTACAAAATCGAGGTCACAAGTAGCAGAGAGCTCTTTTAATATCAGGTCTCCGCCTCTGTCACCATCTAAAAACACTGTTGTTATCTTTTGTTTTGATAAATCAATTATTGGCTGCGAGACGCTTGTCCCTTCCATTGCTATAACATTCTTTATTCCGCATCTCAACAGATTGACTACATCTGCTCTTCCTTCTACAACCACCACTGCATCATATGTATCTAGAGACGGGCCTGCTGGGAGGCCTTTGTATTTGACTATCTCATTTGTTCTGACTGCTTCCTTGATTTGTTCAGACATTTCCTGTGACTCTGGTTGTCCTTCTTCAAATATCTTGCTCAACAGCTCTTTTGCTCTCTCAATGACATATTTTCTTTTTGAAATCCTGACGTCTTCTACTTTGTCAACTCTTATTTTTGCATTGCATGGCCCTACTCTTTCTATTGTCTCCATACACGCTGCTATAAGAGCTGTCTCGCTGGAGTCTAGAGAAGATGGAATTGTTATAACTCCGCTGGTCTTCCCGCTTCTAGTATTTAACTCAACATCGATTCTGCCTATTCTTCCTGTTCTTTGAAGCTCTCTTAGGTCTAAATCAGGCCCCAAAAGGCCTTCGGTTTGACCGAAGACAGCTCCAATTACATCTGGTTTTTCAACAGTACCATCTGCATCAAACTTCGCATAAACAGTATATTTTGAGGTTGCTTGTGCTAATTTTCCCATTTTATCATCTCCTTGTTAGGTTGAAGAAATTGTTCTATGTTTTATACTCATGTGGAACCCCAAAAATGGGGGAATAATGAAACATGATATAATGATGTGTGATCTCTTCAATACTGTATATCATATATATTCTAAAGTATATAAATATAATGTCGTTATATGTCGGGTATCTCTATTATTTTATTTCTAGATTTGTGTCCTTTAATTATTCTACAGCCTCCAATCCTCTTTTTTAGCTCTTTAATAAGCTCTAGGTTAGCTTCATTGTGGTCTGGCTTAGATTTAACTCGTATAATCCATTCCTTTTCCTTTTTATCTATCTTAAACTCCTTAGAATTTGGCTTAATTCTTGCTTGAATTAACATCATAATTCAGCTGCTTCGTCTTTGCAGGCAGAACAAACCCACCTATCGTTGACACTTCTCAACTGCTCGTCGAAATTACCGCATAATTCACATTCACCAGAATTAAACTCTTCAACAACTGGTGGCTCTCCCTCTATAAACAGCCTCTCTCTCAGGATCTCGATAGCAGCAGGGGCTACTTTGGCTATTTCCCTTTCAGAGATCAAACCAACCAACTTGCCCATAGAAACTACTGGTATCCTAGTGTAGCCATATTCTACCATTAGGTGTGCTGCTTTGGCTATATCATCATCTGGACCCAGTGTTATGACTGGAAAACCCATTATATCCTTTGCTCTAACTTTGGCTGGTTCTTTAGTTGAAGCTGTTACTTTGTTTACAATATCTTCTCTTGTTACAGTACCAATCGGCTTTTTTCCTTCCACAATCACAACCAGACCAACATCTTCCTTTTTCATTATATTTGCTATCTCTTTTATGGTTTGTGTTGGTCTTCCAGTAACAACTCTTGCTACCATAGCCTCTTTAACACTGATGTCGGTTGGCATAAACCCTAATACACAGTCTTGTTATTTAAAGTTGTATGATCATACGACAAAATAATCAAATAATTTTAAATATGTGTTCGTCAATATGTAT
>JAFCDY010000004.1:0-7418 GCA_017609445.1 Candidatus Aenigmatarchaeota archaeon | reverse complement strand
TTAGCAAAAAGAATAGCTGGTGAAATAGTCCTTAGTATGGATGCTGGTAAGGTTATACAGAAATGGAGAAATATTTTCAAGATTCCGCAGAGAAAACTGGCAGATGAAATGAAAATAATGCCTTCTGTTATTTCTGATTATGAGAATGGTAGGAGAAAATCGCCTGGAATCAAGATAGTTAAGAGGATTGTAGACGCTTTAATTAACATAGATGAAAAACGCGGTGGAAAAATAACAAGAGAATTCACGAACTTTCCTAATAAGAACGTGTTGTCTGATGCTATTCTGGGTTTAAAGGAGTTCAACGGACCAGTAGGAATAAAGGAATTTTGTAAAGTTATTGACGCTTCCTTGGTTGTTGGGAAAGATAATTCTGATAAGAAAATCTATGGTTATACTGTTGTTGATAGTATGAAGGCTATTATGGACATACCCCCAATGGAGCTTGTTAAGTTGTATGGATTAACGACCGAGAGAGCTATAATATTTACTGGTGCTCATACAGGCAGAAGTTCTATGGTTGCGATAAAGGTGACTAATTTGAGGCCGAATTTGATTATTTTACAGGGTTCTGATAGCGTAGATGAGCTAGCTAAACGTATAGCTATGATTGAGAGAATTCCTTTGGGTTCAACAAAAATAAAAAATATTGATGTTCTATTAAACACCCTTAAGAAAAAATACCCCTGACCCCATTGTTTCTTGTCGAAGTAGTATATAACAATATATTTTTATATATTTATAAATAATAACATTGTTATAAGAAATAAAGGTTATTTCTTTTTATTTTATTATAATACTACAAAGGAAATGTTCGGGTGAGGGTTTCTTATGGAGCTCTAAAAGAAACAATATAACGTTGTTATATATATTCACACACAAACAACGTGAACATAAATTATAAAATTATTCACAACATTCACATTTCCATAGGAAATAATGGGGTTCACATGAAATAAGTGTTATATGTCTTCACTTGGTTAGACTAATATACTTCTAAAAGAAACAGAGGTTATAAAATGGTCGGTCAAGCACAAAAGATATTCACAAAATACCTGAATAACAAACCAATTTTTAAAAACAGGGAAGCATTGTCAACATCTTTCTCACCAGAAACAATACCACACAGAGAAACAGAGGTTAATACTATAGCCAAAATCCTTGCTCCAGCATTAAAAGGGGGAAAACCAAGTAACTTGTTCTTATATGGCAGAACTGGAACAGGAAAGACATGTGTTTCTAGAATGGTAGCAGACGAATTACAAACAATAAGTAATTCAAACGGTCACAAACTCAAGACAATCTATGTTAATTGTAAGATGAAGAAAACCTCTGATACAGAATACAGACTAATGGCTACATTATCTAAGGAATTTGGTAAAGAGGTTCCGTTTACAGGCCTTCCAACAGATCAAATATATAATATCTTTTTCGAGAGTCTTGATCAATCTAATCAAACCCTCATTTTAATCTTAGACGAAATAGACACCTTAGTCCAAAAATCAGGAGACGAGATTCTCTATAATCTTACTAGAGTCAACCAGGACTTGAAAAACTCTAGTATATGCATAATAGGCATCACCAACAGCCTGGGTTTCATAAACTCCCTCGATCCGAGGGTGAAGAGCTCTCTGGGAGAGGAAGAGATGATCTTCCCTCCCTACAACGCTCTCCAACTTCAGGATATTCTGAAAAACAGAGCAAAGACAGCTTTTGAGGATGGAATAATAGAAGAGGGCGTTGTGGAGAAGTGTGCTGCCTTGGCTGCTCAAGAACACGGTGATGCCAGAAGGGCCTTGGATTTGCTCAGGGTTTCTGCTGAGCTAGCCGAGAGAGAAGCGTCTGAGAAAGTAACAATAGAGCACGTTGATAAAGCGCAAGACAAGATAGATCTAGACAGAGTAATTGAAACTGTAAAAGCACAGCCAAAACAAAGTCAAATTGTCTTATGGTCTATTTTGAAATTTTTTGAGAAACATAAGAGAGAAATAAACACAGGGGACGTGATGAATGTTTATAATGAGGTCTGCAAGATGCAGGGGACAAGGCCTCTCACACAGAGAAGAGTATCAGATCTGATAGCTGAACTTGATTTGTTTGGCATAATAAACACGAAGGTTATTTCTAGAGGGAGATATGGTAGGACCAGGGTAATAACACTTTCTCTTTCTGACGGCATAATGAAAAGGTTAAAAAACTTCCTTCAACAAAGGTTTCTCTAGTGTTGTTCATGGATGTAAAAAGCATAATGGGTCTAGGGGTTCTTATCGAACCAGAAGCAGCAGGACTAATCAAAACACTATCTAAAGAAGATATTGATATTATAGTCAAAAGAGTAGAAGACGAAAGACCGCTGGTTCTCTCAGAAAGGATAATAAAAAAATACCTAACAAAATCAGACATAAAGATAATAAAAAAATACGTCAAACCAGACAAATTAACAATAAAATATCTAACCAATAAGCTGAACGAGAAATATGATTTCTTAAGAAATGAGCTGTTGAGAAAGGTAGAGTTGAAAGATGCTGTGTCTATCAACAAAGTAAGCACAGGTGAAGCAACTATAATCTGTCTAGTTAAGAGCATAACAGACAACGGTGAAACTGTTTTCTTAGATGTTGAAGACCCAACAGGAACAATAAAATGTTCGATCCCGAAAAACATGTCCTCTAAAATCTCTTTAGATGGTGTCGTCTCTTTATCGGGGAGAGTTAGAAACAACATGTTGTTTGTTAACAAAATAACATTTCCAGATGTTCCCCTAGGAAGTGTCAATTACTCCAATGACGATCTTAATCTTGTCTTTATTTCAGACCCAAGCAAAAAAGTAAAGGATTATGATTTTGTTTTTGTTGCCGACAGCCAAGACGCAAGAAAAACATTTCCAGACGCCAACATCATAACAGGACCACTCATGGTGGAGTTAAGCGGTGTTAAAATTTTATTTTTGGTTGGCTATGATCCGCTGGATGCCATCAAGAAGAGATATGTTAAAATTGGTGATGAAGGATTTCTAATAGATACAGTTCCTGACATAATCTTTACTGATAAGAAAATAAACAAAAACTACAAAGGAATCACCATCTTAGGCGACAATATAAAAGTCAACCTAAAAAACAGAGAAACTGAAGAGATAAATATCTAAAGGTGTTATTAACTCTAGGTGTCATAATGAAGCTTCAAATCTTAGACTGCGACTATATTCTCATTCATAACCGACCAGTTGTCAGAATATTCGGAAAAGACAGTGTCGGCAATACGGTTTGCGTTTTCAAAGAAGGCTTCCTTCCATATATGTATCTTCACGTAAAAGACCGAGATATCAATGATGTTGTTTATGAAATAGAAAAGCTTGGTCTGCGTGCGGAAGTAACTGATAAATTTCTTCCAATAGGATATAAGAAAACTCCAGAAAAGGTGGTGAAGATCACAGGAAGGGACCCAAGCAAGATACCTGAGATAAGAGAATCTCTCAAAAGGTTCGGGGTCCCCTACGAAGCAGACATACTTTTCAAATACAGGTTTATGTCAGACAACAACATAAAGGGCATGAACTGGATCGAGGTTGAAGGAACTCCTGTTAGAACAAATACAGTAAAATGCAGAGCCATTGATGCGAAGAAGATAAAACCACTTGATCTGTTTAACAATGCCCCACTGAAATACATGTCAGTTGATATAGAGTGTCTGCCAACTGCTGACAGAATAGCCGAACCAGAAAAAGACCCAATTATAATGGTGAGTTTTGCATTTTCGCCTTCCTTCAGAAATTCAAAAAATCTTGTTCTTGTTTCGAGACCGGTCAAAAAACAAGAGGGTGTGATGTCATTTGGTTCTGAGAAAGAGATGATGGAAAGGTTTCTGAGAATAATGAAAGACTATGACCCAGACATAGTGATAGGTTACAACATAAATAATTTTGATCTACCATACATTACAAAAAGACTAGAGGTACTCAATCTCCCCAGGGATTTTGGAAGAAGTGAGAAAAATGTTTACTGCAGAAAACTGCAGCAGACCTACATGCCGTATATGAGCGGCAGGGTCGTTGTTGATCCATATGAGATAATAAGAAGAGACCCCTGGGTCAGATTTAAGCGATATAACCTAGACACAGTCGCGAAAGAGATGCTAGGTATACAAAAGATACCAATGGGATACAAAGAGATGGTGGCATTGTGGTCTGCTAATAAATTGGATAGAGTAATAGAATATTCCAGAAGAGATGCTGTTCTTGCTTTAAAACTTGTTATTGATAAAGGATTACTCGACCAGTTTTTCGAGTTAGCAAAGATATCAGGTTTACTGCTGCAAGACAGTCTTAGTGGTCAGACGCAGAGACACGAGAACAAACTTCTTAACGAGTTCAGAGACAGGAATATAATAATGCCTTGCAAACCAGGAGGAACGGAAATGGCAAAAAGAATATCTGAAAGAGAAAAATCAGGTTTGAAGGGTGCTCTTGTCTTGGAGCCAGAGGTCGGTCTTCATACAGACGGCTGCACCATAGTTCTTGACTTTACAAGTCTATACCCGTCACTGATAAAAGCATACAATATATGCCCGACAACTCTTCTGCTGGAAGGCGAAGCCGATCATGTTGTTTCACCATTTGGCTCCAGGTTTGTTCTGCCTGAAATAAGAGAAGGGATACTTCCAAAGATAGTAGATGAATTAATGACGACCAGATCAAAAGTAAGAAAAGAGCTAAAAGAAGAAAAAGACCCAGAAAAGAAAAGAATCTTAAATGCTAAACAGCTCGCATTAAAAACAATGGCTAATTCCCTATACGGCTACACCGGCTACATAAGATCTAGATTATATGTTATGGATATAGCAAACACAATAACTTCCTTTGGGAGGGAAACAATCACAAACACAAAAAAAATAATTGAAGAGAACTTCCCATTTAAGGTAATATATTCTGATACAGATTCTGTCTTCATAAGAACAAACATAACTGATTTAGATGAAGCAAAAGAAATCGGAGAAAAAATATCGGACTTTGTTTCGAAGAGATCCGGAAAACTACATCTGAAATACGAAAAAACTTTCAAGACATTCTTGATTCTCGCGAAGAAGAGATATGCTGGCTGGTCATTTGAAAAGGATGGTGATATCTGGAAAGACAAGATCGCGATGAAAGGAATCGAGACCGTCAGAAGAGATTGGTGCGGCTTAACAACAGACACAATGAACAGAGTTTTGGACATAATACTGAAGGAACAGGACATAGGAAAAGCTTCAAAATATGTTAGGTCTGTTATCCACGAACTGAACAAGGGACTGACCCCATTAGAAAAACTGACAATAATCAAGGGTATAACAAAAGAAATCAGCAGGTACAACGGTATTCAACCGCACGTTGAGCTTGCGAAAAAAATAAGCAAGAGAGACCCAACAAGAAAGAATTGGGTTGGTGAAAGACTTGGTTTTGTGATCATTAAAGGAAACCAATTATTGTCTAAGCGTGCAGAAGACCCAGATTATATAAAGGAGAAAGGCCTTGAGATAGACTCGTCTTATTATGTTCAGAACCAGCTCATGCCCCCGCTAGAGAGAATATTCGAGGCCTGCGGCTTAACAACATCTGAATTATTGGAAGGTTCTAGGCAGAAGAGTCTGCAGGATATGCTGAGACCTAAAAAAAAGAAATCACCAGAAGAAACTATTCTGTCAGGCTTTGATTCTATAGTCTGTAAAAACTGCAACTGGTCTTTCAGAAGACCGACACTGACAGGGCTTTGTCCAAAGTGTCACTCTAAATTATACTTTTCTGGAAATGGTTCTATTGGAACAACAGTACAAACCAAATAGAGGCAAACTTAAATGCTATTCCTCTAATTAATAATTATGAAAAGAATTATTCTGACAGGCGCGAGCGGTGGGTTGGGAACTGAAATAGCAAAGGTTTTTGCTGAAAACGGTTTCGAAGTTATAGGAATTTCAAGATCAAAACCTATTATTGATATAAAGCACATATCAGCTGACTTCACAGACGAAAAAAGCGTCGAAAGTGTGATAGAGACCATTAAGAAAAAATATCCTAAATTTGATTGTCTTATCAACTGTGCTGGTTTGTTAAACATAAAACCATTCAACAAACTCGAATTCAAAGACATAAAGGACATCTTTATGGTCAATATAATATCACAGATAAGAACAACTGCTGGTCTGTTTGATAACATTAAGAAGAACAAGGCCGATATCATCAATATTGGATCAACTTTAGCTTTTAAGGCATATGAGGAACAGTGTGTTTATGGAAGCTCAAAGTGGGCGATGAGGGGTTTCACTAAAAATCTGCAAGTGGAGTTGGCGGACACCGAATCAAGGGTTATTGATTTTAACCCAGGTGGTATGAGAACACAACTGTTCAAAAAGGCAACTGGAATAGACGTGAATCCAAATAAATACATGGACCCAAAAGATATTGCAAAACTATTATTTTATATATTCAGTCTTCCAAAGAATGTAGAAGTATCAGAAATAATAATTAACAGAAAGTTCGAGAAGTAGTTATATCAAATTAAGTTTATTCCCATATAATAGAAAATAATCGGAATCACGAGACATCCCATACAATGAGTTCTTTTAATGTTAACGAAATTCGGTATTAGACCCACAGCCAACGCAACTAAACAAACTAACATACCAAAGAAGCTAGAAAAAATAAAAACAGTAATGAGTATCACAATTATTATTGTCAGATTTAATAAAAAATAATTGACCTTTTTCAGAATCTTCAAGACGGGGTTTGTTAATTTGAGGGTGGCTATTGTAGCAACAGCAGAAGAGAGCGCGATCACGCATAGAAAAATCAATACATATTGGAAATTCATCTCTAACAAATCTGCTACCGCTACAGCTATCCCAGACCTGGGTCTTCCAATAAGCCAGAGTGCAAGCAACGAGAAAATCACGTTGGTGGTTGTGACAGCACCAATTGATATTAAAAAGTCCCTCCCACCACCATTGCTTCCTGAGACTTGTTGCGCAAGTATAGTTGCTTGCGCAGAACCAACCCCTGGGAGAAGACCAGTTATTATGCCAGCCATGCTTCCGGCACCTATTGAAGAGAACAACCTCTTCCTTTTTATCTTCTCTTCGTCCATGGTTATTTTTTCTGGAAACTTTGTTTTTTCGAACAAAGATATTACCAGCATAGGCAAGCCGAACAGACCGGCGAGCAATGGAAATATCATCATATCAGAATAATCTAATACTGTTAAGCCAATAAACCCAGAGAGAAAAATAACTAAAACTGCGAACAAATCTTCTTTAATTCCTCTTTCAGAAACAACCATGTAAGTCACTACAAATATCAATAACCAATGTGTCACTGGCTTCACGTATGTGTAGACAATCGGCAATACAAAATAGAATATCGGCAACAGCCCTATTCCAAACACCATTCC
>JAFCDY010000003.1 GCA_017609445.1 Candidatus Aenigmatarchaeota archaeon | reverse complement strand
GCTCAGTTCTAACACACGATATGGTATCCAGCTTCATCAGAATTCTGACAACAACACCTTCACTAGCAATACCATAAACAGTAGTGGTAACAGTCCAATCTATCTGGGATCTTATTGTCTGAATAATACCTTTACTGATAATACAGGCGATGAAAACGGACAGAGCATTACTATAATCTATACTTCTACTGGAACAACGTTCTCAGGCAATTCTATACAGAATGAATATGATGATGAAACAGAACTATTCAACAGAGACGGGTCAGTTCTCATAGAGATAAACCAGACAGGCAGCAAGATAGGATACAAACTTCTCTGGAAGAAAAAGGCAAGCGGAAACTTTGATGAATATTGCAGTCCTATTGTACCTAATGGGGTTCTGTATATTGGTAGCAAGAGTCGTGGTCTATTGTTTGGTCTAAACGAACTAACAGGAGAGCATATATGGAATTTCAGCACAGGTCTGATAGATGACACTCCGACTCATGCTAATGATGTGTTGTATGTATCGTCCTATGATCCTTCTAGAAACAAGACATATGCTTTAGATGCAGATGACGGATCTCTGATATGGAACTTCACAATGAGTTTTGGCGGTGGCGGAAGCCCTGCTTTTTGGAACGATATAGTATATGTCAATACTCGTGATAATGTCTTGTATGCTCTGAACAGCTCCTCTGAGAGTATGACAGATGCTCAAAGGGAGCTGTGGAATTATACTGGTTGTAATGGAACAGAATACGGGTCCTCACCCACTGTCGTGGATGGTGTTTTGTATGCTGGTTGTGTTGGAAGTCTTGGGGGAAACAAGATATTTGCTATGAACGCAACCAATGGTTTGTCAATATGGAATTCTACTATTGCGACTGCAGGAGTCTGGGACTCTTCTCCAGTAATCTATGGAGATAAGCTCTATGTTGGTACCACAGACCCTTCAGCTAAATTGTTCTCGCTGAACAAGACAGACGGGTCTGAATTTTGGAATTACAGTCTCTCAGGTGACCAGTTGAGTCCGATATCAGTTGATGATGATATGATCTTTGCTAGCGGGGATCATGTCATGTATGCAATAAACGACACAACAGGAGCCCTCGTCTGGTCTTATGATACAGGAGCCAGTGTCTATGGTTCTGCACTTGCAGGAGACATACTCTATGTTACTTCACGTAGTTACAAAATATATGCTTTCAACAAGACTGATGGAGACGTTCTTTGGACATACACATTGGGTGATGATTTATTCTCACAGCCAGCAGTTGCTAACGGAAAGCTATTCTTCAACGCAGATGACTGGTATTTCAGGGTCTTTGATATTGGGGATGGAAACGGAAACTGGACGACATTCGGACACAACCAAAGTAGGAACGCAGTGACAGACGACGGTTTGACAACACACAGATATGTGGAGGCAGACTGCAATGTTTCAGGATCAACAATAACCTGTAATGTGACAAATAATTATGACGAGACAATTTATAACATTGTTCTGGATAACACCAATAATATATCTTATGCCAAGGTGAATGATCAACATGTCATTGATATTTATGATGACAAAATTTTCTTGCCTGCTCTGGGGGCAGGTGAGACAATTTCAGTAGAATTTGCGAACGGAACCTACAATTCATCTATACCAAAGATAATTACTGCAACAGGATCACGCTCAGTAGATAATTTTGACTGGACATATCTTCCTAATTATCTTGATATCCTCAATTCCACCTATGATGAGGCTACGAACATCACTTCGATACGTATAAATGGAACCGGAACTAATACAAACGTTACCATTAATTATACTCTTCTGGATGATTTTGATGTCTTTGACAGTTACTACGGAACACAACCTATTGCTGAGATAAGGTCAGGAAGTGTCTCAGAGACCAGAGGGTCTTATCAGGTTTCATATACTTCACCAATACTAATGATAATAATCCCTACCATGTCTGAACATACGATAGAAATAAAACCAGATGCACCAATACGTTCCAATGGAGAACCAACAGGAACAATAAACACAAGAACAACAACACTATCTTTGATGACAGATCGAAATTCTACATGCAAATATTCAAACACAGCCGATATCTCATATTCATCTATGACATCTACAAACTCAGATTGGGGAACAGACCATTCTTGGACAATAGATATCTCTCAAGACGGGACCTACACATACTATGTTAAATGTAATAGCACGGACGGATCTTACAACACCGACGACTACGAGATTTCATTTACCGTATCGACAGCATCTCCAGGAGGAGGAACACCATATTCTCCACCAGAACCTGAGGAAGAAACTCAACCCATAGAAACAACCACCACCCCGCTGGAGACAGAAGATAATCAAACAACCATGGGAGAAGCCGGTGCTTACGAGACACCACTTGGGAGCGGTGGATCATATTTCATTCCGCTTGAAGGTGTCGGAACCTATGTAATACCATTGGGAGGAGGTGGCTCATACTTCATTCCACTCGGTGGTGGAAGCCACTATATAGTTCCACTCGGTGGTGGAAGCCACTACAGCATGCCGGATGGAACATACGTATCACTCGGTGGTGGAAGCCACTATATAGTTCCACTCGGTGGTGGAAGCCACTATGCCGTACCTCTTGGCGGCGGGACCTATGTAATTCCATTAGGCGGTGGAGGTTCCTATCTTTCATTGGGAGACGGCACCTATCTAACGTTAGGAGGCGGAGGAACATACGTTTCAATTGGCGGCGGCGGAACCTATGTAATACCGGGATTATCACCACTTATCAAGACTATTGTGGCAACGCTTTTCTCAGCCTAGAGTAATCTATAAAAATGAACAATTCTATAGGATAATCATGTCAGGCAAATTTATTGTTATTGAGGGTTCTGACTCCTCGGGAAAAAAAACGCAAGCCACACTTCTCTCGGAGAGACTCAAAAAAACCAAAAACGTAGAAATGATTTCTTTCCCAACCTACCAGAAAACAAAGCTGGGAGCTTTTGTTTCTAAATATCTTAAGGGCGAGTTTGGTTCAAAGGAAGAGATAAACCCTGAGGTCGGTTCTTTACTCTATGCTATTGACAGGTTTCAGTTCAAGGAAACATTGATGAAAAAACTAAAAGAAGGAAAAATGATTATAGCAGACAGATATACGACTTCTAATATATATCAGGCAGCCAAGGTTGAAGGCGACGAGAGATTCAGGGTTTGGGAGTGGATTAAGAAGATGGAATCTAGGATTCCTCAGCCAGATGTTGTTGTTTATCTTAATGTTCCTCCTGAATTTTCTGTCAATTTATTTGGCGAGAGAGATGTCAAAAACAAGCTTCTCGAACAAGGTGAGAAGGATATTCACGAGAACGATGTAGAATATCTGAAGAGGGTTAGGGAACTTTATCTTGAAATTGCTAAGAGAGAAAAAAATTGGATTGTTATTGATTGTATTAAGGATGGAAATTTCAGAAGCAAGCAGGACATTGCTGACGAAGTGTTTGAAAAACTGAAAAAGTTTATAGATTAAATTATTATTCCGTCTCCTGTTGGGATTTTTCTTCTTATTTCATCAATATTGATATCTGTTTTTAATCTTTCTTTTATTTGTTTTGCTAGTTCTTTCTGCTCAATATTTCCAGGTTTGATAATCACGAAATCATCTGTCTGGCTTTTTATATTTCCAACGCTTCCAGAGATAACTTCAGAGTCTTTGATACCAATTGCCAGTTTTAATTCAACTCTTCTGAGATAATTTTTAGTTCCCCTGATCATGAAAGAACCCTTTGTTAAATATTCGCCGGCTGGCGCTGTTTTTGAAACCTGGTCCGGTTTTATCCAGTAAACATCGACAGCTGACACGCCGCCTTTCCAGGCAGAGCTGTACGAAGCGGCAATAACAGAAGCCTCTCTGATTATCTCTTCAGATATATTTCCATTTGATTTGATGATCGTCAATGGCGCACCCGGTATGTCTGCGTGCAGGGCAATATCATTAACTTCGAGATGTTTTTTGAAAAGCAGCTCATTCTGGGTTGCATTCTTCCCACCGACGATTATGAATTCTTTATAAACCGTCCAGTGGAACTTTTGATACCACTTTTCCTTTACTTCTTTCTTTTTTACTTTCTCCTCTATAACTATTTCCTCTTTGCCGAGTTCTTCAATCTCTTTCATTGTTTTCTCCAGAGCTTTTTTTGACGCTTCCAGCTTTTTCTTTGCCCATTTTGATTCTTCAAAATAATGGTTTGCATTATCCTGCGGGGATTTCCTGAAATCTATCTCAACTTCCATTTGATCACTTTGTATATTCCTACGACTATCAGAATCAAGCTTACTATCAGAACAACAATATATACTGGATCTGTTGCTGGGGCCACGGTTTGTGCTGTTCCAATAGTCTCGGCCATCTCTGCTCTTGGGGCTCCGGCTGAAGCCATCAGATTAAGGCTCTTTGATATGAATAAATTTGGTATGCTGACTACCATTAACAATATTCCCAATCCCAGCATCAGGACAAATTGGACAGGGAATTTTGGTTTTATCATTGCTCTACCCCTTTCAGACAAATCATAATAGATGAATTTTTTCCCTCTGGGGGATTTTTTTACTAGTCTGGCCTCTTCCAGTTTGTCTATATGTTTGGTTATTGTGGAAGTGGCTAGTTTCAGTTCTCTTGAGAGTTCTGAGGGCATTTTTCTTCTCTTTCCGAGGCTCTTCATTATCTTTATTCTTGTCTCTGAGGATAATGCCCTTATAGTCTTTTTGTCTATCTCCATGATTCTAATTAAATTTTATGCTTAAAAAATCGCTAGTTTTTCAGCTAGCAATCCTGGAAATTGCTAGTCAAATGACTAGCAAAATAAAAACGTATATAAAAGATGTTTTTTAATCATAAATATGAAGAAGATAATTTTATTCGGACTGGTTTTGCTTTCTATTATTTTTATTAGCGGTTGTATTCAAGGAGGAATTTCTGAAGAAACAGTTCTTGATTTAGCACGAAACTACACTATTGAAAATAACCTGAATGACTCAGTTATTGTAAATGGAACAATTGATCTTCATGAATTTATTGTGTTTGAGAACGATACCTGTAACTACTACTTGTATCCAGAACAGATTATTATAGAAAGGGTTCATCCAACCGTGAAATATTATTCTGTTTTTGATGATTGTAGAGGTGGGACGAATAAAAAAACACAGTTTCATATTCATGAAGAAGATATAGAACAAGTTGAAAATATTATTTCAGAGAATTATACTAATGTTCATACTGAAGACTTTTACATTGTTTCTCTCACATTTGACTATATAGATCCAGATTTAATTGTAACCTGCTACAATGAAACAGGAGAACAATATTGTTTGGGTGGAGTTATACCTCAGGGTGCCAGTATAATGGTTGATAAAGAAGGTAATGTAATAGGTGTCTGGAGTTTAGTTGATTTGATGGTCTTATAGATTTAACACAATCCTTCCGTCACCTTCTCTCACTTCCTTGATTTCTGGGACTTCTTCTTTCATACTATTTTTTATTTCCTCCCATGACAGGTCCTGTTGTTTTGCTTTCTCGATACCATAGATAATTTTCTGCACTAAATCAAAATGCTCGTAGATTAGTTCGCCTCTCTTTTTCGATTCCTTCTCAATTCTTTTCCATTTTTCTATTGCTTCTTTTTGTTCAGAAGCGATCCTCTCAAGTTTTTGCATTTTCTTATCGTATTTTTTTTCTATCTTCATCTCCTCTGAGACAGCTTCTTTTTCTGAGAAAAACTCATCCAGCGCATGAGAGAAAGTTGTTACCCTCCTCGACGGCAAGTCTTCATATATTTTCATGTCAAACGGGACAACATCCACAGGAATTTCATCTTTAAGAACTAATTGCGGTCCGAACTCCTCTAAGAGGGAGTGGATAGTCTTGAATATGGATTCATAATCTTTTATTTCTTTACAGATTTTATTTTTTTCAATCCCCGCTCTCATGCAGATTTCCTCTGCATATAATCCTGAAAAGCTCATGTCAATTGCCAAAAACTTAACTAGTTCCTTGTCAGATGAGCTAATCAGATTTCTGAACTCATCCTTGCTCAGAGAGAACGGATCCCTAATTGACGGCGGATAGAGGTATTTTTTTCTTGGTCGGACATCCCGATCTTTCCAGGTCTGGGTCTCTAGCGGAAGGAGGATGTTATATTTCTTGTCGCAGAAAATGACATTCCCCTTTGAGAACAATTCAAAAATCAGGATGTTTTTTTCTGTCTCCATCTTGATTATTCTGTCGAATTCGTGCTGTCTGAAGTCAATAATTCTCTGGCCCGAGAGATGTTTTCTCAGGTGCATTGCAAAGCTTCCCGGATTTTTGGAAGCTGATCGCTTGTAATCTGTTATGAACATCTTATTTGGCTCGTAGAATAACTCAAAGCTTCCTCCTGTGGGAATGTAAACCTGGATTCTGATTGCCTTTCCGTTCTGGTATATTTTGTCTATTCTCCCGTTATTCAGGTTCTTCAGTTCGTTCAGAAGAAACTTCAGGTCCAGGTTTGTCATCTCTTTTCTCATCTTTTCTCACCATATCCTCGAAGAATTTTTTGAAATCCTCAGTCGACTCCAGACCAAAGTAGTTCGCAAATTCTTTTGTCGCTATCAATGCTTTGGTCCTACCGTGCTTGACTGTATTTATCAGTCCTCTGTCCCTTAGTTTTTTGACATAATCATAAGTTCTATTCCCTATTACCTTTACTATTTCAGACTGTGTTATTGGTTGCTTGTACGCGACCAGGGCTAACACTTTCAGCAGTCCTCTGCTCAGGTCCTGATAAGGTGTGAGAGGCCTTACTAAATTAGTGTAGTCAGGCTTCACTTTAAGCTGGTACCCCTGGTTTGTTTCCAGAACATGTATTCCGTGGTTTTCTGTCTCATACTCTTCCTTTAGTTTTTTGATTATTTCCTCTACTGAATTTGTGTTTGCCTTTAGTATTTTCGCCAGCTTTCTGGCTGTTATTGGCTCGTTGCTCATGAACAGCGCTGCTTCGAGCGCTGGCCTTATTTCTTCTTTTTTCATTTAAACTACAACCTCTTTCCCTTCTCCTGTTTTGAATTTATTTTTTGTTACATGATATATTGGTTTAAGATTTAATCTAAATTTGCCTTTGTCTTCATCATACAATCCTTCTTTACAGTCTGTTGAAACCACCTTTCCAAAAATGATGGTATGGTCTGTTGTATCATATTCTCCAACATATTTACATTCAAGGTTGACCTGACATTCCTCTATTCTGAATGATTCTATTTTATCTGATTTGGTTGGTGTCAACTTAGAAAATTCAAAAGCATCAGTAGCTTCTTTTTTGTTTCCTGATAGCCAGACCTGTCTGACTATCTCTGGTGTCGGTATTCCGACAACAAAGTCTTTTGTTTCTTTGATATTTTTGTAAGTTGTGATTACTTTTCTTACACCGACGGCGACCATTGGTGGGTTGTGTGCGCACGGCATGAAGAATCCAAAAGGTGCTACATTCTTTTCCCCTTGTTTGTTTATTGTTGAAACTAAAATAACCGTGGATGGTGGTGTTGAATAAACAACTCTATCTAATGGAAATTTCATTTAATCACTTTTTCTTTATAGCAATGACTTCTATTTCTACCTTACACCCGTCCTTTACTGTTTTATTGATCTCAACCAATGTGGACACTGGTTTTGATTTAGCAAAGTATTTGTTTCTTATTGGAGATATTTTCGAAAAGTCATTCATGTCAGTTACAAATATCTGAGCTTTAACGACATCATCTAAAGATGATCCTGCTTCCTTAAGTATTTTTTCTATATTCTGAAATATGAATTCAGTCTGTTCTTCTACTTTTTCTGAAACAATATTCCCGTCTTTATCCATAGCTATTTGTCCTGTAACAAAAATAAAGGAAGAGTCACCAACATCAACTTTCATGCCATGCGAATATGCGCCAATTATTTTAGTAAAGTCTTTTGGAGTTATTTGTTCTTTATTCATTTTATCACCTTTTTCTCTTAAAGATACTTATAGTATCAATAATAAGGACATCTATCAAAAACGCCGCATGACCTAAAAACGTTATCTTCATTCATACCACCCCAAACTCATTATCATTCTTGTCCAATATCTTTGTTTTACAATTAACATTACAGTGCTTTTCTAATAAACTTTTTGTTTCGTTCAAAGCAACTTCCACAACATCCCTGCTCACAGGTGGGAGAGCATCAATCACCAGAATAAATTTGTTTGTGTCTTCGGTTAGTTTTGTTTTATCTGATTCCCTCCAGTTCCATCTCCTGCAGACAACTTCCTTATTATCAGAGTAAACAACCTCCCCTTTCTTAGGAGGTTGATTTTCCTGAGAGCCTAATGGAATAAACTTCTCAGTTCCGTCAGCAAACTTCAAAGTGAGATCGCCCTCCAATTTGTCATAGTCTTCGCCGCCTACAGGGGTCTTGTATTTGATTGAAATGTAGTTGTAGATGTCAACAATCTTGTTGATGTGCGGGATTGTCTTGTCTTTCAGAATTCTTCTGATTAAGGCTTCGCTTGATGCTAAGTAGGAACTCGGTTTCGCTCCGAAGGAGGAGTATGTCTTTCTCCAGTTTGTTATGAATGCATATTCAGCCAGCTTTTTCAAATCCAGAGATTCTTTGATTTGTTTTTGTTGTTCTCTTACCAGATCAATTATTTCTTTAACCTCTCCTTTGTTGTTGACATCTTGAGCAAAAATGACACCGACTGTAAAGTCTGGATATTTTTCCAAAATCTGTTTTGAAATAGTTACCTTCACTTAACATCATCCTTATGTATAATTAATCCTCCGAAATAATTCTGTGAAAAGACTTTAATCCCCCTATGTCTAATTTCCTCATAACCACTGAAATCCTCTATGGTCCCTTCCACTCTATTCGTGTATTCCCAATCTCCATCTTTGATTTTTTCTGGACCCCTAAACGGTTTATCAGTTGGTATTTCTGATAGACATTTCTTTAAGAAACTGAATGTTTCTTTTGAAATATCATAAAATTCTTCTTCCTGACCAGCTCCTCCGTAACTCATCTGCCATACTGGTTTTCCTTCAAATGAGACAACTTCTTGTCCCGGTGCTTTGAAATACCCGCTATAACTGTCTCTATATTCCCAACCACCTTCTTCGAAAGCATATTCTTTGAATCCTGGTCTTTGCGTCTGGTCAGGAGATAGTTCTCCCTCACCAGAAGCATAGGTTGCTTTCTTTGCTTTTACTAAAAATCTTCTTAATTGTTCTATATCTATACTCATTTTATCACTCCATTTTAACATCATTGTCAGCATCAAATGCTGGCGAATCAACTAAAAACAATTTCATATTCCCCTTATAATCGTAGGGAGTATTCTTTGGTATGATGATGACGTCGAATTTCTCAACATAAACCTCTTCATCGTCTATGATAAATTTACCAGAGCCTTCTATGATAATATATCCTCTATCACTTGCCGTATTCTTTATCTTGCCGTGTCTTCCTGTTACCTCTATGAAAGCAACACTCATCCTGCTGAAGTCTTCTTTTGTGTTATAAGCCCAGCCTTTCAGGCCTTCCCAACTAAATCTAGATGCGTTTTTTAATTTGAATCTCAATACCATCTATTCCACCGTAGCTTCTTTGAGTTTTTGTATGTAGAATTCTAACATCAGCTTCCCTTTCTCTTTGGTTGCCTTTGAAGGGTAACCATCAACACCAGATTCGCTGGTCATATGACCTGGTCCCTTTCTCGGCCAAATATCGTTGACAGCTCTTTCCATTTTTACAGAATCGGGGTCTATGAAAAGCATAAGAGATGTCTCTCCCTCTCCACCGTGGCCTCCAGTTTCTATAATTCCTTCCTTTTCAGCCAACCATGACAACGAATGTATAAACACCACCTTTTCTCCGAAGTCTTTCTTAAGCGGCAAAAGTCTCTCTTCAGATCTTTTGCCCCAATTATGCCCAAAAAAGAACACAATTTTTTTTGGCTTTAATTTCAAAATATCCTTTATTATCGTTCTCAAGATATCTATGTCTGGTCCTTCATCCATACCGATTGTCCCTGGTTTTTCTCTTCCCACTCCAGTGTACTCAATGACAGGTGCAACAACTATTTCTTTAGAATTGTAAAATTCTTCACAAACCCTTTCAGCTATAGCAGCATCAGTCTTCAAAGGCAAATGATAACCATGCTGTTCAATCGAACCGTGAGGGACAAGAATAATTTTATCTTTACATTTTTCTTTTGCCTCGAACCAACTCATATCAACTAGTTTCACTCACTACACCAGTATTTCGTCGTCTTCGGCCCACGACGGAGAGCTTATAGTCAATATTTCTGCATCTTCTTCACTAGTTTTCCAAGCTTCATGATTTGTATTAGGATAGATCATTATCATTTCCCCCTCTTCTAAATGTTCTACTTTTCCATCAATTTTAACATCTATGGAGCCCTTTAGAACAAAATATATTTCAGTAGAATCTTTGTGATAATGTTTTTTAGTACTACCTGTAATTCTGACATGAATAATACTCATATCTTTGAAATCTTTTGAATTAGTTAACTCTCGCATTATACCACAGGTTATTTCCTGGGGACTCACATCTTTTACTTTCTTAACAACATACATTATTCATCATCTGTAAACCTTTTGTTCAAGTAGTTCTCTATTAATTTTTTGCTGGGAGGATATAAAGGGTTCGGCAAATCGTCAAGGGAAAACCATCCCCACTCAGATATCTCATCAGGTTCCCTGACTTCAGGCTCACCCTCAAAACTATCACACATGGCGCCGATAGTCACGAAATGCGCTTTATCAGTCCTCTCGTTTGTGATTGATATTATTTTTATTGATTTGGCCTTGATTCCGGTCTCTTCTTCTAGTTCTCTTTGTGCTGTCTCTAAAAATGACTCCCCGAAGTGCATTTTTCCGCCCGGACATGTCCAGCTGCTTACAAAACCTAGCTCAGTTTTAGACGGATCACTCGTCCTCTTCCCCAGAAGAACCTTCCCGTCCTTCAGAATCAGGACCCCTATCCCTGCTTTTACTGTCATTTTTCTTCCTCACAAATATTTCTTTAAATAATTCTTTTTGATCTATATTTATCTTGCCTTCCTGCGATAAATGTAACAGAGGCATCAAGCTCTTTACAATCTCCTTTCTTTCCCACCTCTTAACAAGTCTTGAGAATTCAATGTCACCTTCTATTTCCTTCAGGGCATCGATTATCTGCTTATGAAGGTTGTCTATCCTTGTAGTTATGTCCTCTTCTTGGGCAGGAACAGCCCTCTGGATTATTCTTCTTATTCTTTCTTTCTTATATTCTCTCCTCTTTTCAACTGTGAAGGCTTTCTTCAGCGCTCCTATGAGTTCTTTCATTGTTACGTTTGCAAGTGGAACTCTCTTCAGAGGTGGTTCTAGTGGCGGTATTTGTGCCAGAGCTCTCAACAACTCGTTCTCTTTCTCCTCAGTTTCTGGTATTATGACCTTCTGCTTTCTGGAAGTCAATATGTCTGACTTCATCCTCAATAGAATGGCTGTTATCAGAATGAACCTGGCTGGGACCCTGAGGTCAAGGGATTCCATCTTATTCAGATAAGTCATAAAGCTGTCAGCTAGTTTGATTATGTTGATGTTCCAGGGCTCCATTTCCTCTTCTGCGACTATTTTGACGATTACGTCTTCCCATGAGGGTTCGTTGATCATCAGATTTATCAGCTGTTCGTCTGAGAGCATTCAGTCACCTATAGAATATTGTTCTAATTCGTTTATTTAAGTAACTTTCAGAATATTCCCCATCTACTAGCTGCATTTCGATCAATGGTTTCGTGACTCACTTCTAGGGGACTTTCGAACTCTTCTTTAAATCTCTTAGAATAGGTTGTTTCTAATTCTGGGTAAATTTTGCCCATTTCAATCTCATCTAAAGATTCTTTAGTCTTCTTTAACAGGAACTGAGAATTTGTTGTCATCCAGAAACTTAAATTACTCTTAGGATCTTCATAACTCATTGGGGCGAGCGAGCTCATTCTCCAATCTATCAGTATAGGATCCTCACCCTCGACGACAACATTATAATCATGCAAATGCCCATGAATGATTCCATATTTTGATATGTAACCAACCTTGTATCCCAAAGACTCAAACACCTTGATCAAAAGTTCTGTATTCAGATCCTTTACAAATAGCTCACCTAAACGTGGTCCTTTGGCCATCTTAAAGTAAACATATCTCATACCAGGAATAACTCGGCTAATATTTGGTCCTATTCCCTTTTCACCAAGATGAGCTAGGTACGGGAGCATTGTCTCGCCTGGACTATCCATGATTTCTGTCATGATTATTAATTAAACAGAAAAACTTTTATACACACGTTTTTTATATAAATCAAGTCAAATCCTACTTATGAGATTTAAGAATAAGATAGCCATTGTGACTGGTTTTTCCCGAGGCACTGGAAAAGCAATGGTATACAACTAACAAAAGAAGGAGCCAAGGTTGTGACAAACTTGCTCGTTTGTTGATGGCGGATGGTTGATTGGATGAAAAAAAAAGTATCTATGATTTCTGAAAGATTGAAACTAGATCCATGCCCTATTGGTAAAAATGGGTTTTGTTGTAAGATCTGTTTAATGGGCCCATGTAGAATTTTAGATAAAAAACAAAAAGGTGTCTGCGGAGCATCCCAAGATCTGATAGTAGCAAGAAATATTTTAAGGTTCGTTGCAGGTGGTGCATCAGCACACTGTGGACACAGTTATCACTTATTAGAATACTTGAATAAACATTTTCCAAAAAATTATATAAAAAACAAAGCTCCTCCTTATCTCTATAAACTTTGGGACAAACTTGGTATAATACCAAAGATAAAATTTGAACATTTCAAAGATATTTCTGAAGCATTACACATTTCAACAATGGGCGTCAATGCAGATTATCAAGATATCTTGAAATGGTGTATGAAACTTGGGATAATTGACGGTTATTATGGCATGTATTTAGCGACAGAATTAGAAGATAAGAAGTTCAGAAAACCTAAAGTAACATCTAGTAAATTAAACCTTTCTTGTCTTGATCCAAAAAAAATAAATATAGCTGTTCATGGTCATGAACCTATGCTTGCTGAGGCAATAATAAAAGAGGTTAATAAAAATAAGGATGTCAACCTTGTCGGTGTTTGTTGTACTGGTGCTTCGATCCTCGCTAGACATGGAATACCCTTAGCAGCCAATTTTGTACTTCAAGAAAATGTTATTGCAACAGGAATAGTTGATGCTATGGTTGTGGATTTGCAATGTGTAATGCCCTCTCTCTCAGATTTGTGTGAATGTTATCATACAAAGCTCATCACAACAAATGAGATCGCAAGAATACCTAATGCCTTACACCTACCAATAAAAAATGAGGAGGATTCACGGAAAGTTGCGAAAAAAATAATTGACATTGCAAGAAAGAATAAAAAAAATAGAAGAAAAGAAGCAGGGCAAATGTTTAGAAAAAGAGTAGAAAAACCAAAAAAAGTTGTTGTGGGCTTTACTGAAGAGAATATTGGTGTCAAAAAGCTTGCAGAAATGATAAAAAATAAAAAGATAAAGGGGATTATTGCTGTAGTTGGATGTGTTAACCCACGAGTAGATGTAAAGGATTGGATTGATGTTTTTAAGAAATTGAGTAAAGATTATATTATCCTCACAACAGGTTGTATGGCTTTTGAGTTTGGAAAATATAACCTACTTGATGGAAAAAGAGTTTTTCACTTGGGTTCTTGTGTCAATAATTCGAGAATTGCAGAAATATTCAAAAAAATATCTGATTATCTTGGGAAGAAAATCACAGATTTGCCATTTTTGGTCTCTTGTCCTATGCCCATTACTGAAAAAGCAATCGCAATAGGCTTTTTCTTTGCCTCTCTTGGTGTTGATGCTCATCTTGGCTACCCTTTCTTAATAAGTTCTGATACAAATGTTGCTCACTTTTTAGAGGTTGTTTTAAAAGATAAGTTCAAGAGCAGGATATTCTTAGACACTGATTCACATTTATTTTACAACAAAATAAATAAAGGTTTAAAGATACATCCATGAGGCTAACCAATGAAGAAAAATGTAATCATAATGGGAGCAGCTGGAAGAGATTTTCACAATTTCAATGTTATCTTCAGAGGCAATAGAAATTACAAGGTGGTTGCATTCACACAAGCTTCTGGTCAGGATATTGGAGAACTATCAAAGCCTCTCCACAGAGTTTACCCGAGCAAACTTGCTGGAAAAGCATATCCAAAGGGAATTCCAATCTATCCAGAGTCAAAATTATCATACCTAATAAAAAAACACAAAGTGAATGAAGTGATATTCTCATATACTGATATCTCTTACCAGCAATTAATGGACAAAGCATCTCTTGTACTAAGCAACGGAGCCAATTTCAGATTACTTGGGACAGAAACAATGCTGAAATCAAAAAAGCCTGTTGTTGCTGTTACAGGCACAAGAACAGGAGCTGGAAAAAGTCCTACCACCAGAAGAGTTGTGCAGATATTGAAGTCGTTTGGAAAAAAGGTTGTTATCCTGAGACATCCAATGCCTTATGGTGATCTCAAAAAACAAGAGGTTCAGAAATTTGAAAAGTTGGAGGATCTGAAAGATCAGAAATGTACAATAGAGGAGATGGAAGAATATGGACCTCATCTGGCAGCAGGAACGATTGTCTACGCCGGAGTAGACTATCAGAAAATTCTGAAGAAAGCCGCAAAAGAAGCTGATATAATAGTTTGGGATGGTGGGAACAATGATTTACCGTTCATAAGGCCTGATCTATGGATAACAGTTGCAGACGCCAGAAGGCCCGGGCACGAGTTAACATACTACCCTGGCGAGGTCAATCTGAGGTCTGCTGATGTTATTATTGTCAATAAGGTCGACAATGCAGACCCGAAGGACATTGAGACAGTTGTTAATAATTCTAAACTAGTTAATCCGAAAGCTCAGATCATTAAATCAGCTTTACCTTTGATAATAGACAACCCAGATATGATCAGAGGCAAGAGAGTTCTTGTAGTAGAAGATGGCCCAACCATTACTCATGGTGGTCTACCAGACGGGGCAGGCGCAAAGGCTGTCAGAAACAACGGCGGGTTCTTGATCAATCCGAGAGCGGTTGCTGTTGGTTCTTTAAAAAACATCTATTCTGAATATTCTCATATAGGTTCTGTACTTCCTGCTATGGGTTATTCTCCAGATCAGATGAGAGAGCTTGAAGAGACAATAAATAAGACAGATTATGATCTTATTGTTCTTGGAACACCAATTGATCTTAGCCATTTTTTGAACATCAGCAAACCGATAATAAGAGTCAGGTACGAGATACGGGAGATAACAAAACCAAATCTTGAAGATATTCTGAGAAAATTCAAAAGAAAATAGAATTATTTATCTTTACACATTCTCCATGCGCCTGATACCTCGGCTCTCCAAGGACTTTTAGAGTCTAAGCAACCCCTATACCAAGGAACACTAACTATTTCTACGGGCCTTGGTTCTAGTACATGCACAGCTTCTCCAATATTGTTCATATATGTCACAACCTTACTTCCATGAATTGTAGTACCGTATCCCATAATAAATCACTTCTAGGCAAATCTATTTAACTCTTATTGCGGCATCTTAATTCCGATTATTCTTGACTCCCCGTCTTCCATTGTCACTCCGTAGACACAATCAGCAGCTTGGATTGTGACATCGTTGTGAGAGATGACAATAAACTGTGCGTTGCCAGAATACTTCTTTAAGAACTCTGTTATCTTTTTTGTGTTGGGTTTGTCCAGAGCAGCATCAATTTCATCCAAAATATAGAACGGTGCTGGCCTGAATTTTTGTATGGCAAACAAAAACGCTAAAGCAGTTAGGGTCTTCTCCCCACCAGACATAGCGTCTATGTTTAAAACTCTTCTTCCTGGCGGGCTGGCTTTTATCAACAAACCAGATTCTATGTTGTCTGGATCCTCTAACTTAATCTCAGCCTCGCCGCCGACGAGATCATTGAACACGACCTTAAATTGGGAGGCAATTGCTTCCATTGTCCTCATGAATGTTTCTGTTCTTCTACCCTCAATCTGAGTGATCATTAAAAATACTTTATCCCTCTCTTCTGATAATTTGTCAACCTTTTCTTTCAATACGTCGTATCTTTTTTTCAGATCTTCATATTCTTCCAGGGCTTTCATGTTTATTGCTCCCAGAAGGTTTATTGAAGATATTGTCTTTCTAATTCTCTGTTCTAGGTCTTCAATTGGTGAATCATAGATTTCCATATTTTTGTAATTATCAAATTCAGCCTTCACGTTATCCAATTCAGCTTCTAATCTAGCTTTCTTTATCCTTAACCTGTTGATGGCTTCCTCTGATGAGACTTTCCTATCGTAGAGAATCTTTCTTTTATTTCTCAGCTTCTCTATTTTCTCTTCAGTTTTTATCCTGTCCTGCTGGGCTTTTGTTAATTCAGAAACTCCTTTCTCTTCCTTCTTAACTGATTCTTTTAGTTTTTTCTCAAGAACACCTATTCCGACTTCCAGATCTAGTATTTCTTTTTTCAATGACTGAATCTGGTCTTTGTATTTTTTTGTATCTTCGCCGAATACGCTTTTCTCTCTCTTTCTATAGAACCCGCCTACAATTGCGCCTGATCTTTCGATCAGATCACCGTCTAAAGTTACCAACCTTGCTTGATTGATGTATTTCTTGGCATTTTCTATGTTGTCGACAATAACTGTGTCGCCGAAAACATGAGAGAAGGCATGCCAATATTTCTTATCAAACTCAACAAGATTTATTGCCAGATCAATGACACCTTTCTTGCCCAATAATTTCTTGGCTGCTGATGGGTTTCTTTCTTTTATTTTGTCAAGTGGAAGAAAGGTCGCTCTCCCCACTCTGTTCTTTTTAAGATGGTTGACACATTCGACAGCAACATTCTTATCAGAGACGATTATGTCATGTAGGTGGCTTGCTGCCGTGACCTCTATCGCTGTCTGATATCCTTTATCTACTTTTGATAAATTCGCTATTGTTCCATATATTCCAGATCTTCCCATTCTTATGATTTCTTTGACAGCTCTGCTTCCAGAATCAACTTTCATTAACTCTAATCTTCTTATCAGGTCATTCAATCTAGCTATTTCGAATTCATTTGTTTCTATTTTTGTTTTTTTCTTAGATATCTCAGACTTTATATTCTCGACTTCTTTTATCAGTTGTATGTCCTTTGTCCTGTCGAACAACTTGTTGCTTATTTTCTTTTCGTCTTTCTGCAGCTTGTCAAGTTCTTTGTCCACATCCTCAATTTCCTTGTCTATCTCCTTGGAAACATATTTCTTTATTTGATCATCTAACTTGTTCATAGCTCCTTCTGCTTCATTGAGTTTTTTGGTTGCCAAAGAGGCCCTCAATTTATCAAGATCTTTTGTATAATCTCTGTATTTCTTAGCAGAGACCCTTTCTCTCTCCAGTTTCTTCAGTGTTTCCTGCCTTTCATTGAGAATAATTGCAGATTCTTTCAACCTTTCTTCTACAGTTTGGAGTTCTTTTTGCGCTTTCTCCCTTTTTTGATCAAATTCTGAAATGCCCGAAACTTCGTCTATGATCTGTCTTCTCTGTAAAGGGGACATCTCAATTATTTCTGTTATGTCACCCTGCAGGATTATATTGTGTCCGTCCGGATGGATGTGTGCTGACCTCAATATTTCCAGAATACTCTCCCTGGTCACTGTTCTTCCGTTCACCTTGTAGATTGATATCCCCTTTCTGTTTACTTTTCTGGAGACGTTCATAGTATCGTCGTCAACTGGAAATGTTCGATTAGAGTTGTCAAAGTATAATGAAACTTTTGCAAATTCTGAAGGTTTTTTGTTGTTTCCGCCGTTGAATATCATCTCGTGCATTCTGTCTGCTCTTAGAGACTTAGCTGAGGTTCTCCCTAGTACAAAGCATATTGCGTCTAGAACATTGGACTTGCCAGAACCATTTGGACCGCAGATTGCCGAAAAGTTGCTAGGCATCAGTACCTGAGTCTTCTTTGAAAATGATTTGAAACCCTGCATCTCCAGCTTTTCTATTCTTACCATTGAATCACTCTTCCAAAAGTTTTTTGAGAACGTCTGACTTCATTATTTTTATGTGGGTGTCATTATCCAGCACAAAAAGAATTTCTCCCTCTTTTATGTTGAACTTCTTTCTGATGTCTATAGGCAGTACTACCTGACCTTTGCTTCCTACCTTTACGCTTCCGCAGAATGCTCCTCTTTCCTTACTTTTCATACTAGTTATATATGTATGAAAAGTATTACTTAAAGGTTTGTATTATAAAATGAGATTCACTAATTTTGTTATGCAAATACGAAAAGCTACATCAAACGATCTTTCTGAATTGTATGAAATTGGAAAAAATACGCCAGAGTTAAGAGTTAGCTCTACAGAAGACTTCATGGATGAGGATGAGTTCAGATGGTCAATAGAAAACAGCAAAGGAATTTTTTTGATCGCTCAGCAGGGCAACAAGATAATCGGGTTCATCTATGCTAATGCGAAAGATTCGGATAGACCCTTCAAAAACAAATATGCTTGTTTGGTTTACTTGGTTGTTCTTCCTAGTCACAGAAGAAATGGAATTGCAACAAAACTATATTCTGAATGTGAGAAACAACTCAAAAAATTAGGCATTACCCATATTTATGGTTGGGCAAATCTAGAATCAAGCGGTATTATAGATTTTATGAAAAATCATAAATACAAAGAAGGGAAAAGATTTGTTTGGATGAATAAGAAATTATAACAGATGCCTGGCTAACTTTAATAGAGAAGGCTTCTTCATCAGGATTCTTGCTAATTTTCCTAACCTTCCACCTCTTGAGAATTCAAACAAGTCATCTCCAGTCAAGGTTTTCTGAAGCATGTTCAGATCTTCATCTGTCAGCTTTTCGAAGACTTCTCTCAGTTTCTGAACTCTAACCAAGGCCTTACCTCTCTCCTTCCACCATATTTTGTTATACTCAGAAAGAACCTTTTCAGAAACATCATTTTTCTGCATCCCTTTAGAAATAATGTCACCAGCTATTCTACCAGCTATTGTGGCTTCCTTGATTCCACCGCCGTGTATTGGATTAACCTGATGGGCTGCGTCCCCGACAACCATGAACCCGTTCATGACCATATTCTTCAAAAAACCACCGACAGGTATTCCACCAGAATTAACTTCGATTATTGACGAGTTTTTAAAAATATGTGAATTCTTCTCAATAAATTTATCTAGGTAATATCTAGCTGATTTCTCGCACATCGCAACTCCTATTCCTACGTTGGCAACGTCTTCTCCCTTTGGGAATACCCAGACATATCCTCTTGGGGACATTTTATTATTGAACCACAATTCAATTTTATGAGGATCTTTCAACTTGAGGTTAGACATCTCATACTGGTATCCGGCATCGATGTTGATCAGCTGATTGGTTGTATTCAAGCCAGCTTTTCTGGCTATTGTTGACTCAACTCCGTCTGAGGCGACAACAACCTTAGCCTTTATTTCGTATTTGTCTCCCTCGTGGTTTGCCTTCACCCCAGTCACGAAACCGTTGTTCTTTATCACATCTGTTACTTCTGTTTTGGCCTGAATGTAGGCACCTGCCCTGGAAGCATTAAAGGCCAGCCACTTATCAAAATACTTTCTCTCGACAATAAAACCATTAAGATTCTCGCCTTCAACAATAACATTCTTGCCGTTTGGGGCATATATTATTGCACCGTTTATTGTTTGCGTGATGCATCTCTTTGGGATCTCTTTGAAAAGTCCTAGTCCGGCTCCTGTCAGTCCCTCCCCACATCTTTTTGGAGAACCTATTTCTTGTCTCTTCTCTAAGAGAGCCACTCTCAGTCCTTTCTTAGCTAAAGTCTCTGCAGTAGCTGAACCACCTGGCCCGCCACCGACGACCACAACATCATATTCATCCTTTAACATCACCAATAACCCCTTCTCCATTTATGGTATAATTCATATCTATAAAAAATTGACGTTATTATCTTCTGTTTTATCCCAGTTGGGACAACCTTGTTCCAATCCAGTAAATCACCGTCATTTACAGTCTTCATAATCATTTCGAATGCCTTTTCTTTTATCACGTTAGCTATTCCCTTTCTTGACATATCAGTCTTTAGAGTTTTCAATAATTTCTTTCTCCACAGTTTTTCATAATTCTTCCCCTCTATAATTGCTTTTGCAGCAAGATATCCTGATTCTATTGCATACTTAATTCCAAAACCTCTGAAAATATCCTGGAAGCCGGCAGCTTCACCAACATATAGCTTTCCGTCTATAACTCTGGGTCTGTTATATTCGAATCCGCCCATACCTCCGAAATGGTCAACTGGTTTGTGCTTGCCTATTATCTCTCTTAAGATCGGCCTTCTTTTTTTTGCTCTCTCCAAAAGCATTTTTGTCTTGTTGGTATGAGGCTTGGATGTACAATTCACAATTTCATATGTTCCGTCTGGCAATGGTACTATATACAGATACCATCCAACTGGTGAATATCTGTCATCATGCATGTAAAAGAAGCTTTCGTCTTCAAGATTAAGTCTTCTATATATCTCGCCATATGCCAACATGTCGCACCTGTATGTCCCAGTAGAGACTATGTCGGAATTTTTTATTGTTTCACTGAATTTGAATTCAACTCCCATTTCTTTGGCCTGCTTGTAGAGGCCGTATTCTAGGGAGCTCTTCCCGCCTCTCATGACAAAGTCCGCGGGAGTTTTAAGTCTCACGTGTACATCTTTTGTTCTGGTTGAAAGAATCGCATTAGGAACTCTCATTTTTTTGAAGTGAGGATTAAGATTATATTGTTTCAAATATTCTTCTACTTTGCCGTCCAGACCCAATAAGCATTGGAGATTGGGGTGAATTTGTTTTCCGACAGAACTATTTTTCTCATATATCACCACTTTTCTTCCTGCTCTTTTTAGATTTATAGCTGAAGTCAGTCCAGATAATCCAGCCCCCAGAATCTTTATCATTTCTCCACCTTTATTGCAGCCACAGGGCATATTCTTTGACATATTCCGCACAATGTGCACTTCTCTTTATCATTTTTCAAGCCATGTTCATTCATATTCAAAGCTATAAAAGGGCACACTGACACGCAAGCTCCGCATCTTAGGCATTTTTCTTTATCAATACTCCAAACCATAAAATCACTTATTATTTTTTGTATTTATAATCTTTTCGTATGAAGTTCCAACATCTGTTTGCTGAATCAGCGCACAGGGTTCCGCCGTTACCCCAGCCTTTTGTGTCTGTCCCGACTATGTACAGTCCTTTGATATTTGTTTTTTGTTCAGGTAGGGTGAATATATTGTTGTTTTTCTTCTGAAGAGTTTTTTCTGCTCTTACTATCTGGATATGCTCCATATCTAAATATTTTTCATATTCTGGTATGAGAATTTCTATACTCTGCTTCATTTCTTTTATCATTTCCCTTTTGTTCTTGTGTAGAATACTACTCATACCGAATAGTTGATGATTCTTAGGCGCTAAAGATCTGTCAAAATCAGTTACAAATGCTCCCCAGTGTGGAGCATCCAAGGATTCCTGTATTCTTAGTTTTGAAACTCTCTTCCAATTTGCTACTTTTTTCTTGAACCCTAACCATATTGTTATCGCTTTATATTCATCATATTTTGGCGTTTTTATTTTAATCTTGTTGTTTGTCATTTTCTTTAGGTCTTTTACAAGACCATCATGGATTACTAAATCGGTTTTATAAACTTTGTTTCCGATCTTTACTCCTTTCACTTCATTATTTTTAATAACTATCTTACTAACCTTGCTTTTTGTTTTAACGTCAAGACCTTGATTTACAAACAGCTCAGGAACTTTCTTCAATCCACCTTTCGGATACCAGTCTTCTTCAAACCCCCTTGTTCTTGAGAGGTGTTTCATTATGTAGCCCAAAGACAGTTCTCTCTGTCTTATGAACATGTCAACAAATCTTGATAAGCTCCCCTCTTTAATTGAGCATCCGTTGCACATCCAGGAAAGAGAATTCAAGAAATATAACATATCCTTGCTCTTTATGTATTTTTTCACATGGTCATAGGTTGATCCTTTAAAATTTGTCCCCTTTCTTGTTATCCTGAGGAAATGTAACAACATCTTCACAAAGGCTTTTCTGTCTTCTTTCTCAAGAATTCTAAAATTCAATATCTCTTTCAGGTTTCCCGGGAGATTATCATGCTTATTTCTCAGATGAAACTCGTACGCTTTCTGATCGACAAAATTTCCCTTGAATATATTCTTGCTGATATATTTTTTCATCAATACTGGAAGTTCTCCTGTGCTTCCTCTTGTCAGCATGTGGAGTCCAGTGTCTACCTGATATCTTTTTACCTTATATGACCAGAATGACCCGCCATAGTGGTTGTTCTTTTCAAATATTATCGGATTTAGATTGTTTTTTTTCAGAATCAGTCCAATAGTTAATCCACCCATCCCAGAACCAATTATAACAGGTCTCATTGTTCCACCAATAACTTTCTAAATATATAAAACTTAAGGCGAAAGCCTGTCTGGTGTTCTCGGGAATAGCACTGCTTCCTGTATGTTTGGCAATTCCAGCATCTGCTGTACAATTCTGTCGATTCCTATTCCAGCTCCTCCATGAGGGGGCATCCCATACCTGAAGGAATTCAAATAGAATTCTATTTTTTTTGGATCTACTCCCATTTCTTTGGCCTGCTTCATCAAAACCTGATATCTGTGCTCTCTGAGTGAAATCGTAGCTGTCTCAACTCCCTTGTAGATTAGGTCGCATCTGTGTGTTACTTTAGGATTGTTTTCATTCTTCATGTGATAAAACTTTGCTTCTTTCCAAGGGAAATCTGTTAAGAATACAAAATCATGTCCAAATTTCTCTTTAATTATTTCTCCAAGGGTCCTTTCACCGGCTGTATCCAGTTCTGCGTCAGGGGAATATCTGAGTCCCCTCTTCTTTAATAATTCTTTTGCTTCCTCCATAGTTATTCTTGGGAACGGTAATTTGGGTATTTGTATTTCCTTCTTTAATATTTCTAATGATTTTTTTTCTGTCTTTGATACAAACTCAACTATTTCTGCCATCATTTTTTCAGTTATGCCCATTACATCTTCCACGGAATTTATGAACGCCAGTTCAATATCTAACATTATTATTTCAGCGACATGCCTTGAGGTTCTGGATTTTTCTGCTCTAAATGCTGGCGCTATCTCATAGACTTTATCAAAGCCAGTCGACATCATAATCTGTTTGTAGAACTGTGGACTCTGAGCAAGATAGGCATTTCTGTCAAAATATTTTACTTTAAAGACTTCTGCGCCGCCTTCGCTTGCTTCTGCCAACAATTTTGGCGTGTGTATTTCTATGAAGCCGTTTTTTTCAAAAAAGTTTCTCACTGAAGAAGTAACAGCATCCTTTATGTCAAAAATTGCTGCTATTTCTGGTTTTCTTAAGTCCATGAATCTTGAATCCAATCTAGTTGGCAGTTCAGCTGGCGTTTTCTTAGTGACTACCTCTAACGGTAAAGGCGACTCAGCAATGTTAAGAATTCTTATATCCTGTGGTATTATTTCAAGACCATCTGGTGCTTCTTTGTTTGGCTTTACAGTTCCCTTCACAGCTATGACGTATTCTCTTCCAAGACTGTCTATTATTTTCATTAATTCAGCATCAACATTATCAGCTTTAGCAGTTACTTGGACAGTTCCCATTCTATCTGCCAATTGGATAAATTTTATCTTTCCTCCGCCTCTCAGAGCTCTAACCCAACCCATTGTTATGACTGTGTTTCCATCCATTTTAGTATTCAATTCTTTGGAATAATGAGTTCTTTTCCATTCACCCAACGATTCTATCATTTAACCACCTATTCGGCTTTGTTAATTCTGGCTTTTCAAGATTGAAGAAAACTATCCAACTTATGAACCACAGGAATATGTAAACTATGCCGCCGTTTTTCATCCACCATTTGATGCCTTCTTTGACTTTTAACATCTTTCCCAGTATCTTCTGTGAGACGAATAGAACGATTATCATTAAAATTAGTGAGTAGTAATTGTTGTTCAGAAGGAAGCTGATATAACCAATTATGATACCAACAATTATGAAAATTGTCATTGAGATATTGTCTTTTTTGAAACCCTTTTTAGGTTCTTCGGTCTTCACTTCTTCGTGTTTATGTTCTTTATGATGCTCATGTTCTTTCTCTTTCATCAATACACCTAATCTAGCATGGTTATTTTTATTTAAATAACTATCGTATTTATGTCATGAGAGAACTTGCTATTAAAGCCGTAAAAGAAGCTGGTGGTAAGATAACTAATCTTTCGGGTGAAGAGTGGAGATTTCATGATACTGATCTTTTGGCTTCCAATGGTAAGGTTCACGATGAGATTCTGAAAATAATCAACGGTTAGTTTAAATATCTTTCTCTCTAATCATTCTTATGCTGTTTGAGAATTTGGGTCGTTTATGTTTCGGTTCTGTAGAAAGGAGGAGGAATGAAAGAAACAAATATGTGAGCTCGTCACAATATTCATTTTATACTCCTCCAAAGGAAAACAATTCAGGTCCTTGTGTGCTTACCTATTGATTATTTTATTTTCTTTAAGTTTTCCTATAATAAGTTTCTGGGCTTCCTCTATACCTATTTTACCAACATCTATAATGAAATCAGCATACTTCTTAGTGGGTTGAACATATTTGTTGTGCATAGGTATCAGTATCTTTTCAGTGTATTCTTTGTAGATGAATTTGTTTCTTCGTTTCATTCTAGTGTCAGCATCTAAATCAAGGAATATAACATAATCTAAGAGTTCTCTAACCCCTTTATCATGTAAAACCAGATAACCTTCGATAAAAACGATTTTCTTAGAATGTATTGTATGTGGAATCCTCCCCCTCTTTTCATATTCAGGGTTGTAGTATCTGCTTTTTGTCATGATTTCTACGTCATTGCCTTCCTTAAGAGCTTTCAGATCATTGATCAGTTTATCAAAATCAATTGCACTTGGGTGGTCCCAGTTTCTCATACCTTCAGTAACTTCAATTTCATGTTCTTCTTTCTGGTAGTCGTCGAAATGTAGAACCTCGACTAGATCAGGATACTTGTCTTGTATTCCATACGACAAAGTCGATTTCCCAGAACCAGAGCCACCAACAACTGCAATGATATGTTCTGTCATGAGATATTATATCTCAGTGAACTATTTAAAATCCCCTAGGTTTTTTTGTTCTTTTTCTTCCCTTATATCAGAAACAGTTACCCACGAGTGCCTGATATATTTTGAAAACTTTTTATGGTCCATGAATCTTCTGACAAACTCCCTACTTCTTTCATCGTGTGAGTACCCGACACCCAAATCAAACTTAGTCTTTTCTTTGAGCCTTTGTATTTCTTCATCCCTCTCCACTTTGGCTAAAATGGAAGCTGCCCCGCAAATACGATATTTGCTGTCAGCATAATTCTCAACAATCAGTTTGGTATGGTTCTTGGCTAGTTCTTCTAAAATCTTTTTAAATTTACCAGTTGAGACCTGAGGAGCGTCAACATAAGCCTCGTCCGCACCCATAGTCTTAATAATCTGGGCTATTTTTTCTGCTTCTATCTTGTTAAGATTGATCCTCTTTCTCAATTCGTCGATTTCCTGGGCACTGACCTTCAGGGTAACATAATCTTTTGCGATTTTCTTAATCAATGGATAAAGTTCTTCCCTCTGTTTCGCAGTCAGTAACTTAGAGTCTTTTACGTTGATCTCTTTTAGTTTTCTGAGGTCTTTTTTCTCAAGAACAACTCCGCCAAACACCATCGGACCTATCACAGATCCCCGCCCAGCTTCATCAATACCTAGAATCTTCATAAGATACCACAATACTTTTTAATGCTAATACTATATAATAGGATCATGGAACAACTATCAAGTCATGATATAATTCAGCAGTATAAAGAGGGCAGGAGAGATTTCTCTAATGTTATTTGTTCTCAGGCCGAATTTGATAATGCTGATCTGAGGGGAGCTATTTTCAGAAACGTTATAATGGAGGGAGCTGGTTTTAAGGGAGCTGATCTAAAAGATTGTGATTTTTCAGGAGCCAATCTAACTTGGGCCTCTTTTGAGAGAGCTAAACTACACAGAACCAATTTCACAAAGGCCAATTGTTCGTGGTCAACCTTCAAGGACGCAAAATTAGATAATACTAAATTCAATAATGCTGACTTGAGCCGTACACTTTTTGTAGGTGTTGAATGGTTTCGTGGAGATTTTACTGGCGCAGACACATTCAAATGCACAAAAAGCTTTAGTGATATGACAGAGGTTGATAGGATGGAGCTTGAGAAAGCTTTGGAATCTTCTGGTATGCCATTTTCTCTAAAACAAGAAATACAACGAGAGTTGAACAGAGTGGCAAATATGTGGCACAAAGCTGTTGGCTTCATAAAGGGTGCAGTAGGATCTATGTTTTCTTATGGTCAGCCCAAAAAGTCGCAGACAAGCTCAATAAGAGGTGTCTATTCGTTTGAAGAAGACGAAGGATCAGCCGTAAGAGGAACCTATGGTGGAGGCTGGGGCTCAGGAGAGCCTGGGACTTACACGAGTTCTTCCGGTGGTGGCGGAGGAGAGGTTGGAAGTTATATGAGCGGAGCTTCTTCTGAAAAGAAAAAGAAGTCTTGGTGGTAATTACTTAGCTAGATTCTTGTTCTTATATTTTGTATTTTCTGTGACATTTTTTCCTAGAGGAACTAGTGCTTCTAACTCTTCTGGACTAGGAACCTCAACTTCAACCACAATCAAATCTCTCTCGTCAAGATAATAATCAAATTCTGCAGTATAATCCCCATATTTTTTCTTTAGTCTTAATTTCTCAACTCTCTGACCTTCTGTTTCATT
>JAFCDY010000002.1 GCA_017609445.1 Candidatus Aenigmatarchaeota archaeon | reverse complement strand
GTTCTCGTGTCTATCGAACATCCTTCTCTCAAAAGGACACGACAAATTAACACCTATAATGATGTTGTGTAGAAAAACTTAAATACCCTTCTATTCAACTTTCACAAGAAGTATCTTCTTTGGGGGTTCTTCACCCTTGCCATAAAGAACAACTGAATTTGATCTTTCTTCTGCAGGCTTTCCGCCGTACTTTACTCTTATCTTGCTTGGCGGTAACTGAACTTTACCAGAGAAGTCCTTGACAGGTGTTATCCTATAGTGAAGAATTCTTTCCTCGCTTTTGCCTATTCTTCCAACTTTCCAGACAACTTCTGTCCCATTATCTTTCTTTCTTATCAGGGGCTTGACAGTTTCAAACTTTTGAGTTATCTTGAATCCGTTGGGGATGAAATCCTTTACAACAACAGACTCGGCTGTCCTCATCCTGCTCTTTATATGTAATGCGACAGAAATTGGCTTGCCCTTTTCTATTTTCCTTGTTCTTACCCTCTTCCTTATAGATAATGTGACTAACTGAATGTATGATATTAAACCAAATATTATCACACCTATTATCAATACAATGACTGGCCAATAAACTTCAGAGTAACTCATTTCTGTGCTCTCTTCTGGATTTAGTTCTATTGACCAGACATAGTCATTATCAGAAATATCTGATGGTTCTGGACCAGAATAAACAGTATACCATTCTTTGGTTAATGTCGAATTAAGGTTTGCTGTATCAACACCATTGCCATAGTTTGTCGCACCCAGCGTGACAAAAATTCCAAATGGGTTTGTTGACGAGCGCTTCACATAACTTATATTTTTTACTCTTCTCAGATCAAACTTCTCTTCGTTTGTAAATACAATATGACCTGATTTGTTCTTTAGTTCGAATTCTATGCTGTAGTTGTCTGGCATCATGTCTGCAAGTGAGAACGTATCTTCAAAAGATATTTTGTCAGAAACATTCAAAAGTCCGAGATCATGCGTGAACTCCTGGTCATTCATCCTGACATTGAGAGTTAGTTCCTGGTCCACTGTTCCGATGTTATCCACAAAACCAGAGACAATAACACTGTCCAGACACTGTCTACAGCTCAATTCGACATCAGTCACCAAAGCAGACGAAATTTGCCTTATCCACACCAATAATTGCCTCTGCACCTTTGCTTCTGTGCTGGGTCTCGTGACTGTTAATAGATAACTGTAAAACCCTGGTTTTGAATCTTTTGGAGAAGAAAGTATCAGTCTCATTGTGCCAGACGAACCCTGATCAACTTTAAGAGATGTTGTTGAAGTGCTCATCCAGTCAGAAGGAACGCCTAATAATGATATTGAGAACCATTCCTCAGGACCCGAATTGTCTATTGTTAGGTTTAAGTCATATGTCTTTCCTGCCAGGTACTCATCTTCATCTTCTATTGTTAATGAGAAATCCTGGGCATAAGCGGCTATAGGCAAAACTATCAAAACCGCCAACAAGAAAGGTATTAGTCTTTTCATAATCTTCAATTTAATTGTGTATTCTGGATTTATAAACTTTATTTCTTCGTGAAGAAATATGCTATCAGCAACAATATCAGAATAGCTGTCAGAGCCATTGATACCATTGTTCTTATTGTCGTGAATCCTGCCATAAGTGGAGCAACGTCCGAGAACATGGGCGAGGCTCCTATATAATACTCTAAAATATATGATATCGATACGACACCCACCAAAAGAATAAAGACAGTTATTATTGCTTTCTTGATTCCTTGTTTTCTTCCTGGTTCTTTAGGAAGATGTTCTGTACAATAAACTTTTCCGTCTATTGTTTTGTGATGGTCTTCGCAGACTAGTTTCTTACAAACAGAACACTGATATTCTCCCAGCTTCTTCTTACATATCTGACAATCCATAATTTAAGTTAGAAAAACTCCAATAAATAGATTTTTAACCCATAATGCAATCAGGATAAGTTTCTGGGAACCTCATCATAACATTAAGAGCCGACCTTCCAAGAGCCGACATATATTCACGATTAGGTGGGGTTTCTCCCATAGCTAGAAGAAGTGCACGATAAAAACAGACGACATTATCTCGATAATCACCACCGTGGGGTTGACCATATACAGACGGGGGTTTGAATTGTTGATCTTCAGGTAGTGCGATAAGTTTAGAATCACGGGCCAGCATAAAATGATTTTCTCAGGAGCCTTTATATTCTTTCAAAGCGATTCGACAATCACCTTATCTCTGCCCAGCCAATTAATCTCCATCTATCCTGGATTCTTCTAGAAATAACAGCCTTGTCGCCTTTTTCACAGCAGACAGGTATTTTCAGGGAAACATCAACTTCCTTTTTGATAGAATCAACAACACCAACAGTCCTTGCTGTTCCGATATTCAACATGAGTGGCTCTCCAGCTTTTATTGGTTCTATTTTCTCCAAGCCAACGGCCCTTTCAAACAAATTGACTTTAAGAGAAAGATTATATTTGGTTCCTGGAAGTTCTTTGCCCAAGACGCTCCCTCCAAGAGAATCGGCTTTAGTTAAAAATGGGTCAAGCTCAGTCATCACACCCAATAAACCGCCGGGCCCGGCTTCTTTGAGGTTGTAGCCAGCTTTCTGTAGTCCAACCACTTTTGTTTTAATTGTTTCCCACTTGGTTCCTTTCTGCAATCCAGGTCTTATATCTATCTCGTCCCCGACCTTTAGCTCACCCTGGATTATTGAACCGCCGAGAATTCCACCCGATATCTTTTTGACTTCAGTCCCTGGTTTATTGACATCAAAAGATCTCACAATGAACATTTTCGGGGGCTTTTCTTTTTCCCTTTTAGGAGTAGGGATCTTTTCTTCAATCATTTTGAGTAATAAATCAATATTCACTTTCTTTTGAGAAGCAACAGGAACTATTGGCGCATCTTCAGCTACCGTGCCTTTGACGAATTCCTTTATTTGTTTATAATTCTCAAGAGCCTTTTCCTTTGTTACCAAGTCAACTTTGGTCTGAACAATGATTATATTTTTAATACCGACGATGTCCAGAACCATCAGGTGTTCTTTTGTTTGGGGTTGCGGACACTTTTCATTTGCAGCTATTGTGAACAAGACACCGTCCATGAGACTGGCGCCAGCTAATACAGTTGCCATCAGTGTTTCGTGTCCGGGTGCGTCAACGAAAGAGACAGTTCTTAATGCGTTGCACACTTCCATGCACTTTGAGCATTTATCAATCGGTGAGAGACCCTTACACTTTTTGCATTTGTATATTGTTGCGTCTGCGTAACCTAGTTTAATCGTGATCCCTCTTTTTAATTCCTCCGAGTGCAGAGCAGGCCATCTTCCGCTTATTGCCTGGACCAAGGTTGATTTACCGTGATCAACATGACCAATAGTGCCGATATTTATCTCGGGTATCATTCTTGGGTCTAACTTTTTCTTCATAATAACCCCAGCTTCTTTGACATCATTATCGCATATCCTCTTTCCATATCTCTATTCTCTGTGTCTAGATTAAGTTTATTGCAAGTCACTAATATCTTTTCTCTTTCACCTTCAATCTCTAAAAACCTACCTAAACCTTCTACGTCATCCAGACATATTTCACAATCATTCATTGTTCCCTTACTCCTGATTTTTTTTATTGTGAAGCTATGTGGAAATGTTTTTGAAAGCATTCTTCTGATTTTTTCGCACTGTTCTTCATCTAATTCTAGATGAAGCTCATCTGACTCGTAACAATCTTCAGTGTCCTTGCCGCCCTTGATTACATCCTTTAGCTGTAAGATTGTCTTTCCTTTTTTTCTTCTGATCCTAAGAAATGTGAAGTTATTCAGCATTTCTTTTGTTGTAAAATACTCATCTACTTCCTCATAAGGTTCTAGTTTGATATCTTTTAGTCTAGAAAGAATGTTCTGATCTACTTTGAATTTTATCTCAACTTCTCTCTCTATTCCAATCACCTTATTTTTTCTCTTCAGCTTTCTCTTCTTTCTTGTCCAATCCCAATATAGAAACAACGTCACCTTCGCCTTCAACGATCTTACAGTTAACCTGCATTATCTCATCTGAGATCGTATTTCCCCTGACATATTTCCTTTTTCTCATCCCCTTTACCTTTACAAGTTTTTTCTTACCTTTCTTCTTGATTGTTTTTCGTCCCCTGAATCCAACAGATTTTGTCAGAAGAACTTTCTTCCTCGCAGTCCCCTGAAGATCAGGTCTCATTGGAAATCCCTCTTTATCGCTTCCGCCAGTGACCTTAAGAGTGAATCCAGAAAGACCCAACATGCTTCCGTCGAACTTATCACCGATTTTGACACCGATTAAAGAAGGAACGTCTTTTTCTATTTGATAAGCTTTTTTTGTTTTAGGTTCGCTTATTACTACCTTAAATGGCATTATACCAACTCCTCCCAGTTTTGCTGCTAAAACAGCTCACTACCGGGTGTTTATAAATTATAACCAAGATATTTAAAGATTATGAAGCGTTTCTAGGAAATCAATCTTATACTTATCACATCAACCGTTATTGATCCTAATCTCGTTGTTACTGGGTTTCGGTCTGTTCTAATCCCATTATCTTGTTAGCTAACTTAATCTCATCTCTGAGATCTAGCTCTTGTAGAATCTTCATATCAACTTTGCTTAAAACAGTCGTCAACTCATCGTTTTCCCTGATATGTCTTCCTACAGTCGGGCCGTCAATAGAAACAGCAACCTTCTCCCCTTTCTTAGCTTCGACGACAGAGGAGCCTTCCGCTTGAATAGCTTTTATCTTTCCGATTTCTTTTTCACCTCTCTTCAAAGAATAACCAGACTTTATTGTCCCTTCAACAACCTCAACACCAACTATTGCGGGATTAGAAACATGGAAAGTCATTCCAGGAAGTAGCTTGATTATAGCCGGTCTTGTTATCGAAGATAATTTCTCTTCCCTCATCTTTTTGATTTGTTCGGAAACAAATTCCTCATAATCTTCTATTAATTTATAAATTATCGGACTCTCGATTATTTTCAATCCTCTGTCTTTGGCTTCTTTTCTAGCGATTTCATCAATAGAGACATTGAAGGCGATTATTGTTTTCTTCAACGGATCTTTAACAGCTTCTAATGATAAAATATCTTTCCTAAGGACATTACCGACTTCAGCCTTCTTAATCGGTATATTCTTCTTCTTGAGAATATGTATCAGCGCTTCTAGGCTTCCTAATGTGTCTGCCTTCAGAATAACGCCTTCTCCTGAAACCTCAAATTCAACTTCTTCTACTGATTTCTGTAGTTCCTCTTTAATTTTTTCCACGTCCCCTTCATTCCTGACAGCAGCTATCGGGCTTCCTGCTATTGCTTTATCCAAACCAGGAGCTGATATCTTTATTCCAGCTGCCGCATGTACGCAACCAATTGTCTCAAATTGTTTCTGGATTCTCAATTCTTTCATGGCAGGCGGTTTTAACAATGATCTTATTTTTGTCACAACAGGTTTTTTGCCGCCAATAACCAACCAGTCACCCTTTCTTATTTCACCGTCATATAGAACAACATCTATTGTTGCTCCGTGACCCTTTAGTTCTTTTACTTCTAATACAGAACCCCTTCCAACACCCTTTGTTGTTTCTAATTTCTTTTGCAAAAATTGTTGTGCCAGTCCCGTTAGAATCATTAAAACTTCAGGAATCCCCTCGCCAGTCATTCCTGAGCACGGAACAATCGCAACATTTTTTTTGAAGTCAGAGACCCTGTCTATTCTCTCTGAGTCAAACCCTCTTTCAGAAAGCTGTCCGACAACTTTGTATAGCAATTCATCTAGTCTTTCCCTTACCCATTCAGGCTGTTTTGAGAAGGACTCGAAAAACGATTTGTCTTTGTTTTGAATCCATCCAGATATCCTGTCTATTTTATTTGCTACTACTAAGAAAGGCGTTTTGAATTCTTTTAGAAAATCTAAAGACTCGTCTGTCTGTGCTTTAAATCCTTCGTTGATATCAATCACCAGGATTGCTAAATCTGCACAACTTCCTCCTCTCTTCCTTAGAGAAGTGAAAGCTTCGTGTCCCGGCGTGTCGATAAATAACAAGCCCGGAATCGTTACGTCTATTTTTAATTTTTCCAGAAGTGGTCCGCATATTTTTTTAATAACGTCTATTGGGATCTCGGTTGCGCCTATAGCTTGTGTTATTCCACCAGCTTCTTTTGCAGTTACAGCTGTCTGCCTTATTTTGTCTAATAAAGTTGTCTTACCGTGATCAACATGACCTAGAACACATACTATAGGTTGCCTTATCATACGAGAAATATGTTAGAAAGAATATTTATAATAATTTATTTTGTTTGGTTTTCCTTGTCAAATCTCTCTAAAACTATCTTAAACCAGGGAGTATATTTTTCTGGATGATTTTTCACATCTTTCTTTAGTTCCTCCATTGTTATCCATTTGTAATCTCCTATTTCTTCTGGGTCTGGTTTTGGCTCGCCGTTAAATGTTCCAATAAAAACATGATCAAATTCATATTCAGTTAATCCAGTCACGCCGTCTGATCCTTTATATACGAAACTAAATACTTCTTTCAGTTCTGTATCAAAACCAAATTCCTCTTTAAGTCTTCTATGGATAGCATCTTCCAGTTTCTCTCCTTTCCTCGGATGGGAACAGCACGTGTTTGTCCAAAAGTCAGCAAAGTCCCATTTGGTGGATGCTCTCTGCTGTATCAGCATCTCACCTTTGGAGTTAAATATGAAAATAGAAAAAGCTCTGTGAAGCTTTCCTCCGTCTTCATGGGCTTTGATCTTTTCTTCAAACCCTATCTCATTATCATTTTCATCAACAAGTATTATTTGTTCCACCAAAACACCTCTTCTAAGTTGTGTTTTCTTATTTAAATTTATACACGATTTTTGTTACTGTCAATCCCTATAAAAGTCTTTCTATCCAAATCTAATATATGACAAATCTTCCTAAATGCATTCCTGTTAAAGTCGGTGGATCTGTGATATCACCTAAAAGAGTTGATAGTTCGTCTATTAACAAATTAGGTTTGTACAGAGCCACGCTTGAGATAGCTTCTGCTTACTTTGGTTTGGATCTGCCGAATGCTTATGATAATACTTCTTCTCAAACAGACGTATATGGTTACATAGAAGATGTCGGAACCCAAACCAACAGCCCACGGTTTCAGCTCATTATGGCTACAGGGGCAGGGAGAGTCGGTCATTATGGAGTTACACAGGTTAGACAAGGTCTAAAGGAATCACGTAGGGTTCATGAGGATATCATGGAATATTTGGTGAATGAGGTCCATGAAATTTTCTCAAGAACCGGTATTGATTTAGATGTTATTGCACCGTTTGATTGTGCGACTTATATCGGGGACAGTCAATATAATGTGGAACTTCTACTTCAGGGAATTACCGATAGTTTGCATAGGGGGGTGACTCCATACTCTTTTGGTGATCTTGTAGAAGCAACATCTGAATCTGGTCTTAATTATTCTGACCCATTATTCCCATACATACCGCTTTCAGCTGATAACATTATAGAAGCTGTTTGTGGTGTTCAAGAGCTAGAGATTGAAATGGCTGTTATGGTTTCAGATATTAACGGTATCCATGACACAGATCCTAATGCTAATGACGATGCTGTCAGAATACCGATTGTTCATGTCTCCGAGGGTATAGATGAAATAGATTTGAGCGGTACTGAAGATGCCTCTGGTCCAATATTAAATAAGGTTGAGAAGTCCATGTCTATAGCTGAGAATAACAATATACCTGTTTTTATAGTGGGCGATGAACCAAGACATGTGTATAGGGCCATGGTCGGAGATTTTGACCATGAGAAACCAGAATTTGGGACCCTAATAATTCCTTAGAATATTCTATCCAGCAAGCTTTCAAGCCTTATTGATTCCATTGAACCAGTTGCTATAACCAGATTGGGAATACTTTTGGTTCTCATAACATCCATTATCTCATCTATCCATTCTCTTTCTTCCAGAGTTAACTTATCACTCTTAGAGAGATCCGGCTGATATATTATATTGAAACCGCAGTGTTGCATTGCTTTCCAGTCTCCGTAGTCATCTCCAATATAGATAGTCTTTTCCTTTATAGTTTCTCCTCTATTGAGAACCCTTTGTAGTGACAGGGCCTTGCCACTGGCTGTCATGAAGTCCCCAGTGACCTTTCCTGTTATGATTCCGTTCCACTCTTCTAGTCCGGCACCAAACACCACGTCAGCCCCAACATCTTTACCTATCAATTCTCCTATTTCTCTGAAGTTGCCAGACATAAGTATCACTTTCCATCCCTTTTCTGTAGCATGTTCTATCAACTTTAAGATATATGGGTTGTATGCCTTCCTTATTTTTCTTAATGTCTTCTTGGCAGCATTGATTATTGACTCATAACTTTTTCCTTTCAGAGCTTCAGCGTAATTTGTGGTTATTAACTTTACTGCTTCGTCTCTATTCATTTTTCTTTTGAAATACATCTCAACGTATGGGAACAGCTTTTCTTTCCAGTCCTCTTTGGATATCAGTTTATCCTTGACGAGATCTTTTAGTAATTCAAACCATGGTTTGACACCCTGTTTCACTATAACACCATTAACATCCAGAAACAGATATTTTGGAATTGGACTTTTTCCTATGTATCTGACAATCGTACCCTTTACCTTTTTACCTAAGATAGCCTTCTCCAATCTACCTTTCTTATTAACAGAAATCAACTGTATCTTCAATTGAGGATTTACCCTGACGAGATCATATGACTTCATTATTTTGGATACCATGCCACCAGTTACATCCGTTCCATGCGATCCGCCCAACATCTTCTTCACATCATCGATGTTTTTATTTGATATCTCTGGAATTATCTCAGCATTCTTCTTTTTGAGTGGATCTGAAGTGTAGACCCCTTCTACTTCACCAGCTAGAATTATTTTTTTAGGCAAAAAAAGTTTGGAGAGATATACAAAAATATCTTCTGTTGAAATTATAGTACACCCTTTTTGTTGATCAAGAACAGCATCCCCATACGTGACCGGTATCTGTTGGTTGTCGATAAGGAATTTTATTTGCCTCACGTCCATATGAACAATTTTTCCGTTGTCGCTTATTACAGAGGAAGACGGCTGGAAAGAAACAACATTAACGCCCTCTTCTAGAAATATATCAGTCACAATTTGATTTAACTTAGAGGCAGCGGCTCTTGTTTCGGCAAACCCGCGCCAACTGTCTTTTGATACTATCCCTTCCTTTACCCTATACTTTTTAGCTGGATAGTGTGGAAACGATCCCCCACCATGTCCGAGAATTATCTTAAGATTTTTCTTTTTCTTTTTTGCAGCTTTGATCTCTCTGGCTATTCTTCTTATTTTCTTCTCTCTAACTGTTTCTCTTTTTCTCTTGTCTGTTATGACAGATCCGCCGAGTTTTACAAATATTATATCAGACATCTAATACACCTAAAAGTTCCTCTCAATCAGGAATCTTGCGATTTCTTCTAGCTTCTCTCTCCCTTTGTTATCAGGAAATACTTCTCTTAGATTCCTGACAGCTTCCTCCATTATTTTCTTTGCATATTCTTTTGCATACTCTATTGAGCCATGCTTTTTCATCATATTTATGATTTCAACTCTTTCTTCCTTTGTGATATCCCTCTTTCCTATCAGTTTCTCCAATTTCCTTTTTTCCTCATCGCTCGACTTCCCATAAACATGAACAATCATTAGGGTTCTTTTACCTTCCTTCAAATCGCCTGCAAAGTCTTTCCCAACGCCGCCTTCACCAATTCCAGGGGCAACCTTCTCTTCTTCTGGATTCATAGTAACATTCAGAATATCGTCCTGAATCTGAAAGGCAATACCTATTGCGAAACCAAACTTTTTCAGAGCTTCAATTTGTTCCTCAGTACCGTTGGCTATCACCGCGCCTATTGCGCAAGGGCTGCCACCAGAATAGTAACCTGTTTTTAGGAGGGACGCCTTTTTGTACCAATCGTCTGTTGCTTCTGACAAACCCTTATCTCTCTGTTCTATTTCAGTTGCCTGACCCTCACCTGTTTTCAGAAGCATCTCGTTGAATAGATTGAGTATCTTTATGGTTTTTTCGGGCCCCCAAACCTTAGCTCCAGCAACCAAACTTTCAAACGATTTCATTATCAGATAATCCCCCATGTTAATTGCATGGGGCTTACCGTAGGTTACATGTAAAGCAGGTTTGCCTCTCCTAACGTCTGAGAAGTCCTCAATATCATCATGAATTAAGAGAAATGCGTGAGCTATCTCCAAAGCAGTTCCAGCATATAGCGTGTCTTCTGCTTTCCCTCCCAGGGTCTCGCATGCCAAAGCAATCAGAGCTGGTCTGAACCTTTTTCCTCCATATTCAAAATATTTCCAAGAACCATCGAAAAGAATCTGGGGGAATCCTTTTTTGGGTAAGATTTCTTCTATTTTCTCGTCAATAAGAGGTTTTATTTGAGATAATATTTTTTTAACTCCTTCCATTGTTATCACTTCAGATGTACAACCATTAAATAAAATTCGTTACTTTATAAATATAACTACGACAATAAGATATTAAAAATTAACTGGTAGTGGTTTCTATGAAAACGCAAAAAACAAAAGAAGGAAAGGTTGAGCTGAGGGTCCCTGTGGAAAAAACATATCAGGCCGCAGTTTTTTACAATCCTGAAGCAAGATTGACCAGAGACATATCAGTTGCTGCCCTGCAGGTATTTCAAAAACAGTTTAAAGACAAGTTAAGTGTTTTGGATGCATTGTCTGCCACTGGTGTTAGAGGACTGAGGTATGCCAAGGAAGTAAAAAACTTGGGAAATATTACTTTGAATGACAAAAACCCTTTAGCATTCAATCTCATCAGGAAGAATATCAAGTTGAATAAACCTAAAAAGTGCCTAGCAACAAAAAAAGACGCCAACCTATTGATGAGAGAGAATGTTTTTGGTTTTATTGATTTGGATCCGTTCGGCCCACCTGTTCAATTTTTAGATTCAGCCGCAAGATCAGTATATCATAAAGGCTTCTTGGCTGTTACTGCTACTGACTTAACTGCTCTCTGCGGAGCATTTCCTGATGCTTGTTTTAGAAAGTATGGGCTGAGATCTAAAAAAACTGATTATTATGATGAATTGGGCATGAGGATCCTTATTTCAGCTATCATAAGAACAATGGCAATTTATGAGAGGGCGTTCATTCCTGTTTTGTCGTTTTCATCTAAACATTATTTTAGAGTTTTTGGTAAGATCGAACATTCTGGAAATATAAAAAGCCTTTTGAAAGAGTTCAAATATGTGGAAGACGTTGGTTTGCTCTATCTTGGAAAGATACAAGACAAAAAATTTTGTAAGGAAGTCTTGAGAGAAGTAAAGAAACGGAAATTTGATAAGAGCGAGATTAAATTATTAGAAACAATTATTGATGAAGTAGACACCCCCTTCTATTTTGATCTACATAAGATAGCTAAGAAGCATAAGATAGAATTAAGGAAGATTGATGGAGTCATTCAAAAACTGAAGAAAAAAGGGTTTAAGGCAAGCAGAACTCACTTCTGCAGCACAGGAATTAAGACAAATGTCGAAGAAAACGGACTTTTAAGGGTTCTCAGGAGATAGGTTTAAATACCTTTCCGTAAAATGCTATTCTATGATAACAATGGTACCGGGGATTGACGGAATAGATTTCTTTGTTCCAGAAGGAGAACCAACAGGACTCGTCGATGTGGTAGAAAAATATGGCCAACCACCAAAAAATATGAGATATCAATAAAATCTCCTGAACAAGACAATGCTTCACAGACAATTTATTAGTTTTAGCATTTTTCAATTACAACGAACAGTAAACTAATAAATGCTATTCTAGACGTATAATTAGCATGGTGTTTATATGGCGTCTGGTAAAGGGTTTGCAAAGGTAATACTTTTTGGTGAGCACTTTGTAGTATATGGTCTTTCTGGTCTAGCTTCTGGCATAAAGAATTTATTTACAGAAGCTACAACCAAAAAAGTAGATTCAGGAATAATGCTCATAGACAATATCTATAATAGGGTCGATAACCTGAAGGAAGATGAAAATTTCATAAACGCTAGAGTTTTGAAACCAGTTTTAGACGAATTGAATATAGACAACATCGAGATAACTCTTAATTCTTCAATAGTCCCTGAACATGGGATGGGTTACAGTGCAGCGCTATCAGTTTCTGTCATAAGAGCGTTAAATAATGAATTCAATCTAGGTCTAACCGACGAGCAAGTCAACGAATTAGCCTACAAATGCGAAACAGTCTCGCACGGCACACCTTCTGGAATCGACAACACCTGTGCCACCTACGGTTCATTGTTGCATTTTGAGAAAAATATGCATGGAGAAAAAAACAAAATAGAAATCTTAAAACTCTCAAAGCCATTTTATCTTGTTTTCGGCGATTCAGGAAAAAAGGGAAGCACTAAAGAGTTAGTCGCTGGTGTTAGGAAAAGGAAAGAAGAGAATCCAGAGGAATATGATAAGGTATTTGAAGAGTACAAAAAACTTGTTTCTGAGGCTGAAGACGCTCTCCTCGGTGGCGACGAGAAAAAAGTAGGCGAACTGATGAACAGGAATCAAGAGTTACTTGTTAAGATAGGGGTTAGCATCCCTGAACTGGATAAGCTTTGCAAACTAGCCCTAGAAAACGGAGCACTGGGTGCAAAATTGACCGGAGCTGGTGGTGGTGGAATGATGATATCTCTAGTTGAAAATGAAGAAATGCAAACAAAGATCTCTCAGGTCTTTAAGGAAAATGGGTTTGATTCGATTAAAATTAAAATAGGTGAATAAATGAAACTAATCATAGGAATCTCAGGTGCATCTGGTTCAAATTATGCAATTTCATTACTGAAAGAGTTAAAAGAGAGAAACATAGAGACACATATTATAGTTTCTGACTGGGGAAAATATGTTCTGAAGGAAGAAACTCAGAATACAATGGACGAGATAAAAGACCTCTCAACCAAAGTCTATGAAAACAATGATATGGCAGCCTCCATATCTTCTAGTTCATTTCTAGTGGACGGGATGATAATAATTCCAGCTTCTATCAAGACCTGTTCAGAGATATCGACAGCCCACACCTCAACTCTCATTATTAGGTGTGCTGATAATATGTTGAAAACAAAAAAGAAATTGATCGTCTGTCTTAGGGAAACACCTCTAAGCACGCCAGCTCTTGACATGCTGAGGAACCTTTCAATGTATGGTTCAATTGTTTTACCATTGTCTCCAGGGTTCTACCATAGACCAAAGACAATTTCTGACCTAGAGGGTTTTATAACAGGAAAAATCTTAGATTTATTAGAAATAGAGAACAATAAGATAAAGAGGTGGAAAGATGAGTTTTAGAGAATTCGTTGAAAATGATGAAGACATGATCAAAATAGATAAGCCGGTCTCGAAAAAACTAACAATTTCTGGCATAATTCATGAAGCAGGGGAAAAATCAGTCTTGTTAAGTAAAGTAAAAGAGTCAGAGTTCAGGGTTGCCGGAAATGTTTTTGCTTCCAAAGAAAGAGCAGGAAAATATCTTGGGTGCAAAACAGAAGAGCTTATACCAAAAATTATTAACGCTATAGAAAATCCTTCCAAACCAGAAGAAGTAAGCGATGCTCCCTGCTTTGAGATCGAAGAAAATGATCTGGAGAAATTACCAATTCTATTTCACACAGAAATCGACGGAGGAAATTACATAACTTCAGGAGTTGTTATTGTTAAGGACAAAGAGCTTGGACAAAATGTTGCATTCCATAGAGGGATGCCGTTTCAAAAGGATAAGTTAGCTGTGAGAATTTTGCAGAGGCACACAATGAAATTATTGGAAAAAAACAACGGCGAGCTTCCAGCTGTTTATTGTATTGGCTGCGGAGCTGAAGTCTTACTCTCAGCTGCAATCTCGACACCAACAGTCGTGAACGAGTTGGAGATCGCAAACACGCTGAAGCCAATAAGAGTTGTCAAGGCAAAGACCTGTGATGTCATGATACCAGCTGATTCTGAGTTTGTTATCGAAGGCACACTCTCACTAAACGAGAGGCACGAAGAAGGGCCCTTCTTGGATTTAACAGAGACTAAAGATATCATCAGAAGAGAACCTGTCTTTACCGTCAAGAAGATTTACCACAGAAAGGACGCAATCTGGCACGGTCTGAACCCAGGGGGTTATGAGCATAAGGTATTGATGGGCATGCCCAGAGAACCAACAATATTTAGAGAGGTCAACAGGGTTGTGAAGTGTCTGGACGTTAATATAAATCCTGGTGGATGCTCTTGGTTACATGCTATTGTTAAGATAGATAAAAAAAACGAAGACGACGGAAGGAAAGCTATAGAAGCTGCCTTCAAGGGACATAGTTCTTGCAAGCACGTGTTTGTCGTTGATAAAGACATCGATATTTACAATCCTAATGAGGTCGAGTGGGCAATGGCTACTCGTTTTCAGGCCAATAGAGACATGGTAGTCAAGGAGGGGGAGAGGGGATCTTCTCTAGACCCTTCATCAGACTTAGAAACCAGAAAAACAACTAAAGTAGGTTTTGATTTCACGATGCCGTTGGACAGAGTAGATAAAATGAAAAAAGTAAAATACCACAAACTTAAATTAGATGATTTTAAATGAAAAAAGTAACAATGAGAACGACACGGAAACAATATGATATCAAATACAACAAAGCTAGAAAAACCTTTCTAGTAGACAAAATTGGCAGACCAAGTTCAGCGAGAGTGAGTTCAAGAGTTACAAAAATTTTCAAATATATAAGAAAAAACAAAATTAAAGGAAAATTATTAGACATTGGATGTGGTGTTGGTAAAAATACGATTCTTGCCTCCGAATATGGTTTCGATGCGCTAGGAATAGAGATATCTCCAGAGGCATTGAAACTTTGTAAGAAACTAAACAAAATAAAAAGATCAAAAGCAAGATTCAAAAAATATAATTTTCTCTCCAAACCTTTAAAACAAAAGTTTGATATTTGCTTAGATGCGGGTTGTTTTCATCACATACCAAGGAGCATGTATAAAAAATATATCAAAAACCTATTATATTCACTAAACCCAGAAGGTTATTATTTTTTGATAGTCTTTAGTTATAAAGATAAAAGATTCCCAAAAAATAGGAATTGGAAGATAGAATCAGGGAAATATAGTAGAGGCTTCACAAAAAAAGAATTAAAGAATATTTTTCAAAAGCACTTTAAAATATTAAAAATAATAGAAACAATGAAACCAGTTGTGTCATATTCTGTTTATATGAAAAGGAAGTGAAAAAATGAAACTTACTCAAGAAGAACAACAAATGTTTAACGGAGAATGTTCCAAATCAGAACAAAAAGCAATGCAGATTCTAGTTGTTCTTGGAAAAATATATGGAGCAGAGAAGATGATCAGTGTTACCAGCGTACAAATTGCCGGTGTGAGTTATTCTAATTTAGGCGAAGCTGGTTTAGAGTTTTTAGAAAAAATTGGAGAGGACGGAAGGGTTAAAGTATTGACAACCCTTAATCCTGCAGGCATGGATCTGGAAAATTATAAATCTTTAGGGATCTCTGAAGATTTCGCAGATAAACAAAGAAAAGTTATCGACGCTTTCAAAAAAATGGGCGTGGATGTAACTTGCACATGCACTCCTTATCTTATAGGTAACAAACCAAAAAAAGGAGACCACATTGCTTGGTCAGAGAGTTCTGCAGTATGTTATGCAAACTCAGTTCTAGGAGCAAGGACAAACAGGGAAGGCGGGCCTTCAGCAATAGCAGCAGCATTAACCGGAAAAACTCCTGAATATGGTATGCATCTTGAAAAAAACAGACAGGCTCAGGTCAGAGTTAAAGTGGAAGCTGAGATGAAAGGAACTGAGAGATTTGGTCTCTTAGGAAAAATAGTCGGAGAAAAAATAGGAAACAAAATACCATATTTTGTTGGAATTAAGACAGCCTCAACCGAAGAATTAAAATCTCTCTGTGCTTCAATCGCAACATACGGTGGAACTGCGATGTTTCACATAGAAGGAATAACGCCAAACCAAACCTCTATTCCCATAGAGCAGATCACAGTTAAGGAAGATCATATTTTGAAAGCTGAAGTAGAGTTGAATGATCAGTGTGAAGTTGATTTTGTGAGCATCGGTTGTCCTCACTGTACGTTAGAAGAGATAATGAAGATATCAAATTTCTTGAGAGGAAAGAAAGTCACAAAAGAGGCTTGGATAACAGTGGCGAGACCTATCAAGAAGAGAGCCGAAGACTTGGGTTACATAAAAGCAATAGAGGACTCTGGAGCGAAGATCGCTTGCGATACTTGTTGTGTTGTCGCGCCGATCAAAGGAAGATTTAAGTGCTTGGCAACTGATTCAGCCAAAGGATGTTTTTACGGAGTGGGAAAAAATAATTTCAAGGTTAAAATAATGTCTTTTGAGAAGTGTCTGGAGGAGATGGTTAGGTGAAAGGAAGAGTCATCTTTTCAGGTAAGGTGAAAGGAGAAGCGATCGTTACAGATAAGGCCATATCATTTTTCGGTGGAGTTGACCCTGACACAGGAAAAGTAACCGAGAAAGGCCATCCTTTAGAAGGGAAATCAATAGCAGGAAAGATTCTTGTCTTCCCGAGAGGAAAGGGGAGCACTGTCGGCAGCTACGCGTTATACAGACTGAAGAAAAACAATGTCGCGCCGTTGGCTATGATAAACAAAGAATGCGAGACTATTGTTGCTGTGGGTGTGATAATAAGCGAAATACCATGTGTCGATAAGATTGATATTGAAGAGATTAAGGATGGTTCTGTTGTTTCAATAAATGACGATGAAGTAACTATCGAAAGTTCTTAGATGAACTCCACATCATCTCAAAATAATATTTCAGAATATTGACCAAAGAGTTATTCTTAACCCAGACAAATTCATTGTCACCAACCTTGATAAACCCCTCCCTACCGTCAAACACACCTATGTTGATCTTGTTATTTTCCAATAATGAGATATCAGCTCCGACGTTTTTGTACCATTTACTCCTAACCTTTGAGTGTTCAGTAAGATTCGTACCGAGTAATTTCACCTTAGCGCCTTTTCTAATTATACTGAGGAAAGCATCATCCAGAAATTCTTTTCTCGGAAAGTCTTCTGTTGTTAGATATACCAGTTTTTCACACTTAGAGATGGACGATGCGAGACTTTCCAAAAATGCTTTCCTCCCCTTCAATATCCAGAACTCATTATCATCTTCAGTGTTTTTTGGTCTAATCTTACTGATTAAGTCGTTTATGTTATTTTCTAATTTATTCAAATTAGTCTTTTTTTCAATCACAATGTTCTTTAAAGCAACAGAAGGATCCACTGCCTTGTACCTGTAAGGCTTTGACGGCCATATTTGTGCCAGGGCCTTGACTTTTAGCGATCTCAGTATCTCATAGACTTTAGATTGTGGAATTCTCCCCTTTTCGCTTATAGAGGAAGCACTCAGTGGTCCGTGTATGGCAAGAGTCAGGTAAGTTTTTGCCTCGTACTCGTTTAATCCCAACCTTTTCAGGTTATCGATGAGCGAGGCATTCAACATATTTGGTTATTGTTAACTAAAGGTTAATAAAAGCTTTCAAACTTTTTTGGGTTTAAAACAGTTAGAACTTCAAATAATCTTTATTTCCAACCATGAGTGAAATCAACAGGTTCTTCCGATGTGTAACATATACTTCCCAGATTTACCGCAGCCAGCACATTTTTTATCTGTCTTCTCTTTTTCATCAATACCTAGAGCCTGGCCGACGATGTCTTCGCTCATTTTCTTCCCGCATGAATTGTCTCCACACCAAGGTATCCTGATAATCCCGCCTTTCTCCTTGAGGACCTTCTCTGCTTCCCCAGACGTGTCAACATTCGTTATCATTGATAAGAAGAACTTCTCAGCTTTCTCGTATAGTTTCATGTCAATATCTTTCAGGGTGGAATGAATCTCTTTTACAATTTCTTTTTCATATATCTTGTGCCTGCTTGAGTCGTCTCTCCTACTTATTGTGAAAAAGTTACCTTCAACTTCTTTATTCCCTACCTCAATTCTAATAGGAACGCCTTTGGCTTCCCAGTGATAAAACTTCTCTCCAGGAGTTTTGTCTGAAGAATCAATTTCAACTCTGAATTCTTTTTCTAATAACTCTCTAATCACTTTGGTTCTATCCAAGACTATCTTATCATTGCTTACAGGGACTATAACAACTTGTATGGGGGCTATTTCTGAAGAGAACACCAATCCCTTGTCATCACCATGAATAGCTAGAGCAGAGCCAAAACTTCTTTCAGATATCCCATAAGTTGTCTGGTAACAGTACTTTTCTTTCTCGTCTTCGTCCATATATTTTATGTCATAGGCTTTAGAAAACTTTTGACCAAGATTTATTACAGACCCAAGTTCAACCGCCTTTCCGTCAGGCAGGATGGTAAATAGATCATAATTATATAGTGCACCGGCAAACGTGTCCCACTCAGGAGTCTTTAGGGAGATGAAGGGTATTTTTAGGAAAGAGTGGAATTCCTCATACAATTTGACCATATTTTTGAAATTCTTCTCTGCATCTTCTAATGTTGCGTGGACAGCATGGGCTTCCTTGAAGGCTGCCAACTCCCTTACTCTTAGCATTGGCTTGGTCATCTTTGTTTCCCATCTGAAGATAGGAACTATCTGATAGACCTTGAGTGGGAGGTCTCTGTAGCTTCTTATCCACAAAGAGAACATTGGATAGATTATTGTTTCAGATGTTGGTCTTACTATTAGTTCTTCATCTAGATCCCTTCTCCCGATTTTTGTTATTCTTAATGTCTCCCCTGTAAAGCCTTCTAAAAAATCTTTTTCTTTTTTGAATAATGACATTGGAACTATCATCGGGAACTGGCATCTTTTGTGGCCGTCTTTTTCTAGAAGCTTCTCCATTTTTTTCATCATTAGCGAGAGAGCTTTGTATCCATAAGGTTTCCAGACAAAAGCTCCTTTTAACGGGAATCTGTCATCCACTATATCAGCATAAGCCAGTATTTTGTCATACCACTCTGAAAAATTCTTCTTGTTTAATTTGAGTTTGTCAGACATATTAATCCTCCTTTACAAATTCGTATTGCTTGTTTAAAAACTTTGTAGAAATAACTAGATGATTCATCTGTATAGTGGAATTAGTTCACCCATCCAGACACCCGCCTATAATTATCAGTAAAACGATTTAAATATTTCTTAGTGACATTATTAACATGAAAATCTCTATATTTTCTGATTGTCACTGTGGATTTGCATATGGATCAGAGAGAGGAGAAGACTCTTTCCTAGGATTGGAGGAAGCAATAGAAAAATCACTTGACTCTGATCTAATCCTGATGGCAGGAGACATATTCGACACAAGAGTTCCAAGACCTGAAGTATTTTCAAGAGCAGCCAGAATATTGTCAAAAGCCCAACATGTTCCATCCAGAACATCCTTCTCAGAGATAAAAAACAAGGAAAAACATGAAATATCGCCTCTAGCTCTGAGAGGAATACCAATAGTAGCAATTCACGGGACGCATGAGAGAAGATCAAAGCATCTGGTTAATCCAATACAGGCTTTAGAACATGCAGGGCTGCTGATCCATCTGAACTGTTCAACAGCTGTCTTTGAAGTTGATGGAAAAAAAGTAGCCATACACGGAATGTCCGGCGTTCCAGACAGGTATGCTGGCTCTGTTCTCAGAGAATGGAATCCACAACCAATTCCAGACGCGTTGAACATTTTGATGTTCCACCAGAGCATCGAACCCTATATCTATTCTCCTCTTGAGCCGCCCACAATAAAACTGCAGGACCTTCCGAATGGTTTTGATCTGTACATTTTAGGTCACATACACTGGAGCGAAATCAAAGATCTAAACAGTGGAAAGTTTCTCTTAACCGGCAGCACTACATATACTTCTCTTCATAAAACAGAATCACTTCAACCAAAGTATGTCTATCAATACAATGGAGAGATAAAAAAAATACCTCTTGAGTCGCAAAGAAAAATATTCTGGAACGAGTTTGAATACACTTCAAACATTGCTAACGATGTAGAAAGTATGTTGGGCAGCATTCCCCAGATGCAAAACAAACCAATAGCAGTACTAAAAATAAAAGGAACGCTTCCAAAAGATTCTGCTCCTATTGATTTCAATGAAATAGAAAGGAAGTACTCTGACAGAGCGATAATTAAGATCGACAGAAAACTAAAATCAGAAAGTCTTAAAGAGCAGGTCGAATTAGTCAAGCTAATAAGAGAACAGAAGCTCTCGCCAGAGGAACATGGAATCAGGATACTTGAAGATAATTTGAAACAACTGAATTGTGATATAAACATCCAGGATATATTTGATCTATTAGTAGAGGGCGACTCTGAGGATATTTTCAATTTGTTGGTGAAGAAAAATGAGTAAAAGAATTCCACTTTACGTGTCAGTGAAGATGATTGCACTTGACGAAGACAAGGTATTGATAGGTTTTGAGCCTCAACATGAAGGAGGAATGAAAGGAAATCACTGGGAGATTCCAGGTGGCGGGCTGGAACCTGGAGAAGATGTTATTGAATCGCTTAAGAGGGAAATCAGAGAAGAATTAGGTGCTGATATAAAGGTCAAAGACAAATTGCCGTTTTTCTTTGACTGCAACCCCAGACAATTCAGCAACGAGTACGACGAATGGTTAGGAATTGCCATGTATTTTGTCTGCGAATTATTAACCAAGCCAGATCTTGAAAAGGCAACTGATAATGAATTCAATGAATTGAGATTTGTCAACAAGCAAGAATTTCAAAAATTAGTTGATCAAGGAAAGGTTATAATCTTTGATGCAAAGTTCGTACCAATGATAATGAAAAGACTTGGTTTGTTGTAAAATGATAACCAAACTACAACTCAAAAATTGGAGATCTCACTTAGATACAAATATCGATTTCTCAGAGGGAACAAACTGTTTTATCGGTTCAATGGGAGCAGGAAAAACCTCTATCCTGGACGCAATCTGTTTTGCATTGTTCGGAACCTTCCCAACTTTACAATCAAAGAAAATAAAGCTGGAAGACATTATCATGAAAAAACCAAAAAAACAGGACAGAGCAGAAGTATCTGTCACCTTCCAGCTGGACGACAACGAGTGGACAGTCAAGAGGCTGATAGACAAGGGAAGAACAACAGCTGAGCTGAGAAAGAACGCCCATCTAGTTGAATCCCCGCAATCAACCAAGGTGACAAAACAAGTCAACTCACTCTTAAAACTAGATTATGATCTATTCACCAGAGCTATCTATTCAGAACAGAACCAATTGGATATGTTCTTAACTATCCCAAAGGGACTCAGAATGAAAAAAATAGACCAGCTATTATCAATAGACAAGTTTGAAAAGGCAAAAGCAACCGCCAAACAAGTCTCCAGAAAACTAAAAACTTCAATAGAAGAAAAAAAGCAAGTCTACCAAAATCTAGAATCTGACGATAGCCTGAAAAAACTTGATACAATCAAAAGAGAACTAGAGAAATTAATACAGGATAAGAATAATCTTGATAAAAAGTTATCTCAAACAACTGACAGAAGGAAGTTTGTTGAAAAAGAAGTAACTAATCTAAAAAAACAACAAAAAAGGATACAGGAAATAGAAGAGCAGATAAAAACTCAAAGCGCTCTCCTAGAAGTCGCTGAAAAAGATATAGAAAAACTAAAAGAATGCCTCATGCCAATAGCTGAAAAAACAGACCAGGACCTTGAGAGGGAATTCAGAAATCTCACAACTGAGATAAGCAAGATTCAGGAAAGCCTCGAAAAAGAAAGATCGAATTTTGATTTCTTGATTAAAGTGATTGCGCAAAAAGAAGCTAAGGTTACTTTGATGGTTTCTGAGAAGATTCCCGAATTAGAGGAGATCATAAGGGAGAGGGATGAACTAAAGAAGAAATTAAAGAAGCTTAAAGTTAAAGATTCAGATAAAAAGCTGTCTAAATTGAAGAAAGAGCTAGAATTTAACCAGTTAGCTCTTCAGAGAGCTCAGGTTGAGATTGAGCAGATTGACAAAAGCATCACAGAATTCAAGAAATTAAAGGATTCTTGCCCTATTTGTGATAATAAACTATCGTCTAAAAAGAAGAAGATTATCATGGATAAGAAGAAAAAGAACATTAGAGACCTGCAAAAGACTATAGTCAAGTCTAAAAAAGAAATAAAGAAGTTAAAAAGTTCTGTAGAAGAATTAGAAAGGGATTTAAGCCAGATAGATGATCTAATAAAGAGATACGAGAACATAAAAGACAAGGACAAAGAACTGAAATTTGCAAAAGACGCCTTGAAGGTGCTTAGAGGGGAGATTTTCGAACATTTGAATGAGAGGAAGATGTTAGAAAAAACCCTGAGTATGATACAAAAGAAGACAGATGAACTTAAAGAGAGAAGGGATGAGACAAAGGACTTTATATCGAAAAAGAAAGAAGTTAATGACAAATTTGAAAGAATAAAGGAGTATAATAACAAAGTGAATGATCTAAAGCAAGAAAAACAAAACTATTCTAGGTTTTCGGCAACAGTTTTAGAAAATCTTGAGAAAGAATTCAAAGACCTGATAGTGCTTGAAAAAGAAATTGAAACCAACATGAATAATATCTCTTCTATTGCTGAAGAAAAGAAAAAAAGATTAAAGCCATTGTCTCCACTCAAGAGCAATTGAGAAAGAATTTTGTCTCAGCTGTGAACCAGGCGATGGAAGCAATATGGCCAGAGTTATATCCCTATAAGGATCTCTATGGGGTAAGGCTGGGAATAGAGGAAGGGGACTATATTTTACAATTAGAAGACAGCACTGGCTGGATACCTGCAGATGGTACTGCTTCTGGGGGCGAACGGTCTATAGCTTGTTTGGCTTTGAGAATTGCCTTTGCTCTTGTATTAGCACCGCAGCTGAGGTGGTTGGTCCTGGATGAACCTACCCATAATCTAGACTCGAGAGCTGTAGAGGACCTGGCCAATGTCTTGAGAGACAAGGTTTCTGAATTTGTGGATCAGATATTTCTGATTACACACGACCCAAACTTGGAGACAGCTGTTTCTGGGTATTTGTATAGGCTGGAGAGAGATAAAGAAAAAGACGGCTTCAGTAAGGTTGTTAAAATAGCTGGACCTGAAGAAATTTGAAATTAGACGTAGTGATCTGGATAACGTCCGTGGTTTTGTTCATTTCTAATTGAAATCAGATTAACATCAGCTTCTGGTATGTCTTTTAACACTTCATTAGCAGTTTGCAATAGTGCGAGGTCTTCTGAATAAAGATTAACAAGAACCCCGTTTTCAATACTATATCTAATTGCAAGAGCTACAATCCTGGAATCTGTATGTGAAAGAGGACTACTCATGCCCCTTTTAACAACAGGTAAGCGGTTTGATACAACTGCAGCAAAACTAGCCAAGTCTTTAAAACTTTTTTCATCTTGGACTGATCCTACTTCTACTGCATCAGCAAGTTCCGTATCAATCCTACCCCTACGGGCGTAGGCACTTGTCTCACCTTTGCCGCCATAAGTAGTCATATTTTGACCACCAGGTATACCGTTATATGATGGCGAACCACTTATTTCAATCAAACTTGAAGTATCCCACACATTTACAGGATTAACATAACCAGCATTAGAAAAATTTGCTCCACCTGCACTTGCACCAGAAACCTGAGCCATAAAACTCACTCACCATACCTCTTGAGAGCTTCCTTCCTTGTGTCGTCCATATACTCATCTCTAAATCCTTCTGGATCGCTGACAGCTTTTTCTGCCTTTTTTTGAAGTAACGCCGCAATATTCATATTTACCACTACTACATAGTAGTGTCTAGTACTATATAAACTTATCGGTTATTTACTACTTTATGGTTAATAACATAACCCACCAGAAATGAATGAGAAATAAATATCTTGGAAATTCACTATTATTATGAAAGCAAGATTCCTGACAGAACCAGCCCTCTTATTAGGAAAGACCCTGATCATAGCAGACCTTCATATTGGTATAGAATACGAGATCTACAAGTCGGGAATATCAATACCCTCACAATTAGACAAACTAAAAAAGAGGATTTTCAGTCTGATAAAAAAGACAAAAGCAAAAGAACTCATAATCCTAGGCGACATAAAGCACCAGGTTCCCAATATATCCTGGCAGGAATCGAAAGAAATCCCAGCCTTCCTCAACTCAATATCAAGAAAAGTAAAGGTCTCAATAGTAAAGGGAAATCATGACGGCGATATAGAGGCACTGGTCAATAAAAAAATAAGAATCTACAATCCAAAGGGCTTTAGAATCAAGGATCATGCGTTCTGCCATGGCCAGGCCTGGTTTGATGAAGACTGCCTCAAGGCAAAACATCTGGTAATAGCTCACGTCCACCCGGCGATTGAGTTCTGGATGAGAGGTTACCGGTCAGTGGAACATTGCTGGCTAAAATGTTCTATTTGGAACAAAAAAATAGAGAAAAAATATAAGAAAAAAGCAAATCTAGAAGACTGCATAATAATGCCTGTGTTCAACCCAATAATAGGCGGAATGCCTTTTAATTCTAGAGATTTCAAACCCCTTGGACCTATCCTGAAGAATATTCTAAATTGGGGAGAATCAGAAATCTATCTCCTCGACGGCACTTTTCTGGGCCTATTGAACAGGCTTGATAGAACCTGATTTTCCAATTCCCAACTGCAATGTTCCTCTGAACTCTTTTGTGAAACCGCCGCTGATCTCCACATCCAAGCCTTCTGATATTCCGTCAGACTGCAGTCCCCAAAGAGCCATTGGTATTTCTCCGGTTTCGTCTTTTAGCTTAATGTTTGTAAGAGTTGTCTGGGTTCCGAATTTTGTAGTAACCTGCTTTGGTTCAGATACCTCAGAAACCTTTGCCGTTAAGCTAACATTGCTCATCCCAGGGCTTAATTCACCTATATTCATATTAAATCACCTTCTCTTTCTTCCAGTTCAGCTACTTCTTCGCTTAATCCATCCTCAGTGAGACCTTCTGTGGAAAGTATGACCTTTCCGTTTGCTTTCTCTCTGGCGACATCTGTTATCACTATCTTTACTTTGTCCCCTTTTTTTGTGTTGTTCACGTACACTGTGTGTTCTTTTATTTTAACTGTTCCCTTTCCGTTCTCTTCAGAAGTTATTTTCACCTTGTATTGGTCTCCTTGTTTTAGAGGCGTCTTTTTTATCTCTGAACTGAATGTCAAATTATTCACCTTGTAGATATTCAGGTTTTACCTATATAAAGGCTTGTTCCTACTGTTAGAAGTACCTAGCTATTAAAAAGATGATAAACAGTAAAAAAATCATAACTGCAAACTCTCCCCAGCCTCCTGTTTTGATTGGCCCCCGTATCCTAGGTTTTTTAATTGGCCAGAAGGGCATTATTCCCATTGGTGTTATTCCGTCAATTATTAAATGTGATAAAAATCCAATTGAGAAAGCTATTGCAAACATTCTGTCTATAAGACTGAGAGAGAATCCTGCAAACAAAATTAAAATCAAAACCCAGACATTGTGAAGCAGCTTTCTGTGATATTTTTTGGGTTTTAAATCAATGTCAGGAATCATTGCTCCTATGAAAGCAAAGATCGAAACATATAACGGAAAGCGGAAGATGAAGTTGAATAGAAGGAAGAGCAAGATAGCAAATATAACGTGGGTATATTTCTGCATAGTGTTATTTCGTAAAAATCGTTTAAATAGTTCGTTGCTGAGACAGAAGATAGCATCTCTCTAGGAAATTGTGATAATCATCAGATATTTTACCTGGGTAGGCTCTCAATCTGTTCCCTTTAAACGCATCCTCTTGCTCGGTTATCAAACCCTCAAAAGAAGATCTATCAAGATATAATGCCACTTTTCCATCAGAAGAGGCTTCAGTTGACAGTGGAATGGCTATAACAGTAGAATCTATATCATTCATACTGCCAGACTCGAATTTATATGTAGCAGCCCTAGGGTTTGTCTCAGACACTCTGATCCTAGCTATAGGCCTGCCGCCACCTTCATCTATTTCATAATCACTAAATTCAAAAATAGTTGCATATCTTTCTCTCCTCTTATTTTTCCCACGACCTTTTCTTTTCCTGAGGTCCGTCAAAAGAGTTAGATTGCCTCGGAAACTCGCAAGACCATCTGTGCTAATATCACTTCCCTGTAAGTATAGCGGCATAATGAAATTAAGAACCGAAAAGCATTTATTCTTGTTCTATCCTAGAAACCTTTAAATATATTATTCGTATCGTAGTGCGTCAGTTGGATTCAGTTTTGCAGCCTTTCTCGCAGGTATCAGACCAAACAAAACACTGATTATAATAGAAAACAATACTCCAGCCAAGAACAACAGCGGAGAGACACTTGCCTTCAAAGGTATCGGCAAGTAACCCTGCGATATTATATTTATTCCATATGAAAATGCAACACCGACAATAGACCCGATCAAACCACCTATGGCTCCAATAACAACGGACTCAATCAAGAATATTTCCAAAACATTCCAGGTTGTTGCGCCGATAGCTTTCATTATGCCAACTTCTCTGGTTCTCTCAAGAACAGACATATACATTGTGTTCGCAATTCCAACGCCAGCTACCAGCAGAGAGATTGACGCGATCGCACCAAGTACCAGAGATAGAATAGCAAATATATCCCCTATCTGGCTTGCGAGCTGCTCGCTTGTGGTGACAGAAATCGTATCCTCTCCATATTTGTCTTCTAAAACTTCTTCGACATCTTTAGATATTTTTTCAATTCTGGATTCATCTGCTACAGCCATTATCATTGAGATCTCATTACCATTGTCAAACATCTCCCTCATTGTAGTTAACAATAGCATAGCTGATCTGTCATCTTGAGGACTTCCAGTCGACTGGATCACACCTTTAACCTTGAATTTGGTATCTTTAATCTCTATCTTATCCCCAACTTCAATATCCTTATCAAAAGTAGAATGAGCTGTTAGCGATCCTAAAACAGCTTCATAATTATCTCCCCTCTCTAAAAATTTGCCGTCTTCCAACTCAAACGACTGTATACCTTCAAAGATGTCTTCAATTTTGTCTGGGTCCATTCCAAACAAGTAAACAGTTTGAGTTTCATCTTTGAATTTTATAGGATAAGACAAAACCCACATTCCAGCAGCATCTCTAACTCCACTTACCTTTAGTATCTCGTCTACATCATCATCTTCCAGGCTGATGGAATAGCTTCCTGTCTGCGGCCCCGAGAACTCACCAGGGAAAACAATTATTTTGTCAGCGCCAAACGACTCAAAAGCTTCTGTTATAGATGTTTCCATACCCTGTCCTATTGACACCAGACCGACAACAGCAGCTATTCCTATTACAATACCGAGAACAGTCAAAGCGAACCTAACTTTTCTATGTTTAATCATGTCAATAGATATTCTGAGGCTCTCCTGAATCAATTATATCACTTTTTCTTTTTCTTCCACCAGTACCAGACACCAGCAACAACTATTACTAGAACAACTGTTCCGACAATTAGGAATGAGGGTGGTGATGGGGTGACCCTCACTATCCTCTCAACAACATGCTCGTTGTTAAAGTTATCTTTATATGTCAGAGTTAAATCAAGATCATACGGACCGTATGCCCCTCCGAGATTTTGCGTCAGCTCAATTGCATCCTCATCGTCTGCTTCCAATTCTCCTATGTAAAACTCATTTTCCCCGTAGGGCGAAGAAGCCATGACTGATAGGAAGTTTGCAGCAGCAGTTCCTCTATTAGCTATATCTATGTCAACATAACCAGTTGACCCATAAGCAAGGTTTGTTTCATCTAGACTTATTACAAAATCAACGTCTCCAGTCACTAGTATTCCTACTGTGGTGCTCGTTGTCTGTGAAGATCCTGTTGCATCATCATAGGTTATGTTAATGTCAAATGGATATACTCCAGAGTCAGCCCCCTGGCTGACAAATATGTTCAGAGGGATCGTGTACTGTTGAAGGGATCGTGTACTGTTGATTTGCTTGTATTCTGGACACAAACTCCTCATCATCTGAACCAAACGGCAATATGTCACTGCTAGAATTCCATTTTAATTGAATGTTATTTATTTCATTCCCGCCAGCATTCTTTAAAACAAGATTGACGGTTGTGTTCTCACCGATCCTTAGTTCGTTTGGTTCTATTGAATCTATCCTTAAGCTCGACGGAGACTGAACAGTCACAGCGGCGCTCTGGATCGTATTTCTGCATACGCCGTCCGAACAAGACGATAACTTGAATTCAATTATATAGAATCCAGAGGCTGTGTTTGAAGGAACACTGAACTTGAATATAAAGGATTTTACTTGATTTGTCCGAAGTGCACCAATGCTCTCGATGAAGCTAGTTGATTCTGCTTTAAGCGGAGACTCTATTCTCTGGAGAGAGGCTTTCAGTGAATCTGCAGTTGTATTGCCGACGTTCGTTATCACGAACTCAACATAGCCATCGTTGCCAGGAACAACTGGGTCTGGTGTGACTGTAGAAGTTACCTGTAGACTTGCCTGAGCTAAAACTATGCTGGGCAAGAACGCCAGAATTGTCAGTATCAAAAATAATTTTTTCATTTTTTACACCTCTCCTTTACGATTTTACCATCCTTCATATACACAATTCGATTCATCTTTTTTGTTATCGAAACATCATGTGTTATTATCACCAATGTTATGTTATTCTGTTTGTTTATCTTTAATAATGTATCTAACACCTGTTTTCCTGATTTTGAGTCTAGATTCCCAGTAGGTTCGTCAGCCAAGACTATCTCTGGATCATTTATTAATGCTCTGGCTATTGCTACCCTCTGTCTTTCTCCACCACTTAACTGTCTCGGCATATATTCTATTCTGTGTCCGAGGCCGACCAATCTCAGTATTTTTTTCGCTTTGTTAACATCTTTCTTGCCAAAGAAGGTCATTGGAAGGAGAACATTCTGCAGAACATTCATGCTAGGTATCAGATGAAAGAATTGGAAGACAAATCCTATTTTCTTACCTCTTAATCTAGCCAATTGGTTCTCGGTCATCTGGGAAACGTTCTTGCCGTCTATGAACACATCCCCCCTAGTCGGATTGTCCAGTACCCCGACCATATTCAATAACGTAGATTTTCCAGAACCAGATTTACCAAGTATTGCTAATCTTTCGCCTTCTCTTATTCTAAGGTTGATCCCCTTCAAGACGTGAAGGACATAGTCACCTAACTGGTAATTTTTGTGAACATTTCTCAGTTCTATCATATGTTTCATAACGACTAATGTCTTTTTCTAGAATATAAAAATTTATAAACCATGTTCTCGATTTATTATTCATGATATTAAAAGACTTCTCAGAGTATGATAACTTTGTATTTGACTTAGACGGAACAGTGTGGACCTGGAACAAGCTAGTTCCCAAAGCAATACAGGTCTTCCAAGTCTTGAGAAGGAAAAATAAAAACATAGTATTTCTTACGAACAACACTCTTTTGACTAGAGAAGGTCTCGCAAAAAAACTTCAGAACTTTGGGATAAAGGCATCCACTGGACAAATAATAAATCCCAGCCTTCCTGCCAAGAAAGTCCTAAAAAACAAAAAAGTTTTTTGTATAGGAGAGGGGATGATATCTGAACTGAGAAGATCGAGAATCAAGGTTGTTGAATCAAGGGCTGATGCTGTTATAGTCACAGAGAGCAGGAACGTTAACTTTGACAATATGTCAAAAGCATGTACTATTCTTTCAAATGGAGTTGAGTTTTATAAGACAGCTTTGGGTGGGGCCTGGGTTCACGGCAAAGACAGAAAAATTGGTTCTGGTGCTGTAGCTCTTGCAATAGAGTCTTGTTGTGGAAGGGAAGCGACCCTAATAGGGAAGCCTTCACAGTTCATGGTCGACGAAGTAAAGGTTTTGAATCTGGATCCTGAAAAAACTATTTTCTTCGGCGATGAGTGCAAGTCTGACATCGCTCTTGGAAATATCATGGGTTTCAAAACAGTTCTGGTGTTGACAGGATCAGACAACGAGAAAAACTACCTGGTTGCTACAGGAATAAACGAACCAAACCTAGTCATGAAGTCTATTGCAAATATTCTCAAATAACTTTCAATAAATCAGCTTTGGTGACAATCCCTATCGTCTTGCCCCTTTTGGTTATCAGGATTGCGTATCTTCTCGCGAGAAGCTCAGATATCACACTTATAGGTGTGTTCTCATCAACCTGAGGAAACGCCTCCTCCATTATGGATTCAACGTTTTTTCTGGACAGTCCTCTCAGGTCCTCGCCTGAGGTCACTCTTTCCAGAATAGTTTTTTCAGATATGCTCCCAACACAAACATTCTTGTCAAAAACAGGTAACTGGGATATTTTATGATGTTTCATTAGCTTCACAGCTTTGGATACCTTATCCTTTCTATGGATGAGCATCAGTTTCTTGTTCATGACGTCTTTCAATTTTATTGACTTCTTTTCTTCCAGTTGCTTCAAGACATCTATGATAACCATAACTTTGGAATATGCTGGATCTATTCTTCCAGACTCTATCTTGGCTATTAATGATTGAGAAACCCCTGACTTGACAGCTAGTTCTTTTTGAGTTAGTCCATATTTCTTTCTCAGCGTTCTGATATCTTTTATTTCCATAACTATCAATAATTTTTTATCCATATAAATATTCCTATCGGAATGTTACTAACAATTAAATATTAATACTGGCGATCAATACACTATCTCAACTAAATTAGGGGGTAAGATATAATGACAAGACATCTTTTTACTTCAGAATCTGTTACCGAAGGTCACCCAGACAAGGTATGTGATCAGGTTTCAGATGCTCTGTTGGACGAGCTGCTTAAGCAGGATCCTAACAGTAGAACTGGTATTGAATGCCTAACAACAACAGGAATCATAATTGTCGCAGGCGAGGTCAATACAAAAGGTTATGTTGACGTCCAAGATACAGTAAGAAAGGTTATAAGAGAAATCGGTTACGATGACCCCAAATATGGATTTGATGCTGACCAGTGTGCTGTTCTTGTTGCTATGCATGAACAGAGTCCTGATATTGCTCAGGGTGTTGATGACAGGGCCGTGGAAGGAAAGTTGGGGGAAGAACAGGGAGCAGGCGATCAAGGTTTGATGTTTGGCTATGCTAGTAACGAGACAGAAGAGCTGATGCCATTACCAATATCCCTTGCCCATAAGCTGACAATGAGATTGGCTGAGGTCAGGAAGAAAAAAGAACTCGCTTGGGTAAGGCCAGATGGAAAGTCTCAAGTCACAGTAGAATATAACAATGGAAAACCAATAAGAGTTGACACTATTGTTGTTTCAACTCAACACGACCCAGAGATCAGCACAGAAGAAATAAGAAAACAGGTGAAGGAAAAAGTAATACTTCCAATCTGTAAAGACTGGGTTGACGAGAAAACAAAGTATTATATTAATCCCACTGGAAGATTTGTCATCGGCGGTCCTCCGGGTGATTCAGGAGTTACTGGACGAAAGATAATCGTGGACACATATGGTGGCGTTGGTAGTCATGGCGGAGGATGTATGTCTGGCAAGTGTCCGACAAAGGTAGACAGGTCAGCAGCCTATATGGCAAGATATGTCGCAAAGAATATTGTCGCAGCCGGACTGGCAGACAAGTGCGAAGTTCAGATAGCTTACGCAATAGGAATCGCAAAACCTGTTTCAGTTATGGTCAATACTTTCAGAACAGGGAAAATTCCGGAAGAAAAGATAGTAGAGTTAGTCAACAAGAATTTTGACATGACTCCGAAAGGAATCATAAAGACCTTGGATTTGTTGAGACCGATCTATAGGAAGACAGCTGCCTATGGACACTTCGGGAGAAACGATCCAGACTTCACCTGGGAGAAAACAGACAAGGCAGACGAGTTGAAGAAGCAGGCAGGGATTTAGTCCCCCTGTTTTTTAAATATTCGAGAACATTATCTCTTATGGTGATTTAAATCAAGAAGTTCTACATAACAACATCAATTATATATACTAATGCAAAGCCGCACATAGGATTTGCCCTAGAACTGGTTCAAGCAGACGCCATTGCCAGATTCCATAGAATTCTTGGAGATGATGTATTCTTTTTAACAGGAAGTGATGAAAACGGGTTGAAGAACCAGAGAGCTGCTAAGGACATTGGCAAGACTACGCAGCAATTTGTAGACGATAACACATTATCTGTCAAAAAGTTAATAGACATTTTGAACATCTCGAACAACGATTACATAAGAACTACCGATAAAGAAAGACACTGGCCAACTGCGCAAAAGATATGGAGAAAATTAGTTGAGTCAGGAGATATCTACAAGAAAAAATATAAGGGTAGGTATTGCACTGGCTGTGAGAAATTCATCACAGAAAAAGAACTTGTGGATGGTCTATGCCCACTTCATAACAAAAAACCTGATTTGGTTGAGGAAGAGAACTATTTCTTCAGGCTATCAAAATATTCTGAAGAACTAGCCAATAAAATAAAAGCAGGAGAATATAGAATAATACCAAAAAAGAGGAGAAATGAAATAATCAGTTTCATTAATAGCGGATTGACAGATGTTAGTTTTTCTAGGGACAAGAGATCTTTGGATTGGGGAATCCCCGTCCCAGACGACGACTCACAGATAATGTATGTCTGGTGTGATGCGTTGACAAACTATCTCTCAGGAATTGGCTATACTTACGACGAAAAGAAATTTAATAAATACTGGCCAGCAGAGATACATTTCATAGGGAAAGATATTCTAAGGTTCCATGCTGTTATATGGTCAGCAATGTTGTTGTCTGCCGGCATTGTTCTTCCCAAGAAACTTTTTGTCCACGGATTCATAACATCGCAGGGTAAGAAGATGTCAAAGACAATGGGAAATGTTATTGACCCGTTTGTTCAGATAGATAAGTATGGAGTAGATGCATTTAGGTATTATCTACTTAATGAGATTCCATCAGCAGATGATGGTGATTTTACAGAGGAGGCAATTGCTAAAAAGATAAACTCAAACCTGGCAGGAGATCTAGGAAACTTGGTTCTGAGGGTTCTGTCGCTGGTTGAAAAAAATGGAGGAACAGTTCCTGAAGGTAAGAGGGATTTGTTCAAACCCATATTCAAATTTATCCCAGAGGACTATGAAGACTTTATGGATGATTTCAAGTTCCAATCTGCTATATCTGAAGCATGGAAGATAGTTGCTCTGTTGAATAGATATATCAACGACACAAAACCCTGGGAGATGATGGACGAAGACAGACTTTCAAATATACTCTATAATCTTTTAGAATACCTTAGGATAACTTCTATTCTACTGTATCCATTCATGCCCAATGCTTCTGTAAAAATTATGGAGCAGTTGGGTCTCAAGGAAGAAGATATAAAATGGGATAATCTAGAGTGGGGACTTCTGAAATCAGGTACAAAAGTAAAGAAAGGAGAGATTCTCTTCAAAAAGATACAATGATCTTACATCTCTCTAGCGATGTGAGCAAAGCTTGGACAAAGAACAATCCAATCTTCGTCTATACCTGCAATATCACCGTTTATTGCGACACAGGTCTTTCTTAACTTGTCGATTGCCCTCTTCAATTCTGATAAGTCCTTGTCTTTTAGAGACTTTATTTTAGCTAAAACAATTGATCCGTCTCTAACAGCTTTCTGTATCCTGTCAGAATCTGAAAAGTCATCTATTTTCTCTACCCTTATTGGTATCTTTCCAGAAGGCGTATCAACGCTAGCTGTATCAAGTTCAATAAACTCCCCTTCTTCAAGTGACTTGCCAAATAGTCTTTCTAGAACCATTTTCATACCTCCACTATACCATAATTATTATTGCTATATTCCATTTATATATCTTATTTCTCGATACTTTCGAGAGCTGATACAATGTTCCAGACCTGAGTTCTTGTGTACATCGGTATATTCGGGTCATTTGACACTTCATCCATTATTCCAACAACTGCATTTATCCTTATATCTACTGCATCTTTTTCGTTTCCCAATATCTCGACAGATTCTTCGCATTTGGTTCTAATGTTTCTCGGAACTGTTCTGTCTGATGCAATCTGTTCTATCAGTTTAATTATACTCTCGAACATTATGACACCTGAGAACTTACTTGCAGTTTCATATTTAAATTGTTTTCTGTTTACAATTTTTTTACTTTTTTGCAAGTTTTTTCAGATATTTGTTTTAGAATTAATCTAAAGGCATTATCAGCTGCTTTTATATTCTTCCCGTTAGCTGAGCCAGCTAAATCATGTCCACCGCCAGAACCATCTATTGCCTCACCGACTTCTTTGAAGATCTCTGACAAGTCTATGTTATATCCAAGTATCTTGGAATTTCCTCTTGATGATATTCTCAACTCCTTTTCTTTTATGGCAGCTACCACAGCTATATCTGATCCGATTCTTACAAGGGATCTGGCGGCAGCTGCTTCATGCGAGGCCACTTTAGAAAAGACCAAAATCAAGTCACCTACTCTGTACATCTCTAGCCTCTTTGCTGCTCTCAGACACGCTACAACTTCGGAAATATCAGGCTTCATGGCTATCATGCCCATAGAATCTTCGATTGTTATTCCCTTTTTCATCAGCTCGATGATTGTTTCTAGAGAACTAACATCAGCTATCCTGAGATATTTTGTGTCAGCTATTATTCCTGCTGCCAATAATCTAGCCAGATTCTTATCAACAGGAACATCAAGCTCTCTGAGAATTAGATATATCATCTGTGTTGTTGATTTGAAAGAAGGATCAATCCACTTTACTTCCACATCAGCAAGCTTTCCGGGTAGATGGTGATCTATTATCATATCAACCTTAAGATTCTTCACTCCTTTCAGCTGCTCAGGGACAGATGTTTCGACTAAAATTATTTTGTCATATTTTCTGCAATCTGGATTTGTCTTAACATCATAATCTTTACTTATTCTTTTTGCTGTTCTGGAAACAGATTCAGAAACACCGATATCCACCTTGAGGCCAAGTTCCTTCAAACAGTGGAACATCCCAATGGATGAAGCTATTGCATCTATGTCTGCGTTGTGGTGAGTTAGAACTAATACATTACCACTATAATTTTTCAACTCTTTGGCTATCTGTCTAATCATAAGAATAATTGTAAGACGCACTATAAAACTATTCTGCTGTCTTAGGTTTTAGTATGTCTTGGATCTTTTTCTGAACTTCCTTCATTTTCTCTTGAAGTTTCCCTTCTTGCTTCTCCAAATTGTTTACCCTCAGGCCTATTGTTTCCTTTTTCTCTTTCAGATCTTTTTCCATGTCTTTTTTTGAAGATTTTATGAGAATAGGGCCAACTGCCTTGAAAACATCGTCACCATCTTTTGCTTTTTCCAATTCATCGAGGGCTTTACTTATCTCCATATTCTGTAAGTTTAATGTTTCTTTCTGCAACACAATTCCATGCATCTGCTGTTGAAAAGTCTGCATTTGTATCAAAGCTTGCTGTGCTTGTGGTGACAGCTTCATTGGTTCTTCCATTTAATTACCTCCTGTGTCAGTTACCGCTCTTATGAGCCTCAAGTATGAGTTGACTCCAGCCAACAGGCCTGTTATGTCTTTGGACTCAACCACTAACTTTATTTTATTCTCCTCCGAATACATTTTCACGTTGAATTTATCTTTAACATCAATATCAGGTTTGATCGATTTGACTACCAGATCAGGATCGTTGTGTTCTATCTCTATATCAGCCTTCAAGAACATCACTTTGCAGCGACCTTTATTGTCTTCTTAGGCCTCTCTTTTACGATTATTCTAAATAAAAAAAAAGGGCATCTTATCTTATCTTTTATCTGGTCCATTTCTACATCCTTCCCGCACTTCAAACAACTATACACCTTTTTCACCCTCTTGGAATTTTATTGCAGATTTTGGGAAGTAAGCTGCACCCGCAAACTTAACCTTGCATTTTTTGCATTCCCATATACCTGCGGCTGCTCTATTCAAGGTAAGTCTTTCGCAATACGGGCACTCCTGTCTTGTCTTTTGTCTTTTCTCTATAGCTCTAACTATTTTTTTTGTTCGAGTTCCGTATCTGACTCCGTATCTACCAGTTCTTCCTACCTTTTTTGTTCTCGGCATGGTATCACTATGATATTAAGCTTCTTATTTGTTTGCTTTTTTCGGTTGCTATCTCAAGGGCCCGTTTTATTTCATCTACAGTGAAGTGTCCCTTTCCGCCTTTCTGCATCGCGCATATATCATCCTTCTCATTTAATGCAAACGTCAGCCTTGCGTCAACTGCCTCTTCCTCTTCGAGACAAGGGTCAATCAAAAACTTGTTTGATATTTTATTGATTGTGACCTCTATTGGTTTGTCTCTTATTGGAAGTTTCCCACTATATTCTCCGAACACGGCCTTCCCGTTTTCACATTTTGGTATTTGCGTATTTAAAAGTGCGGCTATTGCTCCAAGCGAAGACGCATCCATCAGATTTCCATCATGGTTTAACACATGTATATCAATGCTAATCATCCAGACTTCTTCATTTTCTGTAATACATAGTTTTTCCAGATCAATGCACTTGCTTTCTCTTATTCCCCTGTCCACGACCCTAGCCACTTCGGTTGCTTCTGGGCTTGGCGGTCCAGGTTCGAAATCAGGTGACGCTATTGGAGAAAATTCAACTCCAACCATCATCACTCCTTCTGCAGGAGTGTCTGGGAAGGGTTTGCCCACTGACATCTTTATTCCAACTAAAACTTGTGTTTTTCCTATAGTAACCCTGGCAGAGCCTTCTGCACTTGAAACAACTCCTGTCTCAACCTTCATTTCTCTGAAATCAAGAAGACCTCTTTCATCGATCCTCATATCACTTTCAACTATTTTTTTAACATAATCTTTTCTATCTTTCATTAGTTTCACCTGTGCTGTATTTTTTTCTTAATGCTTGTCTTTGCTCGTCGCAGACAACTGCGCAGCCTTTGACGCCCATGTCAAGTAATTTGAACAATTCTTCCTTTGTAACTATTCCGTCCATTTGAAGTAATACCACTTTGTCTGTCCCGCCTACTGTTGCTATGGCCAAGTCAACGTCACCATAGTTATCTTCTAATCTTCCTACATCTAATACCAGTTCTCCATCAACTTTTCCAACCGAACAGCAGCTTACCATGTCTCTCATTGGCACGCCTGAATCTGCCAACGCAATACAAGCTGCATTCAGACCAGCGCATCTGGTCGATGCATCTGCCTGGATTATCTCTATGAAGATGCTTATTCCTGTCTTTGGATAATCTTCAGAAAAGATAACATTAGACAACGCCTCGCCTATGACCTTTGATATCTCGACACTTCTCCTGTGGATCCCTGGCCTTATTCTCTCGGTTGTTGAGAATGGCGCCATGTTATACTTGCAAGTTATTATTGATTTTGTGGGATCTTGCAATCCTCTCGGAAAAAAAGGTTTTGGACCATAAACAGACGACAATGCCTTTGTATTTCCGAAAGAGAACATCCCCGATCCGATAGCATTATCCAATACTCTTGCTTCAGTTTTTATTTTTCTGAACTCATCTAATTTTCTTCCATCTATTCTTTTACCATCGGTTATTAATTTTTCTGGTGCACCTACTTTCATATTATTCACCTTCCAGTATTTTTGTGATCTTATCAGTTAACCCTGATGTATGAGAATCTTTTTCTATAATCTTCACAGCTTTGGCTGCCAGACCCACATTATCACCCTTTATCCAAACAACACCGTTCTGCCCGACTATTATCTGGCAGTTTGTCTTGCCTTTTATCAGCTCAATCATTGATCCCTCTTTTCCTATCAGCCTTGGGACCTTGAATGGCGTTATTTTTACAATCTTGCCGCCTACCAGTTTCTTTGCCCTGTAGTCGTTCATTGTCAGCGTTATGTTCTTTGATTTTGCCACAGTATTTACCTTGGCATATATTACATCACCGACATCATAGTAAACAGATATGTCTGTTTTACTTAAATCAACATATTCTCCAGTAGCCTCTCCTAACTGTAAGATGGCGTCATAAGGACTGTTTATGTCAATTATCCAAAAAGTTGACTGCAGATCCTGCACAATGCCAATTATTCCGTCACCTTGTCTAGGCACATACACACCGGACAGCGGGACAACTCCTATAAACCTGTCTTTTATTCTTGCTAATCCTAATAACTTAGTTTTTATTTCATTGTCTGATCTGTAACACCCAGTGCTTGGAAGAAAATCCAAACCCCTTGCGAGTACATCTCCAGGTATTACCAATTGTCTTTCATTTACCAAAACTTCTGATTTATTTTCATCCATTTAGACACTCTCCTTTTTTACAATTTTAACTTCATTATTACCATGAGTTATGTTATTCAACTTATCATAGACTTCATGCTGCAACCCAGCCGGCATCTCTAACAAACAAACATAGCTTCCGTCTGCTTTCCAGTCTTCTTTTAATAGAGTCCCCATGTTCCTCATGACATTGGAACATTTTCCAGCATGTTCAGGCGGAACTCTTATCGCAATCTGTATTTTTTCAAATTTTATTGGAATTATCTTTTGAATCTCTTTTAGGATGGAGTCAACCTGTTCTTCGGCTCTTTTTCCTGGATCTACTTTCACTTTAGCTTGTTCAATCGCTTTCACTATTCTCTCAGGTGGGTGGGGAACATTTGTCTGCGGGTTTATTCCCCTTCTTGATATCATATTTACTATTTTTTTTACTTTTTCTTCTTGCATTGATTTTCTCTGTTCTGTTGTTAACTGGACTTCTCCGTTTTTTATTATTCTCTTTGATATGATCTTGATGTCGTTTGTTCCAAAGGCTTTATTCACTTTATCATCTGAGGCTCTTGTCCCTTTTCTTGAATCCTCATAGACTTCTGGTGATGCTATTAATTCGTCCAGCGGAACCTCTTTTCCCGATTTTACCTCTAGAGCTTTCTCTGGATCAACGAGAATCTCGAATTTCTCTCCACCTTTAGTTATTCTTGCTATTACAGCCTTTTCAACAGAAATTGGCATAGTAATCAACTTCTGAATTTACCAGTATTTTTTTAATTTTTTAATGCTATCTCCAACAAATTCCATGAATTTGTCCTTTTTTATGACAGCCAACTCAATTTCAGATATTTTAACCCCTTTTTCTCCTGTTCTCAAAGCACTCAAAGCTAGTCTGATCGCGTCGTCTTGAGAAAGATTTGCCTTCCATCCCTTTCTCAATAGCTTGACTGCTGCATTAGCGCCCCTTCCGATTGACTGTGCTTTCCATCCATAGAATGCTGAAGAAGGATCAACCTCAAATAACTGCGGACCTTTTTCATCTACTCCGCCTACTAGTAGTGCGACACCATACGGTCTCACACCGCCATATTGTGTGAATAACTGCATTGCATCTGATATTTCTTTAACTGTTCCCAGTACATTTATTGGTTCGTCATATGTTAATTTGTAAATCTGCGATTTGATTCTAGCTCTTTCTATTAGTACTCTGCCATCTGCCAGGAAGCCAGAGGTGGCTGCTCCCAAGTGGTCGTCTATCTGATGAACTTTATCGCTTCCAATGTTTGGAATAGCTAAGTCAGATAGCCTTCTTATTGCTGCCAAAACGACACCATTTGAAAATATTAGACCTACTGATGTTGTTCCTCTCTTGACTGCTTCTCTTGCATATTCTACTTGGAATAATCTTCCGTCAGGAGAAAACGTTACTATAGCCCTATCATAACCCATAAATTCAGGCATCGCTTCGATATTAATCACCTCAAAATAAAATTATTATCTTTCTTTTTTACTGTCTATATTAAAGTATATGTAGGTTTATAAAGATATCAGGTTAGAATTCATCATGTTGTTAGGAACAATGCGGTTCTCCTTTCTAGATCTTTCCACAATGCTTTAACCCTATCTGTTGGGTTATCACTTTCCACATTTGGGCTACCGGTTATAATAGGTGTATATTCTCCCAGCAGCTGGTATATTCCAGAAACAACATTAGCTTTTTCCTCACCTTCATTTAGTATTAACGCTCCTCTACTATAACTGTGTTCGCGAACGAGATCTGATCCTTCCCCCATAAACAGATTATGTTCAGTTATAACAACATCTGCATGAGGGTGACCCCTCTCTCCTGTCGGATGAAGATATGCTGGGTCTCTCCACCTCTCTTTTGAAAGATATCTTGATAACTTCTCAACATCAACACCTCTGGTCTCTGAGTAGAATTCAGCCAATGCCCTATCAGTATCAGACACATCGCAAGACGGGTCTCTCAGAACAATCTCAACTCCAATGTTATTCCAATCACGAGGCTCAGTGGAATTGACGTACGTCTTCACCCCCATATCTAAACCAACTTCTTCAATAACATCTGCCACAATTTTTGAAACCCTTTTAGTTTCTCCTTCCTTCACACTACTCTCAGGGCAGATTCTCAATTCCCTTCCCACAGTCCAATACGGGAATGGTAGCCCCTCTATCAGCGATTCTTTCCTTGCTCTAGCAATACCCAACAAATAGTCGCCTTTATTGCCAAGACCAACTGTCTCATACATATTGATAAGTTGTCTGTCAAGAGCGGCAGCCTGCCCCATATTTGCCATAAAGTTACAGAAATCTCCTTTATTTGAGCAATACAAAGCATCAGAGAATATCCCTATCAGCTGTATTGTCTGCGGTCCTGTCAACATACTTATCTTTAGAACCCAAAAACTTATATATTGACTACAAAACGGTGACTGTACAAGGAATGATCATTCTTCGTCTTTTTTCCTATAACTAGATGTATCTGGAGACCAAGTGCCCTCAAATACTTGTTTAACTTCTTCGCTATATTTGGCAAGTCTTTGATCCTTTCCAGGAGAGATTCTGGAAAAGTGGTTTGTGACTTGTTTCAATCTGTTTTCTGCATCACTTAAAAGTTGTATGAGTTCAAAACTTGCTGATTCTTTTCCTTCCAAATTGGCCAGAAGATCAAAGGATTCTTTATAATTATTTAGTCCAGCTAGCCCATTAAACAAGTCGTCATCTCCATAAATAGATAAGATAGATGGACTCTGATAAACAAATGTGACTGAGCCTTTCTCTTTTTGAAGCAAAAGAACAGCTTCTGCGACTTCTATACCCGACATTATAACACCTATTAATTATTTACTACCCAAAAGTATTTAAGTGTAATTTGTCAGGTCTTTTTCGCCAAAGAACTTCTTTTTGGCTGCCCTGATTGTTCCGGAAATACCGAGAACCCTTATGATGACCCTAATGTCGCCGATTCTCTGGACCAGTGCTAGGGCTGCCCTGACCTTTTCTACAGCCAAATGGTCGCATTTTATCAATCCAGTCTGTTCCTTCTCATCATAGTTATCTTTCAGCACCCAGATGTCTGCTTCTGAGGTTCCAAACTCTCCCAAGAAATTCAAAATAGAGTGCCATATTGTGTTTGATAAATCAGCATAATTCATTTTATCCTCAGATATTACTTTGAAAGCCAGATATCTCTTCCTCTCCCTAAGAGTGGGCGGCAATATCCGCGGTCTTTCAGCCAACTACCTCAACTCCTCTGTAAGCTTCTCCCTTTAAAGTCTTCAGATTCTTGTCAATAATTCCTCTCGGTACATCGGACATTGATACAAAAGCCTTCCCTAGATCCATCCCCAGAACATTTGCTATTGATATTATCTCTCTTGGGTCTCTCATCTCCCAGGTATTTTGGGCGCCTGAACACAAAATAATAGGAACATTAAACCCTTTGCACAATTCTATATTCTTCTTTATATGGCTCAGGATATGGGCTCTAGGCCTTCTGAATGTATGAAGAATATTTCTGAAGTTTATCTGAACTGCCACATTGTTAGTGACCGCGGCCCTCATGCATGGAACATCCAATCCGTTATCATATCTTCCATGTTCTGGATGCGCTAGTATGTCTACTCTGGGGTTCTCGCAGGCAGCCCTGTTTATGTTGTATTTCCCACCATAGACAATGAGAATATCCACCTTATTTCTGACCTGACTTATTAGTTTGTTGAGTTCAGCTGGTTCGTCAGCCTTTATTTTTACTCCTAGGAGTATCTTTATATTAGACTTTACGTCTTCTATTTCTTTCTTTATTTTTTCCAGTTTTTCCAAACTTTCAAAATCATTACAAACAGCTATTCCCGAATATTCTAATTTCTCTGCAAATTCAGCTAGCTGCTGGATTGTGTTGTCTCCTGTATGTAGTTCTAGATCATAGAATTTCATGATTAGAATAGGGAAATTGTGTTTAAAAAAGAGTGTTATTTATAAAGTTGGTACTTCTTTAATGGACCTTCCTAGGGCAAGATTTCCGCTTACCTTGGTTATTTCTAAATTGACAGTAGATCCTCCCCTTAGCTTTCTATAGTTAAAGCCCCCGGTTACAATCACCATGTAAGAACCATATTGGCCACGTGGCCCATTGTGTCTTCCTTTATTGATGCCGTCTAATTGAAGATCTTCCATATAGACACCTCCATTACCACCAAGCTTATATCGTGTCCACGCATCTCCAAGATTGGTTCCTGTTTTTCTGCCACCACCAAAAATTACCGGAGCGCCTTTCTCTTTTTTCTTATGTCTATTCATAAGCTTATCTTGTTCAGAAAAACTTAAATACCTTTCTACAGGAAGCTAACGACAATAGAATCATCTCAAAGCTCTCTTTATTTTCCTTATAACTTCATTGACGTTCGCATCATAGACTGTGAAAGACTTGCTCTTCCCTTTCTTTCTATCCCTTACTATTACAGTTATGCTGTTGGCTTTTCCCACTCTCACCATACTAAGAATTTGTTGTACAAATATTTAAACATTTTTGTTGTACAAAATTGTTCATCTCATTCTGGGTTTGTTCTTTCTCTCAAATCCTTTGCCTTTTCCTCTCATCATTCTTCCCTTCTTTCCAGCAGACGTCAGTCCTCTGTAAACTCTCCTCTTCTGCCTTCCAATCCACTTCATTTTCGGATCGTTCTTGATGACAGGATGGTTGGGATCAATCAAAATTACCTCAAACCACTTGCTCTTTCCGTCGTCGGCCACATAGTAGCTGTTCAGAACTTCAAGATTCGGAAATTTCTTATTTACTCTCCCTTCAGCTATCCTCTGCAGACTCATTCCTGGTGTATGCTTTGTTCTTCCTGCATGCAGTGGTTTTCTGCCTCCAGAAGGAGTTTCTCTTTTACTCGTACCCTTTCCTATTTTTGTCCTGACCAGAACATAACCTTGTTTTGCTTTGTATCCCAGAGATCTGGCTCTGTCCAGTCTGGTAGGTCTGTCAATTTTAAGGGTGACAGGCTGTTTTCTCCAAGAAATCAGTCTCTCTTTCTGTATTTCCTTGTACTCAGGACTTCTCCAAGTTTTTTTGATATATTTGTACATTCCCATTCTCACATCGCCCCATTGGCTTCAAGCTTAGTTATCTATATATAAATGGAACACTTATAAAGATTTTTGTTTATTATATGTAGTATGAAAGTTATGTCTAATATGAAAAAAGGTTCTTGTAGTCTAGGGTCTGAGTGTACATTCGATGGGCCCCGAATCAGAAGAGTTGAGGTTTATGGAAACAAAGAGTACTGTAAAGGTCATTATCAACCCAAACAACCAGAGCGGTTTGGGCTTGCTATGTCCTACGATCCGATGGGAGCAGGAGCAGGCTGGAACTATTCTTGGGAAGGAGTCCCTGAGGCTATTTCTCATCTGGTATCTGAACATGGTGTGAAAGAAGTTGGCACAACAGGAGGCGATAAAGACTCCATCTTTGGTTATATCTATTCTCTACCAGAAAATCAATTGGCAGAAATCCAAACTATGTTACTGGAAGCTACAGGAGTAACCGGATGAATTCTCTTTCTTAGTTATTTATTTATAGAGAAACAAATCATAAAGATTTAGGTGAGTGCATGATAAAGAAGATAGCTGGTATAGTTGTGTTCCTGATAGGATTATGGTTAATATTGCCTATTTCTTTTTTAGGTAAGGGATATTGGGTATACCTCTGGGGAATAGCTAAAGGATTAGGTCCCTTGGTATTGATCATCTTAGGCGTTTTGATTTTCTACACAGGTTATATGGAAAAGCCAAAAAAGAAGAAAAAATGATGAACTATGAAATTATCTAAGAAACAGGTAGACAGAGGACTAAAGAATTCTCTAAAACATGGTTTCACTAACCATGTCAGGCAGGGAATAAAGGACAACTATATGATACCTCTCGCCCTAGCTGTCGGCGCAGGAAATGAAATGATTGGTCTAATAAAAGCTCTGCCTGAACTTGTCGGGATGCTCTCGCAGCTCTTCTCTTCTAAGTTCATAAAGAAGACTAACAGCAAAAAAAGAGCATCACTTGTGACAGCCTTATTCAACAGGCTCTTCTTGTTGCCCATTATATTTGTCCCATTCTTCTACGATGGCGGTATCTGGATTATTCTGCTGTTCTTATCTCTGTATGCAATATTCAGTGAGATAGGCAGCACTGCTTGGACTACCTGGATGGCTGATCTGGTTCCAGAAAGAATCAGAGGAAGGTTTTTCGGAACAAGAAACATGTTCAATAATCTGGCTTCTTTCTTAGCTACCCTGTCTGCTGGTTGGTTTCTCGGGTGGATAGACAACATCCAGGGATTTGCTGTAATCTTCGCAATCTCGTTTGTCTTTGGTATGATATCCTATTTTTATATGAAGAGGGTCCCAGACACAGACCCACCAAAATCTCACAAACACTTTCATTTTAGTTTTCCGCATTTCCTAAGGGGTATCAGGGAGCATAAGAACTATTCTAATTTTGTCATCTTCAGAATGCTCATGCATCTTGCGGTCGGTATGGCGTCTCCTTTTATCATAGTCTCTATGTTAAAAACAATTGAAATAGGATATTTCTGGTTTGCAGCTGTTACTGCAGGTTTCATATTAACAAGCGTCGTTTCCCAGAGGTATTGGGGAGTCATATCAGACAGATATGGGGATGTTTTGGTCCTTAGGATATGTTCTATTTTGACACCTCTTGGTATTTTGCCTTTTATATTTGTGACAAACGGTCCACAAGCAATGCTAGTTCAGATATTTTCTGGGTTTGTTTTTGCTGGTTTTAGTTTGGCTAGCTTCAACTATCTTTTAGATGTTGTCCCTAAAAATGAGAGTCCCTCATTTGTAGCAAACTATAGATTCTTGAGTAAAGCAGGGTTGTTCGTCGGTCCTTTGGTTGGTGGTTTGCTTGCAGCATATTTCACAGGATTTAGTCTATTCACTTTAGTTGGGATTCAGTTGTTGTTCCTATTATCTTTCTTTCTTAGAATCATCTTTGTCGGCGCGTTCATGCCCAGATTCAATGAGGTTAGGGTGAATAAGAAAAATGTACACCTTAAGAACATGTTCTTCAATGTCCTTGTAGTGTTTCCGATTGAAAGTACTCTAAGAGAATTAAAACACGTCATACACTATTTACACACAAGAAGATGATCGTTTAGACACGAAATGATTACTATCTCATGCGGACTCAGGGATTCGTTTGTCATACCAGATATGGTCAATGTTTCTCAATCAAATATATTTTTTCCACAGCTTAGGGTATTGTTTTTGCATATACTGGATTAGTTCAATGAGGGCATTGGACGTGTTTTCTACTCTCTGCTCTGCCATTTGCGTTGTATGGCATTTAAGTGGATCGTGGTCGATTTCCACAAGAATCTGATGATACGGTGCTGTACCCAGAAGCCTTGAGCTAGCGGAGAAATATTCTATGTTGTATTCCTCGACTAAAGTTGGTCTGGTGGCTTTGCAGTATTCATCTAAAAGATGAAACATCTTCCTGTTAAATGATGGTATTAGGAGCCCTATATCGATCAATCCCCTTTTCTCACTGCAATCATCTTCACGAAATCCTCTTCTCGTCGGGGTATCATGTAACTCAATGCTGAATCTCGCTTTGTAATTCTTAAGAAGATTTCTTTCCCAATCGTATATTTCTCTAACATAAACACCGTCCATATCATGAAGCTTCTGGATATGCTCCCTGCTATATGCTTTCTCTAAAGCGGCTATAGCATCTTCGACATATATGAATTGATCAAGTTCCTTATACCAGCCAGGAGAGTCTGTATCACCAGTGTATTCAATAACTTTGATGCCTTCAGGAGGATTATCTTCAAGTCTTCTACCTACCTTTGCCGCTAACTTGTCGTTATCTACTCCCCAAAATATCAGGCCATCATAGGTTTCTGGACTCATACATACCCCTGTTATTATTTGACATCCTACATTTAAAAAGTTTACTATCAAGTAGTAGTGGTCTAGTCTAGATTCGGACGGGCATTCGTCCAGAATTTGAAGAAATGTATCTAAACTCAACCCGGAAATAGGAAAGAATACCGGGGCGCGAAATGACTGAAGATAACGGGTTTGAATACAAAGGAATCATTCCTAGGGAGAAGCTGTTTCAGCGAATCCGCGAAGAATCGAATATCAAGATCCCCAACCTCCAAGACAAAACACGTCATACACTATTTACACACAAGAAGATGATCATCTGGATTGAATAGAAATTATGTCTCCGTTTTTCAATTCGTGGTCAGCCCCTATTCTCTTTTTGGTCCTAGCATCAATGGCTCCGATAAAGTTCTTCCCAATATCTTCATGAACTTTGTGAGCGAGATCAATAACAGTTGAACCCTTAGGCATCAGGTGCGCATCAGGAAGAACATTTCCTTTCTTGTCTGACAACTTGTTCTCGTTTTCAACAGGATAGACCACGATATATTCTAAGAAGTCAAATACTGATTTATTCAGACACTCCTGCACACCAGTTGAACCATATTTCTCTAAGACAGATTTCTTGACGAACTCAAGAGCCTTTTCTTGTTTTTCATTTACCTTACCCTTTACTTTGAAATTATCAGAACCAGTGATATATTCAATCACTCCTGACTTGGAAGCTTGCTTCAGAGCTATCTCAGATTCCGCTGAACAGGGGATTATTGTTAAATCAGAAAAATTATTCTTAGCATCATCTAGGTTCTTATCAGAACCAGCGACATCAATTTTGTTTGCAGCCACAACAATAGGAAGAGACAGTTTTCTTAGTTCCCTAGACAGTTTGGAAGGCTCCACGCCAGTTTTTTCGAGGGCTTCTAAAATATGTCTCTCTTTTATTCCCAAGCCGGACAAGACAGTCGCAGCTTTCTTTTCGTCTTTTATTTTTTCGAGGTTTCTTTTTATTACAGACTCAAACCAAAGATCGATTTCTTCCTCTAAAAATTTTATATCATTGGAAGGATCGTAACCAGATGTCGGCTGGCCTTCAGCATCAGTTGTACCAGATATATCAACTACATATATTAGAACATCTGCTCTCGTCAGATCAGACAAGAATTTATTCCCCAAACCTCTTCCCTCATGCGCACCGGGAACCAACCCAGCGACATCCAAAAGTTTAACAGGGACAAATCTAATACCATTGACACAATTTGAGTTGTTAGGATTACACTTGACTCCTAACTCTTTGCAAGGGCAAGAAACAGTAACAAACCCAACCCCCTGGTTAGGCTTTATGGTTACAAATGTTCTGTTGCCTATTTCCACATCTATGAGGGTCGCAGCCTTGAAAAAACTTGACTTCCCTGTGTTTGTCTTGCCTACAATTCCTATCTCCATAACAATCAACTTTTATATCTTTCTACTATAATAATTAAATAGGTCTGATAAATATGAAAACCCCTATTTGTGAAGTATGTCTGAACTCTGATCTTTTATGTAGTGCCTGTAAGGAAAAACTAGACAGTGGAAGATTATCTGATAATGAAATAAATATTTTGAAGTTCTTGTTCAAATTAAGCAGTAAAATAAGGACACTCTCAGACGCAAAAATAATCAAGGTAATAAATTCTGACGTTGTTCTGATAATAGCTGGTAGAGGGGACGCCGCTAGGATAGTTGGCAAGGCGGGGTCTGTTGTGAAGGCTTTGGCAAAAGAGTTCAACAAACCGATAAGGGTGGTTGAAGAAGCAGACAACTTCAAAGAGTTTCTGAAAAATTTGTTTTCACCAGTGCCTGTCGTCGGTATCAATACAGTATATACTCCGGAGGGAGAAGTCCATAAAGTGAGAATATCCCAAGCAGACAGGAATAGAGTTCATGTTTCTAAAGACATCTTCTCAGAAATCATAACAAACATGTATGACAACAAAGTGGAACTAGCTTTTGAATAATCTATATAAGTTATTCTAATCAAAACACTTCTATGAGAATCGCTATAATAGACAGAAAGAGATGCAGACCAAAAAAATGTTCTCTAGAATGCATTGACGTCTGTCCGATAAACAGATCAGGAGAGAAATGTGTTTTTCTTAGCGGCGATCCTGAGAAATCAACAATAGACGAGGAACTGTGCATCGGATGCGGATTATGCATCAAGAAATGTCCCTTCAAGGCGATAACTGTTGTCAATACTCCTGAAAAATTAAAAGAAGAACCTATTCATAGGTTTGGAAAAAACGGCTTCACGTTATTTAGATTGCCTTTCCCTGTTCAGGGAGAAGTAGTTGGATTATTAGGTCCAAATGGCGTAGGAAAAACCACAACTCTCAATATTCTATCTGGCGAGATGAAGCCTAATCTAGGAAAAACAGAAGAAACTGACATAAAGGAACTCATAAGGATATTCAGGGGAACTGAATTACAAAAGCATCTTGAACAATTAGAAAAAAACAAAATAAAAGCTGTTGTCAAACCGCAGCAAATAGACATTTTATCTGAGGTAAATGGAACTGCTTATGATACAATAAAGAAATATGATGAAAAGGGAATTACCGATGAGATCATAGGTAAACTTGGATTAACTAATTGTAAAGACAGGGAACTGAAGCAGTTGTCAGGCGGAGAGTTACAAAGAGTTGCGATAGCAATTACAGCAGTCAGGAAGGCCGGAATATACTATATTGATGAACCCTCCAGTTATCTGGACGTCAAACAGAGGCTGCAGGTTGCAAAACTAATAAGAGAACTTTCAAAGGAATCAGCTGTCATGGTGGTTGAGCATGATCTAGCGACACTGGACTTTCTCTCCGACAGAATACATGTTTTTTACGGTTATCCGGGTGCGTTTGGAATTGTTTCAAAACCATACGGAACAAGGGTTGGCATTAATATTTTCTTGGACGGTTTTATCAAAGAAGATAACGTAAGAGTAAGGCCCGAACCATTGGAATTCAAAAATATAAAGTCTGCTAAAGAGGGACAGGAAGAATTTTGTTTAGAATTCACTGATATGGTGAAACAGTTCGAAGGATTCTCTCTTGAAATTAAAAAAGGATACGTCAAGAGAGGAGAGGTTCTGGGAATATTTGGATCAAATGCATTAGGAAAAACAACATTTGCTAGAATACTAGCAGGTGAGATCAAACTAGACAAAGGAGAAATAACCAAGAAAATGAGGATATCCTATAAGCCACAATATATTTCTTCTAGTTTTACGGGAACAGTTTCTGAGCTGTTGATGTCAGCAACAGACAAGATCTTCACAGAAGAATATAAGACAGAAATAATGAGACCTCTTGGAATCGAGAGACTTCTAGAAAGTCAGGTTTCTAACTTATCTGGTGGTGAATTGCAAAGGGTTGCTATCGCTCTCTGTCTTTCAAAGGAAGCTGACTTATATTTACTGGATGAGCCTTCTGCTTATTTAGACGTAGAACAGAGGATAGCAGTTGCCAAGACCATACAGAGATTTTGCGAGAAAAAGGAATGTTCAGCAATGATAATAGACCATGATCTGTTGTTTTTAAGTTACCTTTCAGACAGGGCAATGTTGTTTACCGGGGAGTCTGGCAAGAGTGGTTCTGCTGAACAGCTGGAGCTTCAGGAAGGATTCAACCGATTTCTGAAAGAAGTTGACATAACATTCAGAAAAGATCCGCAGTCAGGAAGGCCGAGGGCAAACAAACCAGGTAGCCAGAAGGACAGGGACCAGAAAGAAAAAAACAGATATTTCTATGTTGAGTAATATGAATCTATATTACAAAGATATCAAGTTGACCGTATCTGAAAATGTCTACGAACCTAGGGAGGATTCTATTCTGATAGCAGAAGCACTGGAGGAGAAATTAAAAGAGAAAAAATATAAAACAATCCTCGAAGTTGGCTGCGGCTCTGGTCTGCTATCTATAATAGCAGCCAAACAATCAGCAGTTACATGTGTTGATCTAAATCCCAGAGCAGTCGAAATAACGAAGAAAAATGCTGAGTCTAATAACGTCAAGATAAAATGTTTTGTTTCTGATCTTTTCAAAAACGTAGAAGGTAAATTTGATCTGATAGTTTTTAATCCGCCATATCTTCCTGATAAGGATAAAATAAAGGGAAGTGAGATGTGGTCAGATGACGGAACTATTAAGAGATTCATAGAACAATCTAAACAACACTTGGAGAAAAACGGAGAAATTCTATTATTGATCAGTTCTCTAACAGGACTAAAAAGAATACAAACTCTCTTCAAAGACAACAATTTCAGTGTTAATATCATAAAAAACAAGAAAGTACCTTGGGAAGATCTTCTTGTTCTTGAAGCAAAACTATTATAAGCCAGTTTCAGAAAGTATATTTAGGTGGATCAATGAAGAAAGTAGTTTTAGCAGCAGCTCTCATGTTCTTATTCATAATACCAGGAGTTTTGGCAACCAAAACAATACTCTATGTTACATCTGATACAGGTGATGTCAATACATGTTCAGGCATAACATCAGGGAGTGAAGACAGAAAGTTCTGTGACAGATTAGAGACCATAGGATATGATGTTACTACTATAGAGCCGTCTCTCGTAAGGGATGGCGCCAGCCACTGGCAAACTTTGGCCGACGGTTCTGATTTAATATTCGTAGGTGATGTTACTGTTGCTGATGTGTATTCAAGTTCAAGCGATAGAGACAACTTCTGTTCAAACATAAACAACTACATTACAGCCGACAGAAAAGTCTTCATGACATTCAGAAACGTCTACAAAGACAATGCTGGTATAGAGGGATGCGCTTTCGGGTCGCCAGTGAATCTTGGGGTTAGCACTTCTCTGTCTGACAATAACTGTGAGGCAAAAAGAGGTTACACATACTGGTCAAAATTAAATGAGGGATCAATAACAGTTAACTTAGACATCGATTCTGACCACGATCCACCAATATATTCTACAAGTAATCATGAAGTCAGGGTTCATGGGCAGCAGGACGGAAACGAAGGATGGATAGGAACATTATGTTCAGATGTCTCGCCATCAGGAACCTATTCTGTAGTCAATACAACCGACAGGGGAGCTTTCTGGGGATTATTAAATCCGTCAGACTTCACAAGCCAGACCTGGGAAGTGTTTGACAGAACAATATATAACTTGCTAGGAGAAGATGAATGGATTGTAGATGTTATTTCAATTCCTAGGAACGTGACACAAGATACTGAATTTTTGTTATATGCTCTAGTCACAGCACAGGGTTCGCATGTTTATGGTATCCTTAATCTTGTGAACTATACCACTATACCAGAAGGTGACACTGGGTCTCTATCCCTTATCACAGAAACATCTGACCCTTCATTTGGATACAGATACACAGACAGTATAAAATTAAGTGATCCATTCGAATATTTAATAAATGTGACTGCTCACGAGAAAGACAAGGTCCTCAAAGGTTATGGTACAGACACAGTCACTTGCGGAAACTTGACTATAAACATACATTCTGGCGATTATCAACCAGGTGCATCATACACAATAAATGTGAGTACATATTCTGGTTCTAGCCCACTTGGTTCTGATATGTACTATAGAATTTGGAACATGTCTAATTTTTCTATAATAGGGGAGGGACCAGTCAATGCTCTCTGCAATTCAAATCACAATCTATGCCAACAAATAATAACTCCGAGCGATTGGGGAAGAGTAATTTTGGAAGTTGTTGCGGAAAACTCTTCAATGATAGGTCTCGGTAAATATGGCGGAAATTACAAAATAATAAACCCAACAACTGGAGACTTCTCAATGGCAACTGATAAGGATTCTTATACTCCAGAAGAGATAGTTGTTGCAGACGTCTATACTGAAGGAGCAATAAGCGGAGCGCTTCTTACTATTAGAAAACCAGATGGTCAGAATCTGATAGACTCTATAGATATGGATCAAATTAATGCTACCCACTGGAGCTATTCATATTCTTTGGAACCGTCGTCAATTAACGGCAACTACACTCTGATAACAAGTGTTCCAGAGATAGGAAATAAGAGTAAAATTATATCTGTTAAGGCCTGGAACATACTTTCTACCCTTGACAATTCATCATATGACATTGGCGACAATGTTACCATAACCGTTACCACACAGAATGTCTACACTGATATGAACTTCACTGTCAGTATAGATGTAACAGACCCAGATGGAAATGCAGCGAGTTTCATAGACGAGATAGAAAACAATGGAACATCAGACACAATATATTCTATATCTTCAAATGCCACAAGCGGATCTTTCAGTGTTGATATTCTGGTTAATGATTCTTACAGGAATTATACCAGTACACTGTCGTTTAATGCTGGTGGCACAGCTTTGTCCGTGACACCGCTGAACTGGGAGGTTGTAACAGATACATCAGGAATAGAGACCAAGAAATTCACAATAACCAACGGCGGTTCAAGCACTCTGCATGATATAAACATAACAGAGGGAGGAGAACTAGAACCATACATAAGCCTCACAAAAAATAATATATCTTCTCTATCTGCAGGCGGGTCAACTGATTTCACAGCGTATCTGAATGTCAGTGTACCAGGAAACCACACTGGAACTATAACAATTGATTCTGACGTGGCTAGAATTGTTATTGACATATCTCTTAACTATAATGCTACTGTTCAGCCACAGAGCAGTCTGGTGGTGACCCCAACTTTCATCTCTGAGGTCACTGTTCCAGATGAGGTATTTGACAAGTCATTTTCATTGGAGAACAAAGACACAGTCTCAGCCGCAAACATAGAAGCAAATCTATCAGGGACCGCATCCCAAGTGGTCTCTATAGTCACCAAGCCAAACACAATATCTGCGTCAGGCAAAGGCACACTCAAAGCAAGAGTAGACACAACAGGAACAGATGTGGGAACCTATTCAGGCAAGATTAATATCTATAGTTCTGTCGGTAACGCGCAGGTTGACGTCACAATAGATGTTATAGACGATCTCTCAGTAGAGGCACAAACACTAACTCTTGAGGTTCAGTCTCTTCAACAGAACATAACAGACCTTAAGAACAGAGGCAAGGACACCACTGATATAGAAGCACTGTATAACGATGCACTTACTTTACTGGAAGAAGCAAGCGACGCCTACTTGGATAAAGACTACCCCACATCCAAGAGCAAATATGATTCAGCCATGAATAAGATTTCTGACTTGAGGAGCAGCATAGCCTCTCTCGAGAACCAGCAGGAGCCACCTCCAGACTATGGTATAGTCATATGGGTATTTGCTATCGTGATAGTAGTAGCAATAGCTGGAATAACTTTCTTCAAGTATAGGGATAAGGTAACAGAGATCATAAACAATTTGCTCGGTAAAAAGAAGAGAGGTCCCAAGGAAGAAAAGAGAGATGACGACAAATATTATTATCCTTCTGGTGAAGAGGGCTACAGAACAGAATACTACTGATTATTATGAAAACATTAACAAAGAAAATGATACTAACTGTTTCGATTATAACTCTTCTACATACAGTCATATCATTTACTTACAACCTCAACCTGAACTTGGATGTTCTGGGTTATAACGTCGGGTTCACTATTTTTGTTTTATCTATCGTTTCTTATATTTTAATTTACAAAAGAAAAAGACTAGGCGTTTACGAAGGTGTCTTGATAGGTTCAATGGGACTCTTAGCAAATGCCTTACTTTCTGTGATAGTGGGTTACACACTATTCAATGTTTCTTATGGTTCTACAGTCATATTTACATTAAGCCTCAGATATCTTCTCTCGGGAATGGTTTACGGTTCGTTTGCTGGATGGATATCTAAGGCCAATGAAAAGAAAATTAGTAAAATGAAAACTAAAATAAAAATAAACAAAATTCTAGCATGCCTTATAATTGCAGTTGTGTTACTTCTTTCTTCATTTTCTTACGGTTTCTACTCTGCTAGACACGCAGAAGAAGTGATAATCAAGTCGGAGGTAGAAACGATTGAAGAAGGAAAAATAGAAGAAGCCCGAAACATACATAGAGAAATAGTTGTCACCCTGAAAGAGAAGAATAAAACATACGATATCATCAAAGAAGAATACCATGAGGATAAACCTTCTGCAAGTTTTTTAATATTCGGAGATAACATGAAAAAAGCAAGTGCAACCGTTCTGAGTTCAGGAATATTACTGATACCCATTTCATATAACACAGGATTAGTTCTAGGTTATGATACGAGTCTCTTAGGATTTGATATTTTTAACATAGTTATCTTAGAATTCATAAGTTTCATCATATTTTCCTTTTCAATATTTTATTTTCTTTCAAATGTCCTAACAAGAGAGCACAGTTGGAAGAGATATCTTAGCGTTACCATTATACTTTTAGTTATCTCAACTATTATTCTTTATGCGTCATCTTATGTTGAGATTGCTTCGATTTTGTAAAGTTTAAATATTCTGAATGAATTCTATATTTATGCCAACCAACGTCACTCCCGAGTATGCTAAAGCACATGAGAGATATCTGGATGCGAGGACAAAGAGAGAAAAAATAGAAGCACTTGAGGAAATGATCAGAACCTGTCCAAAACACAAAGGTACAGAGCATCTTCTTGCTGAATTGAAGTCAAAACTAGCCAAATTAAGAAAACAAAGTGAAGGAAAAAAGGCAAGGCACATAACAACAATTCCCAAGGAAGGAGACGCACAGATAACTATAATTGGTCTGACGCAGTCTGGAAAATCAAGCCTATTAACAAAACTAACAAACGCA